>DAIDIT010000087.1 GCA_027451705.1 Pseudomonadota bacterium
GCGAAGACCCGATCGGCCGCGCTCGCGAGGAACAGCTCCTTGTCGCCGCCGCCGTCCATCTCCACCGCGACCCGCTTGCCCGCGCCGCGCAGCCGGGCGACCGCCTCGCGCAGCTCCTCGACCTTGCCGAGCCCGACCCCCGGGAGCAAGCCGAAGCGGAGCAGCACGGCGGAGAGCGCGGGGTCGCGGACGGCGTCGTCGAGCTCGGAGAGCAGCTCCTCGAACGGATCGAGGTTCGGCCCCGGCGCGAGCAGCGAGGTGAGCGACTGGGCCGGCACCGCGAGCGCGCGGTCGACGTCGACGACCGCGACCCTCGCGATCGGGAGCGCCGGCGACGGAAAGGATTCGGCCGACAGCCGTGCGCCCACGATCAGGTCGCCGCTCGAGCCGTTGATCGCGTTCGTCCCGGCTCCGACCGCGCCGACGACGCCGAAGTGCTCGGTGTCGATCGAAAGGCCGGCTTCCACGACCGGGACCGGCAGGTTGTAGAAGGGCGTCGCCTGGGGGTCGAGCGGCAGCGACCCGCCGAGCAGCAGCGTCAGCCCGCGCAGGAACTCGATCTGGGCGGTCAGGGCGAGCCGGCCGTTGGTCGGGCCCTGGCCGAGCTCGGGCAGGTTCTGCTCGCCCTCGAAGAGGTAGTCGACGGCCACGGTCGCGATGTTGCCGGCCGGCCGCAGCGCCACCCCGAGGTCGTAGCGGCGCGGCTGCACGAGGCCCACGATCGACGGCGTGTCGAAATCGCGCACCGACTCGCCGAGCGAGAGGAAGTCCCACGGCCGCTCCGTCAGGCCGAAGTCCCAGGACGTGACCCCGTCCAGCCCGAAGAGGTTGGACGAGAAGATGTTGAGCCCCAGGCCGGCCGAGAAGCTCGGATCGGGCGACCAGGCGACGCTCCAGTGGGTCTTGCGGTCGTTGGGCCAGGAGACGCCGAGCGCCGGCCGGATCCACTCGAGCGAGAGCCCGACCGCGAACTCGTCGAGGATCGTGTCGGCAAAGTAGACGCCGTCGCCCACGATGCTGGGACCGGCCTGTTCCCGGTCGTGGAAGTACTCGAGCTGCAGTCCGCGCATGAGCCCGAGGCCCGCCGGGTTGATCACGCCCGACGCCGCGTCGTCGACCGTCGCGGCGGAAGAGGGCGGGAGCGTGAGACCGTCCGTGAAGGCCCGGCCTCCGAGCTGCACGGTCTGGGCGGCGGCGGCCGGGGCGACGAGGAGGAGGGCCGCGGCGAGCAGCCGGGCAATCGAGCGATCGGAGGGCATGGCACCGACAATGGAAGACGTGCCGTAGTGGGCACGCGGGGGACGCGCGGACCTCGAGGGCGTGGCACCGACAATGGAAGACGTGCCGTAGTGGGCACGCGGGGGACGCACGGACCTCGAAGGCATGGCGCGACAGTCTACTCATCTGGGGCCCCGCCCGCACCCTTTGCGCCGCCCGTGTGCCAGCGGAAGCGTTTCCACTTACCGCCGGCTCCGCGCCGTGACCACCCGGAATCCGTGCCCGCTGCTCTCGATGGTCACCGCGCCGTCCTGATCGGTGCGGAAGGTCGCGGCGCCGGCGGCCCGCCAGCGTGCGACCACCTCGGGCCGCGGAAAGCCGAAGCGGTTGCGTGGTCCCACGCAGAAGACCACGGCCTTCGGGTGGACCCGGCGCACCAGTTCCGGCCCCGAACTCGTGTCGCTGCCGTGGTGCGGCGCCTTGAGGACGTCCGCCGCGAGGTCCGCGCCCGACGCCTCGAGCCGCGCCTCGGCCGCGGCCTCGATGTCGCCCACGAGCAGTGCCGTGAAGTCGCCGTAGCGCAATCGTAGGACGAGCGAGTTGTCGTTCTCCTGGAGGTCGGGGCAGTAGCCCTCGGGCGTCAGCGGGTAGAGCGCCTCGATCCGGACCCCTTCGATCGTGAGGTCCCGCGCCTGCGCCGTGAAGCGCCGACGCGGGATCGATCGCTCGGCGATCACCCGGTCGATCTCGCGGCACGCCGCGAGAGGGCACGGCTCTGCCGTCGCCCAGAACTCGCCGACGCCGAAGTCGTCGAACACCGCCGCGAGGCCGTTCGCGTGATCGGGGTGCGGGTGCGAGAGCGCGACCGCCCGCAGCCCGCCGATCCCGCGGCTCCAGAGGAACGGTGCGACGATGCGCCTCCCCGGGTCGAACGATCCCACCGCGTTGCCGCCCCCGTCGACAACCAGCGCTCCGCCGAGCGGCAACTCGACGACCTCCGAGTCGCCCTGGCCGACCGACAGGAAGGTGATCCGCAAGCCCGGGGGCGTGAGGCGCGACAGGGCGATCCCGGCGACGCCCACGGCCGCCGACGCGAGCGCGACGGCGCGGGCCGGCCGCCCTCCCCCAAGTCGTCCGGAGAGGGGCAAGCCCCCGGCCCGCAGCGCCGCCGCCGTCGCCGCCGCACAGAGGCCGAACGCGACCCAAACCGGAAGCGGCAGCTCGGGCAGCACGACCCGCGCCCACGGCCGCGCTGCAGCCGCGGCGAGCGCCGCGAGCAGCCGGGCGAGTGCGAACGCGGGCTGGAAAGCCCACGCGGGCGCGCTTCCCACGGCGAGCGCCCCGAGGACCGGGGCCGACGCGAGCCCGACCGCCGCCGCGACGGGCAGGGCCGCGACCTGGGCCGGCAGCGAGAACGCCGAGATCCGGTGCGCCGAGGCGGCGACGAGCGGCAGCGCCGCGGCCCACGCCGCGACGCCGAACCCGAACGCCCTCCCGGCCGCCCTCCGCATCGCCGCTCTGGTGCCAGGGCGCTGCGGTCCGCCGAGGATCCGCGCGAGCGGCGGTCCGAGCCCGAAGAGCCCGAGGAGCAGCAGCGCGACGCCCCACACCCGCGGGTCCAGCGCCGCGTCGGGCCAGAGCCCGAAGCCCACGAGCGCCGCGGCCGTCCAGAGGTGCGCGCCGGGCGGCCGCCCGCGCCCGAGCGCGCGCGCGGCGAGCCATGCCGTCGCGATGCCCGCGGCCCGGAGCGCGGCCGAGCGGCCGCCGGCGGCGAGCGCCCACGCCCAAGGCCACGGCAGGCAGAGGAGGTCCGCGGCGCGCCGCGCCGGGAGTAAAAGCAATCGCCGTTCGGACGTCGACCAGGCGCGGGCGAACGCGAGGTGGAGCACGACGAGCAGCAGCGCGAGGTCGAGGCCGCCCGGCTCGAGCAGATGTCCGAGCCCGGAGTCGACGAAGGCGTCCCGCTCGGCCGCGTCCAGCTCGGAGCGCACCCCGATCGCGACCGCGAGGAGGGAGGCCCGCGCAGGTCCCGCGGGCAGCGCTGCGTCGGCCGCGGCGAGAAAGCGCCGCCGCAGCTCGCCGAAGAAGCGGCGCGGCGCCGACGCCGGCGCGAGCACCAGGAGCCCCGCCCCGTCCGCGAGGCTGCCGACGCGCCGGATGCCCTCGTCGGTCAGCGGCTCCGCGCTGTCGCCCGAGCCCGGGTTCACGAGGTGCGCGGGCGGCTCCCAGTCCACGGCCTGCAGCCAGACGGTGTCGCCCTCGGCGGCCTCGGGCAGGCGCCGGCCCGTCGAGAGCAGGGCGCCGCATCGGGCCGGCGAGAAGCCCGCGGGGCCGCGCAGCGCCCGCAGCGTCAGGGCGAGCGAGACGCGCCCGTCCGGCTCGGGCTCCTCGCGCTCGACCACCGCGACCGCCTCGGCCGCGGGCGCGTCCGGGGGCGGGCACCCCTCCTCCCGCGTGAAGTGCCGGCAGAGCGCCCCGGTGCACGCGGCGGCGGTGAAAAGCCACAGCGGGGCCAGCCGCCGCGCGCGCGGCAGTAGGGTCAGCGCGAGCGCGGCCAACCCCGTGCCCGCGGTCAGCCACGGAGGCGACGTCCCGAGAAAGGCCGCTCCGGCCCAGATGCCGAGCGCCGGGGCGAGCAGCGGCAGCCGCAGGGCGAGGCGTCGAAGTTCGGGGAGGATCGCAGCGGTCCGCACGGTCGGGTCCTTGGAAGAGGACCCAGGCGGGATTTCCAGCCGCGGGAACGAAAGTAGGCGCCCGTCCGCACCCCTGTCAAGCGCTCGGGGCCAGGGCTTACGCGCGGGGCAGCTCGAACCAGACGCGCACGCCGCCGCCGGCACGGGGGCTGACGCCCACCCGGCCGCCATAGGCCGTGACCAGCCGCTGCACCGTCGCGAGCCCGAGCCCGAGACCCGGCAGCTTCGACGCGCGCCAGTACGGCTGGAAGATCTCGTCCCCGATCCCGTCCGGCAGCCCCGGCCCCGTGTCGTCGACCCGGATCGCGACCGTCCTCGCCTGGACGCGGACGCCGATCGCGACGCGGCGCAGATCTCGCACGCCCATGTACTTGATCGCGTTGTGGACGAGGTTCGCGACGCACAGGCCGAGCACCCCGGCCGGGCAGGCGACCTCGCACGGAGGGATCGTCTCGAGCGAAAGCTCGATCCGTTCCGCTTCCGCTTGCGGGCGCAACTCTTCGAGGAGTGCGCCGAGGGTCGCCCCTACGTCGGCGCGCGCGGTCCGATCGGGCTGCGCGCCTGCCCGGGCGAACTGGAAGAGGTCGTCGACCACCTGCCGCGACCGGCCCAGCGCGGCGATGCCCTTCTCGGCCATGGTTTCGACCTGGGCGTCGCCGCACGACTTCGCCCGCTTCAAGGCCAGGAATGCCGCCTGCATCGGGCTGACGACGTCGTGGGCCACGCGGGCCGAGAAGAACTCCAGCTCGTCCTGGCGGGCCTGGACGAACCGCTCGTGGCGCCAGAAGACGACGACAACCGTGACGCCGCCGATCAGCGTGACCAGGAAGTCCACGACGCCGAGCAGGAGCGCGCCCCGGGTCGCGATCCGCTCGACCGAGTCGATGCGGGCGGCGTGCGCCACGACGTGGGCGGCGTCCATCTGGATCAGGTTCGAAAGCTCGGCGTCGACCTGGTCGGTGGCCGAGCGGAGCTGTCGACGGACGCGGCGCGCCGCGGCCTTCAGGTTGCCCGACAGGAGCGTGGCGGCGAGGCCGTCGATCTGCGATTCGAACGCCCGGACCGCCAGGTCGATCTTCGCGAGCGCCGACCCCTCGTCGGGGTAGGCCGGCAGCCGGCGGAAGGTGTCGAGCTTGGTCGCGAACGCCCGGCGCGCGGTGGCCGTCGCCACCAGGCCGTCCGGATTTCCCTCCAGCAACAGCTCGATCCGCTCGTTCGCCGCCCCCTCGACCTTTCGCAGTGCCGCCCGGGCCTCGGTGATCGCCCGGATGCGGGGGAGCCCCTGGGTGAGAAGCCGCTGGGTCTCGGGCCGGATCCGCGCGAGGGAGACCTCGTCGTAGACGACCAGGGCGGCGAGCGCGACCGCCGTCGCCACCATCGCCCCGACGAGGATCATCGCCACCGGGAAGCGGCCCGTCCGCGGCCACCGCCCCATCGACCGTGACGCCCTGCCCTCGACCTCTCGCGCGACAGTCGCCACCGGCCTCCCAGATCCCGATGGGTAAGCCTTCTCCGGGACGAAAAAAGCCCCCCGGGCGGTACTTCTCGCCCGGGGGGCTCCACCCGTGGTGCTACTTCCCGCTGGTGATCGGGGTGCTGCCGGCGCCGCCGTTGTCGGCGGTGGCGGAGGTGTTGCCACCCGGGGCCGGCGCCTCAGACAGACTCGCCTGGACGTCGGCCTTGCCGGTGAACTTCAGCGCCGCCTTCTGGCGCTTGCCACCGGTCCCGCGCAGCTCGCGAGTCTTCGCAGCCTTCGCCTTGGAAGCGGTCTTCTCTTCCACGGTGAGCCGGCGGCGCTTCTTCGCCCCGAGCCCGAACGCGTCCAGGACAGGGTTTCCCTTGCCGAGGGTGGCGACGAGCCCGGCCTTGAGGTTGTCGATGAACTGACGAGCCCCAGGGAGAGCTGCCTGGAGGGCCACGCGCTGGTTCTTCAGCGCCAGGACACCGGCGTCCACGTTTCCGTAGAGCGCCAGGATCGCCTGAAGGGCGGCCTGGATGCTCTGCTTCGACACGAACTGCCCGGCCACCACCACCGACGAGCCGTCCGGGATGTTCCCGAGGGCGTCGTCGATGAGGGTGACCTCCTCGCGGAAGCCGCGCGCCTTCGCCGCCGACGGTGGGAGGTTGCCCACCGGCGGGGCGCCGACG
Organism: Pseudomonadota bacterium; assembly: GCA_027451705.1. Classification (GTDB taxonomy): domain Bacteria; phylum Myxococcota; class Myxococcia; order Myxococcales; family JAKAPL01; genus JAKAPL01. The sequence continues at coordinate 6,060 of DAIDIT010000087.1, forward strand.
TTGGCGCTTCCGCTCCCGGCCGCGTTGCCGCCGCTGCCGGGGTTGCTGCCGGCACCGGCGATGCTGCCGCTGGTGCCTGCCCCCGGCGAACCGAGGGACTTGTTGTTTCCGTTGACCATATTGAAGGTCCTTTCCGGCCAGGCGATCGGCTGGCTTTCCGAGAGCGCGGGCGTACGCCCCCACCGCCGGCACCTTGCCGTGCGGGTGGGAAGTTCACTTTGGGCTGTCCCGAGGTACCGGGCACCGGGGCATTTCCTACCCGGCGCCCAGCTCGCGACCTCCGCGGCACCCCCGGTCCGGTCGCCAATCGACCGTCCGGAGCCGCCGCGGGAGCATCGCCGCGCTCAACTCACTTCCTAAACGAGAATATGGGCCAGCAGGCCTCGATTCCTGACTCACTTTTTTCGAGTGGTCCGAAGTGCCCGAGATCACTGACCTCGGGGCTCCGGCTCCCAAGCGCCCGAAACGACCGCCGATGTCAGCGGCGGCGGGTGAGGACCATGAGCTCGAGGCCCGGGGTGATGGACTGGGTGTTGCATTGGCCGGTGACGATCACCATGTCGCCGCCGAGCGCACAGGCCCGCGGCGCGACGTCGGCCTCCATCTGCGAGGTGAAGGTCGTGGCGTAGCCGCCGGCCGGGTCGGGGTAGTTGAGCGCGCAGCCCATCGCCACCTCGTGTTCGCCGAGGGCAAAGGCCTCGGCGGAGGTCAAATGCGAGAAGCTCACCGGGCAACCGGCTGGCTGCGGCGGCTGGATCGCCCCCACCCGGGCGAAGCTGACGGTTCCGCAGCCCGCGAGCAGGACGGCCGCCATGGACGCGAATGGCATTTTCATGCCCGAACGACGAGCCACGGCGCGGGATATTCGACGGAAATCGAGCCAGTCGCTCACGACGCCGGGAGGCGGCGGGCGAGCAGGAACGAGTAGAGCCACGGGGCCACGACGGCCCCGGCGAGGAACGCCGCGAGTCCGGCCACCCGCGAGAGCAGCCCGAGCAGCACGGTCGCGATCCCGCCGATCGTCATCGCGTAGCCCGCGAAGCGGTGGGTGCGCAGCCAGTTCTCGTCCGAGCTGAGCGTCCAGGCGGTGCGGACGCCGGCCCACGGGTTGCGCCGCAGCCGCGGCATGAACTGTCCGGCGACGACCGAGAAGGCGCCGAGCGCTCCGTCGAGGGCCGCGCCCCCGACCGCGCGGTGGCTCGTCGCCACGTAGAGGCAGAGCGCCTGCGAGGACAGCAGGAGGGCGACCGCCGCGAGCGCGAGGCCGCTCAGCGGAGAGGCCTCGGCCCGCTCGCGCCACGCCGCCGGGAGGATTGCGCTGCCGGGGCGGAGGATCAGCCAGAGGACGACCGCCCCGCCGGGGAGGAGCCACGGCCCGTAGGCCTTCGAACCCCAGCCGTTCGGCCGGCCGGAAAGGTCGAAGTGGATCGGGAAGCGCTCGGGAAGCGAGGGCCAGAGGGCGAGGGTGACGCCCACCGCCCCGGCGATCAGCAGCAGCGAGACGAGGTCCCAGCGATCGAGCTTGGTCTTCACGGCGTCCGTCCTTTCTCCTTCGGCTTCCGTCCGCTCGCGAGCGAGGCGGACAGCTCGAGCACCGCCGCTGCGACCTCCTCGATCACGCTCGCCTGCAGGGCGTAGACGACGAAGTTCCCGCGCCGCTCCGAGCGGACCAGCCCGGCCGCCTCGAGCACCGCGAAGTGGTGGGAGAGCGTCGGCTTGCTCAGGTCGAACCGCTCCGCGATGTCGCCCGCGGACATCGACCCGCCGCGCAGCAGGCGGAGGATGGCGCGGCGGGTGGGGTCGGCCAGCGCCTGGAAGCGGCTGTTCTCGGCGGCCTTCATTTCGACGTACATCTAATTCGATGTGCGTCGAATGTCAAGCGCCGGCCCGCGCCGCGCTGGCGCCTGCCGGCGGCCGTCCCCATCGTCAGGGCGAGGGGTTCGTCCATGTCGTCGATCCTGCTGGCGTCGGCCGCCGTCTTCCTCGTCCTGATTCTCCTCGGCCTCGCGGCCCGGCAGTCCCGCGCGGGCGGAGGGGCGCTGGCGGCGCTGCCCCCGGACGCCCGGGTGCGGCTCGTCCAGCGCGTCCTCGCCGAACGCCGCCTCGCGACCGAGGTCCGGAGCTTCGCGCCCGACGCCGCCGACCTCGTCGCCACCGGGCCCTCCGGCACGCCCGCCTACGTGCGGGTCGTGAGCCCGCCCGGAGGGAGCGTCGACGCGCAGGAGGTCCAGGGCACGATCGCCACCGCGCGCAGCGACTACGGCGGCCGCTGCATCCTCGTCGCGACCGGCCGCGTCGATCCCGACGCGCGCGCGCTGGCGGAAGAGGGCGGCGTCGAGCTGATCGACGGCCGCGTTCTCGCGCAGCTCGCCCGCGGGCTCGCCGCGCCCGCCGGACCGGGCGGCGCGACGCGGGCTACTTCGCCTTGATCTTCTCGCGCTGCCGCTTGCCCATCGTCTTGCGGTTGACGCGGGTGCGGCGGCGCTTCTCCTTCGCCGCGGCCTTCACCTCGACGGGGATCTCGTGGCGTCCGCCGCGCCGGCGCAGGTGCGGCTCCTTCTGGACCGGGTCGAGGCTGTCGTAGTGGGCGCGAAAGGCCGTCTGGAGCTTGTCGAGGAAGGCCACGAAGGCCGGGATGGACGCCGTGCGCCCGACGAGCGCGGAGGCGAGCGCGAGCCGCACCCGCTCGACCGCGCGGTGCCACTCGAGGTGCCGATCGAGCTCGGCGAGGAGGTCCTTCGGCGTGCGCAGCTCGGATCCGAAGGCGAGCAGGGCGTCGGGCGCGATGCGGTGGAGGAGGCGCTCGCGGAAGTCGGCCGCGCGGGTCTTGAGGCGGGCGGGAACTTCGTTGCGGTTGCGGGACACGACGCTCCCCACGGTAGATCGAACGCTCGGGTCGCGCCAGTCGAGCGAGGGGTCGGCCGACTCGAGGCTCGACTCGGACTTGCCGCAATCGATCGTGCGCACGATCGAATGAACGAGGGCGAGGTGCGCGGTCGACTTGGACGAGTCGAGCCTCGGCT
>DAIDIT010000088.1 GCA_027451705.1 Pseudomonadota bacterium
GTGACGCCGAGCGGGCCATCGAGGCGTCGCACCGGGCGGGCTTCCCCGCGATCGCCGTCGACCTCATCCACGGCGCGCTCGGCCAGACCCCCGCCTCCGCCGCCGAGGACGCCCGGCGCGCGGCGGCGCTCGGCGTCCACCACGTCTCGGACTACGCCCTGACCCTCGACGAGCTGGCCGTCGACGTCCCCCTCGCCCGCGCCCGCCGCGAAGGCCGCTACCCGTGCCCCGACGCGGACGCGCAGGCGGACATGGGGCAGGCGCTCCGCGCCGCGCTCTCCGAGGCGGGCCTCGACCGCTACGAGATCTCCAACTTCGCCCGCGGCGGCGCCCGGTCGGTCCACAACCTCGGCTACTGGGAAGGCCGCCCGTACGTCGGCCTCGGCGCCGGCGCGAGCGGAGCGACCCCGGATCGGCGCTACGCGAACGGCCGCAGCGCCGGGGCGTACCTCGAAGCGCTCGGGTCGGGCCGGCTGCCCGGGGGCGACTCCGAGCCGCTCGACGGGGACGTTCGCTTTCGCGAGCGCGTCTTCCTCGGCCTGCGCCTCGTCGAGGGGCTCGACCTCGAGCGCCTCGGCCGCGCCTTCGGCGCGGACCGTGCCGGAGCCCTGCGGGAGAGGGCCGCGCCGCTCGTCGCCGCCGGGCTCGCCGCCTTCGCCGGTCCGAGGCTCGCCCTCACCGAGCGCGGCCTCGACCTGCACAGCGAGGTCGCCGCCCGCCTCGTGTGATCAGGGAGAAAGGCCGAGGGAGGGCGGAGGGGCCCGACCGAGGGCGCGGGGCGCGGGGGCGTCCCCCCAAGTCGTCTGGAGGGGGGCAAGCCCCCCGGAGCAGCGCGGGCCGCGGGCCGCGCTGCGCACGGGCCCCCGCTACAGATCGATGAGCTGGCCGCCGCGGCGCTTCTTGGTCTCGAGGTACGCTTGGTTGTGCGGCGTCACCGGCGAGGGGACGGGCACGCGGCTGCGGATCTGGATGCCGGCGTCCGACAGCTCGGACATCTTGCGCGGGTTGTTCGTCAGCAGGTCGATCGGCCCCACGCCGAGGTACTCGAGGATCTCGGCGGCGAAGTCGAAGTGGCGCAGGTCGTCGCCGAAGCCGAGCTTGCGGTTGGCCTCGAACGTGTCGGCGCCGCGCGCCTGGAGCGCGTAGGCGCGGACCTTGTTGCCGAGCCCGATGCCGCGCCCTTCCTGGCGCAGGTAGACGAGCACCCCGGCGCCCGCCTCCGCGATGCGGTCGAGCGCCCAGTCGAGCTGGAAGCGGCAGTCGCAGCGCAGGCTCCCGAGCACCTCGCCGGTCAGGCATTCCGAGTGGACGCGCACCAGCACGCCCTCCGGCCGCCGGACGTCGCCGCGCAGCATCGCGACGTGCTCCAGGCCCGTGCCCGGCTCGCGGAAGACCAGGACGTCGAACGGCCCGCGCTGCGTGGGAAGGGGCGCCTCGGCATAAGGGACGAGCGGTTCGCCCAGCCCCCGGCATGTGGCGCGCACGGCCATCGTCCTCGTGGACTCTATAGGCCCACAATGGGGTTCAGTCAACCCGACCGACCGCTCGGAGGGCCGCTATTGCCGCGCCTGCTTGCGGTAGTCGTTCACCAGCCGGACGACCTCGTCGAAGATGTCCGCCGGGACCACCTGGCCGCGGATCGCGGGCCAGGTCTTCTCGGCCAGGTCGCGCCAGGCCTGGACGCTCGCGGGCTCGTCGACGACGAGCCCCTGCGCCTTCATCTGGACGATCGCGTCGACGTTCATCGCCGCCACCTTGTCCGAGATCTGCCGCCCGAAGTCGCGGCCGATCGCGAGCAGCTTCTGCTGCACGTCGGTCGGGATCCGGTCCCAGGTCTCCTTCTTGACCACCGTGGCGCCGGTCAGGATGCTCCAGTCGTAGTCGAGCATGTGGTTCGCGCGGTCGAAGATCCGCGCCGCGAACGCGTAGAGGGGCGGCTCGGAGACCGCGTTGATCATGCCGGTCTGGAGCGAGGGGATGATGTCGGTCGAGCTGAGGACGACCGGCTGGAAGCCCGCGGCCTTCCAGGCGTCGGCGGCGTGGGGGTCGCCCTCCCAGGACCAGACCTTCGCCTTCCCCGCGTCGGCGGGGCTCGGCATCGGGAAGGTCGAGAAGAAACGGACCATCCCGACGTCGGCCCAGGTCACGACCACGAAGCCCTTCGCGGCGAGCGCCTGCTCGAGCCGGTCGCGGAGGTGGCCGAGCACGTAGCGCAGCTCCGCGGAGTCGCGGATGAGCCCGGGCACGTCGAGGACCTGCGGCTCGGGCGTCACGTCGTGGAGCCCGACCGTCGTGAGCGACGCCGCCTGGAGCTGGCCGACGCCGATCTTGCGGACCATGTCGCCCTCGTTGCCGGCGACGCCGCCCGGGTAGATGACGACCTTGACCTTGCCGCCCGAGACCTCGGTCCACTTCGCGGCCATCTCGTGCAGCGCCTGGTCGTAGGGCGAGCCCTCGGGCGCGATCGTCCCGAGCTTGATGCGGACGAGCGCGAACGCGGACGGGCTGAAGCCAGCGAAGGCGAGGGCGGCGGCGAAGGCGAGCGTGCGCTTCATGCAGTCTCCTGTTGCGGGTTACACGAACAGATCGTCGAGGCGGGAGAGGAGCCAGCGCGCGCGGCGCTGGGCGAGGACGTTCGCGAGCCGGTCCTTCCGCGCGTCCGGCCGGTCGACGTCGAAGGCGAGGACCTTCCGGAGCAGCGCCACGAACGCCGCCTTGTCCTGCGCGGGCTCCAGGACGCCCTCGGCGTACGAGACGTAGACGCCCAGGCGGAGCCCGTGGTCGAGCTGGAGGGCCCGCGCGTAGTGCGCGTCCGCGTCCTTCTTCTTTCCCCGCGCCGCGTCGAAGGAGACGAAGAACTCCTGGAGGCTGCCGCCGTCCCAGTCGGGGTCGAGCGCCAGCGCGCGCTCCATGAGGTCCGCGATCGCGGGGAGCTGTCCGACGAGGTGGAGGTCGTCCTTCCCGTCCCCGATCGCGAGCGCCCAGGCGGCGCCGGTCCAGTACATCGCCGGCACGTCGGCCGCGGTCGTCTCGGCGAGGAGCGCCTGGCGCCGCGCCGCGGTCCCCGACAGCAGCGCGTCCCCGAGGCCCGGGTGCGCGACGTCGAGGGCGCGCAGCCCGTAGCCGCGGGCGCGCAACAGCAGCTTCTTCGCCCGCAGCCGCAGCGCCGCCGCCCGGTCGGGGTCGCGGTCGGCGGCCTCGTCCGCGTCGGGCTGGACGAAGGCGTAGGCGTAGCCCGCAAAGCCGCTCGCCGCCGAGCGCAGCAGCCCCTCGTGGCGCGGGAGGTCCGCGAGCAGGGCCTCCATGCTCTTGAGCGCGAAGGGCACCGCGGCCTGGACGAGCGCGGGGTCGTCGTCGGAGGAGAAGGTGTCGCCGGTCGACGAGAGCGCGTCCGCGACGTACCCCTCGGCGATCGTACGGGGCGAACAGGCGGCCACGAGCGCGAGCCCGGCGGCGAGGCCGACCCAAGCCCGACGGTCCCTCGGCGGATTCGTCCCCTGGCGGCGCCCGGTCGCCTCGCGTGAGACGCCAGGCAGGTCTTCGGCTGTTCTTGCCATACGAGGGCGATGCTATATAGGGGCCGGCCCGGCAGCGGGTCAATCGCAACCGAACACCTTTCAACGACGGTGTGCCATGAACGCCCCCGCCTCGACGCTCCCCGCCGTCCCGCCCGCGGCCCCGCCCCCCTCGTCGGGCGTCCCGCCGGCCACCTCCGCGCCCGCGAGCGCGGTCGAGAGCTGGGCCGTCACGATCATCCTCCTCGCGATGACCGCGCTCCCGGTGCTCCAGGCCCTGGCGCGCAAGATCGCCCACTCGGACCTCGCCGGCGCCGCGGTCTACGTCCAGCACGGCACCCTCTGGATCGGCTTCCTCGGCGCGCTGCTCGCGACCGCCCGCGGCAAGCACCTGGGCCTCTCGACCGTCGACATGCTCCCCGCCGGCCGCTGGCGCACGGGCGCGCGCCTCTTCGGCGCGATGGTCACGACCGCGGTGGTGGCGCTGCTCGCGTACGCGTCGTTCAAGCTCGTGCAGGCCGACCGGGTCCGCCAGGACGTCCTCTCGGGCGGCATCCCGGAGTGGTGGAGCGAGCTGATCATGCCGTTCGGCCTCGGCGTGATGGCGATCCGCTCGGCGTCCCTCGCCCCCGCGGGCTGGAAGGGCAAAGCGGCCTGCGCCGCGGCGGTCGCGGCGGCCTTCGCCCTCGGCCTCACCGCCAACCTCGACTTCATGCAGAACAGCCCGGGCGTGCTGCTCTGGCCGGTCTCGCTCCTCATCGCCGCCGCGTTCCTGCTCGGCGCGCCGGTCTTCGTGGCGATGGCCGGCATCGCGATGCTGATGTTCTTCGGCGAGGGGACGCCGATCGCCGCGGTGCCGACCGAGACCTTCCGGCTCGTCGCCTCGCCGACGCTCCCCGCGATCCCGCTCCTGACGCTCGCGGGCTACGTCCTCTCCGAGGGCGGCGCGGCGAAGCGGCTCGTCGAGGCCTACCGCGACGCCTTCGGCTGGATGCCGGGCGGCCTCGCCATCATGGCGGTCTTCGTCTGCGCCATCTTCACGACCTTCACCGGGGCCTCGGGCGTCACGATCCTCGCGCTCGGCGGGCTCGTCCTGCCGGCGCTCCTCAAGGAGGGCTACCCGGAGGGCTTCTCGCTCGGCCTCGTCACCGCGTCGGGCTCACTCGGGCTGCTCTTCCCGCCCTCGCTGCCCGTCATCCTCTACGGCGTCGTCGCCGGCGTCGCGATCGAGCAGCTCTTCGTCGCGGGCCTGGTCCCGGGCCTGCTGATGATCGCGCTCGTCGCCGCCTACGGCATCGCGGTCGGCGTGCGCGCGAAGGTCCCGCGCCATCCGTTCGACGGGAAGGCCGCGCTGCGCAGCCTCTGGGCCGCGAAGTGGGACCTCGGGCTGCCGCTGCTCGTGATCGTCGCGGTCGTCTCGGGCTTCGCGACCGTCGTCGAGGCCTCGGGCATCGCGGCGGCGTACGCGCTGCTCGTCGAGACCGTGGTCTTCCGCGAGCTGCGCCCCATCCGCGACGTGCCGCGGGTGATGGCCGAGGCCGCGACGCTGGTCGGGGCCGTGCTGATCCTCCTCGGAGTCGCCCTCGGGCTCACGAGCTACTTCGTCGACGCGCAGATCCCCGAGGCGCTGCTCGCCTGGGTGACCGCGCACATCCACTCGCCCGAGCTGTTCCTGCTCGCCCTCAACGGGCTCTTGCTCGTGCTGGGCTCGGTGCTCGAGATCTACTCCGCGATCGTCGTGCTCGCGCCGCTGCTCGTGCCGATGGGCAAGGCGTTCCACATCGACCCCGTGCACCTCGGGGTCGTCTTCCTCGCGAACCTCGAGCTCGGCTTCCTCTTCCCCCCGATGGGCCTCAACCTCTTCCTCTCCGCCCAGCGCTTCGAGAAGCCGCTGCCCGTGCTCTACCGGCGGGCCCTGCCGTTCCTCGCGATCATGGCCGCGGGCGTCCTCATCATCACCTACGTCCCCGCGGTGACGACCGGCGTCGTCCACCTCCTCGTCCCCTCGCCCCACGCGCGGTAGGATGAAGTCGTGCTCTCGAAGATCCACATCGAGAACTTCAAGTCGATCCGCGCCCTCGACTTCGAGCCCGGCCGCTTCAACGTCCTCATCGGCGAGAACGGTTCCGGCAAGAGCAACCTGCTCGAGGCCCTCACGTTCGCGGCCGCCGCCGCTTCCGACAAGCTCGACAACGAGTTCCTCGCCAGCCGCGGCCTGCGAGTCACCGACCATCGCTTCATGCGCTCGGCATTTGAGCCGTCGGTCGCGGCGATTCGGCTCTCGGTGGAGGAATCGAGTGGCTGGATCGCGAAACTGTCCGCTCAGTCATCTGGCGGGGCAACGTACCCGACGTGGGGCGTCGAACCAGAAATCGGTCTTCCGCCAGGGGTCGTCCCGAGGCAAGAGACGATCGGGCGAGTTCTAATCGAGAGAACGACAAGGGGAGTTTTCGCCAAACTGGAGGAGTTGATCGGCGAGAACACGAACCGGGAGGTCGCGTTCGATCTCAAGCGTTTCTTGCTGTTCTCTCCGGAGGCAACGCCGCTTCGAACGTTCGCAGAAGAGGGCCAGATCGTCCCGCTCGGGGTGCGGGGGGAAGGGCTCTTCAAGCTGCTCGGGGTGATCGCCAATGCCGAGGAGAGGGGCCCGTGGAACGACCTGCGCGAGGCGCTGCACGTGCTCGACTGGTTCGAGGACCTCGAGGCGCCCGAAGCCGGCTCTCGCGAGCGCGCGGTGCGTGTTCGCGACCGGTTCGTCCCGGCGGACCTCGGCGCCTTCGACCAGCGCAGCACCAACGAGGGGTTCCTCTTCCTGCTCTTCTACCTGGCGCTCTTCGTGAGCAAGGAGACGCCGCCCGCGTTCGGCATCGACAACATCGAGGCCTCGCTGAACCCCAAGCTCTGCGCCGAGCTGGTCCGCCGCCTCGTGCAGCTCGCGAAGAAGCACGGCAAGCAGGCGGTCGTGACGACCCACAACCCCGCCATCCTCGACGGCCTCGACCTGCACGACGACGAGCAGCGCCTCTTCGTGGTCGCGCGCGGCAAGCAGGGCGACACCAAGGTCCGGCGGATCGCGCCGCCCAAGCCCGTCGCCGGTGAGCTTCCCGTGAAGCTCTCCGATGCGTTCTCGCGTGGCCTTCTCGGCGGCCTTCCGAAGAACTTCTGAGCCATGGAGTCGGGCTACACCGGCGACTACGCCATTGTCGGCGAGGGGATCACCGACCAGATCGTGATCGAGGCCGTCCTCCAGGGATTCCACGGGGACGACGCCGAGATCCAGGTGGCCTACGAGCAGCCGCAGCTCGACGCAACGGGCGCGCACGGCCCGCCAGCGCCGGGCGGCTGGACGCTCGTCGTCGACTATCTCCGGAAACGCAAATACATCGAGGCGCTCCAGGTCAACCGCTACCTGGTCGTCCACCTCGACACCGACATCGCGGCCGACCTCGGGGTCCAACTTCCCACCGACGGCGACGTCGACGCGTCGATCGATGCGATCGTGAGCCATCTGGCCGGGATCATCGGCAATCGAGCCCCGATCGAGCGGTTCATCTTCGCCATCGCCGTCGACAAGATCGAGTGCTGGCTGCTGCCGCTGGTCTTCGACCGGAGCCAGCCGGCGAAGCAGAAAAAGCAAACCGGTTGCCTCGCGGCGATCAACCACAAGCGCCGTCAGGACGATGAGGAGCCGCTCTCCAACGCCGACGAGAGCGACAAGAACCCCAGGGTCTACCGCGAGCTGGCCCGCGGCTTCGAGAAGCAGGCGAAGCTCTTCGACCTCGTCGAAGGCGGCAACGCCAATCCGGGCCTGACGCACTTCATCGTCGGCCTCGCGCTCGCGCCGCGCTGACAGAGGCGTCGCGTAGCTGCGCGTTTCAATGCCACGTTTCCGCCCTTGGGGCCCGGGGCCTCTAACGTTGTCGTCGAGGGGTCCGAAACGGTGCGCGAGGCCTCGAAGGTCGTTCTCGAGGGGTCCGA
>DAIDIT010000089.1 GCA_027451705.1 Pseudomonadota bacterium
GGCCGCCTCGCGCTGCAACTCGTCGGGCACCGCGCCGACCGGCGTCACCGCGAGCAGGTACTGCCGGAAGAGCGGGCCGTCCGCCGCCACCTCGCGGAGCAGCCGCCGCTCGAGCGGCCCGAGGAGCTGCGGGTGCAGGTCGAGCAGCAGCACGAGGCCCGGCTGCCGCGTCCGGCGCAGGCCGTCGAGCAGCTCCGCGAGGGCGGGGCGGGCCTCCGCGTCCGGCGCGCCGGCCAGCGACCACGCCGTGAGCGGGACCTCCAGGGCGGCCGCCGCGGAGGCCGCGAGCTGCCGCGCCCGCCCCTCCTCGAACGTCGAGAGCACGGTCAGGCCGTAGCCCGCGTCGAAGAGGCGGCAGACCTCGGCGGCGGCGTCGACGAGCGCCACGTCAGTGGGCCTCGATGTCGCGCGTGGCGGCCCAGACTTCCTCGAAGGTCGTCACGCCCGCGGCGAGCTTGCGGACGGCGTTCTCGCGCAAGGTGCGCATGCCGTCGAGTCGCGCGACCTTGGCGATCTCCTCGACGGTCTCCCCGGCCGCGACGAGGCCGCGGATCTTGGCGGTGGCCGGGAGCAGCTCGAAGACGCCCGTCCGGCCGTAATAGCCGGTGCCCCGGCAGCGCGGGCAGCCCTCGCCGTAGGCCACCTGGAGCCGGCCGACCAGGTCCTCCGGTCGGCCGAGGCCGAGGGCCGCGATCTGGTCGACCGCGAGCGTCGTCGGGTTGCTGCAGTGGCTGCAGATGGTCCTCAACAGGCGCTGCGCCATGGCGCCCGTCAGGGTCGAGGCGAGGAGGAAGCCCGGGACGCCCAGGTCGCGAAGCCGGCTGATGGCGCTCGCCGCGTCGTTGGTGTGCAGGGTCGAAAAGACGAGGTGGCCGGTCAGGGCCGCCTGGACCGCGTTCTGGGCCGTCTCCTCGTCGCGGATCTCGCCGACCATGACGACGTCGGGGTCCTGGCGCAGGACGTGGCGGAGCGCGGTCGCGAAGGTCAGATCGATCTTGGTCTGGACGTTGATCTGCGAGAGCCCGTCCACCACCATCTCGACCGGGTCCTCGATGGTCGTGATGTTGAGCTCCTCGGTGGCGATCGCCTTGAGCGCCCCGTAGAGCGTCGTGGTCTTGCCGCTGCCGGTCGGCCCGGTGACGAGGATCAGGCCGTGCGGCTGCCGGATCCAGGACTCGAACGCCTCGAGCTCGTCCGGCGCGAACCCGACCTCGCCGAGGTCCTGGAGGGCGCCCTCGAAGACGCGGATGACCATCTTCTCGCCGAACGCCACCGGCACGGTCGAGACGCGCAGCTCGACCTCCTTGCCGTCCTTCTGGGTCTTGATCCGGCCGTCCTGCGGCCGCCGCTTCTCGGCGATGTCGATGCGCGCGAGCATCTTGAGCCGCGAGACGATCGGCGCGTGCACGGCCTTCGGGATCGTGTAGACCTGGTGGAGGACGCCGTCGATGCGCATCCGCACGACCGCCTGTTCGCGGCGCGGCTCGATGTGGATGTCGCTCGCGCGCTGGCTGAAGGCGTAGTTCAGGAGGTACTCGACCGCGGTCACGACCGGCTTGTCGGTCGCCTCGAGCTCCTCCATGCCGCTGAGGGTGACGAGCTGCTCGAGGTTGCCGACGTCGGGCGCGGCCGGTCCGCTCGCCTGCTCCCGCTCGGCGGCCGAGACGCTGTGGCGGAAGCCGTAGATCTCGGCGACGCAGCGGAGGATGTCGCTCGCCGCGGAGAGGACCGGCCGGATCTCGAGCCCGGCGAGCTGCCGCAGGCTCTCGAACAGCTCGATGTCGAAGGGGTTGCCGACGAGGACCTCGAGCGCGGGCGGCTGCTCGGTCCGGCGCAGCGGCAGCACGACGTGCTTGCGCGCGAACGGGCGCGACAGCAGGCGGGTGACGAGCGCGTGGTCGAGCTTGAGCGGATCGATTTTCCAATGCGGCTGGCCGAGCCCGCGGGCGACCGCCTCGACGATGCGGTCCTCGTCGAGCTTCTCGCCCGTCCGCCCGCCCGGCAGCGGCAGCTCGAAGGCGGCGAGCAGCTCGATCGGCCCCACCTCGCGCCGCTCGCCGCCCGTCGGGCTGCGCGACAGCCGCGCGCGCTGGGACGCCTCGCGCGTCAGGAGGTCGCGCCGCTCCGCCGCGGTGAGGAGCTGGGCGTCGACGAGGAGCTGGGTCACCAGCTCGAAGGTGAAGTCGCGTCGGGTCCGCTGCGGGGCGCGGGCAGGCGTGGCGGTCACGCGGACGCTCCCGCGGATGGCCGCGGCGCGGGCGCGGGCTCGATGACCGACAGCGGCGGCTCCACGAGCGCGTCGACCGTCGCGAGCTCGACCGCCTCGCGGACCTCGCCGGATTCGGCGTGGATCTGGAGCAGCGCGTCGCTCGACAGCGAGAGCGTGAGCTGCGCGCGCACCCGCCCCGCCGGCCCCGGGGCGAGGCCCCGCAGCTCGAGGGCACCGAGGAGGCGCTCCTTCGCCGAGCCGGCGCCCCGGCCCTGGTAGACCGGAACGCGCAGCTCGGTCGCGCCGGGCGGCCCCTCGACGTCGAGGTGCCGCTCCGCGGGCAGGCCCGTGTGGCGATCGAAGACCGTCTCGCGCCGGCCGTCCGGGAGCTGCACCGACAGGGGCGCGCCGAGCACGTCGCGCAGACCGAGCGACCCGTATTCCCGGCGGTTCGCGTGGCCGAGCAGGGCGGCCCCGATCGCCACGGCGGACGAGGCGTCGAGATCGACGACCGGCGTCCGCCCGAAGAGAACCTGGAAGCGGCGCCGAATCGCCGGCATCCGGGTCATGCCCCCGACGAGGATCAGCTCGTCGACCTGGCGCGGCGAGAGGCGGCCGGCCGTGAGGACCTCGGTGGCGATCTCGGCGAGCTGCTCGACCATGTCCGCGCACAGCTCCTCCACCTCGCCGCGGCCGAGCGTGGCGCGCAGGTCGAGCGGCTGGCCGTCGCGCAGCGCGAGGAACGGCAGGACCACCTGCGTCTGCTGCGCCGAGGAAAGGGCGATCTTGGCGCTCTCGGCCGCGTCGCGGATCCGCTGCTGGGCGTTCGGGTCGTCGGCGAGGTCGACTCCGTGCTCTTCCTCGAAGCGCTCGGCGAGGAGGTTTCCGATCCGGGCGTCGAACTCCATGCCGCCGAAGAAGCTGTCGCCGCCCGTGGCCAGGACCTCGATCGCGTCGCCCTCGACCTCGAGCACCGTCGCGTCGAACGTCCCGCCGCCGAAGTCGATCACCGCGAGGCGCCGGCGCGGGAGCTGCCGCCCCGCGGCGTAGGCGACGGCCGCGGCCGCGGGCTCGCTCACGAGCAGCTCGACCGAGAAGCCGGCGGCGATCGCCGCGCGGCGGAGCGCCGCGCGCTGCCGGACGTCGAACCAGGCGGGCACGCCGATCACGGCCCGCAGGATCTGGGTCCCGAGCGCCTCCTGCGCGAGGTTGCGGGCCTGCCGGAGGATCTCCGTGCAGATCCGGGTCACCGGCAGCACCTGGCCGTGCAGCTCCGCCGCCGCGTCCCCCGACGGATCCCGCACCAGGCGGAACGGCGCGCGCCCCGCGCAGGTCGCGTCGAAGCGGCAACCCAGCCAGCGCTTGGCCCCGGTCACCGTGCTCGCCGGGTCCGACACCCCGAGCGCCTTGGCCCGCGCCCCGACGAGCATCCGCCCCTGCGAGTCGATCGCCACGGCGGAGGGCATCGCCGGGTCGCGCCCGAGCGGGACCACCTCCGCGGCGTCGTGGCGCACCAGGGCCACCCGCGTCCCCGTGGTGCCGAGGTCGATGCCGAGGACCCAGTCGTTCTGCGCCGAGGCGGGGGGAGGACAGATGCGATCGAGGAGCCGGTGGCTCCCCTCGTCGAGGTGGAGGAAACGCAGCGTCATCCCGGGCCGGACGCCGGGCGCCGGCCGCGTCTGCTTGGCGACCACCGCCTCGCCGCGGAGGGCCACCTGGTCCGTCGCGAGCACCAGCTCGAACGCGAGGATCGTCCCGACGGCCCACGGCCGTTCGGTCGCGAGCACGATGCCGGCGCGCGACAGATGGCCGCCGTAGCCCTCGGCGAGGGCCTTCTCGCCGTCGTACGGTAACCGGACGCGGATGGCGACCGGCGCCCGCGGCGGTTCCCCACCGTCACCGGCACGGGCGTCGCGCTTCGCGTCGGCGGGCATCCCCCGAGGTTACCAGAGCCGGCGACCCGGGGCCACGCCGCGGCGCGGCCCCGGGCGCCAGAGCCCGGCGACATGAATCCGACGAGCGGCCCGCGCGTCGAATCGTCGGATCGGCAAGACAGCTCGAACGCCGCTCTCGGTGGTCCACCTGGAGGACACCATGCGTCACGCCCGTTCGATTCTGGCTGCGGTTGTGGCCTCGGCTTTCGGCGGCGGCTGCATGCTCGGAGGCGGCGGCAACGACGAGCCCGGTGCGGTCTGCTCGGTGGGGGCGACTGCGGCCCCGATTCCTGCTGCTGGATGGGGAGCTGCGTCCCCTCGACGCCGGCGGCCCCGGGGCCGTGCGTGCACGACTCCGATTGTCCCACCGGCGAGAGCTGCGATCGCGACCAGGGGCACTGCCTCGCGCCCCAGGGGGCGGCTTCCTCCACCGCCGGCTCCGAGGCCCCGTCGGCTTCGGGCGGCGCGCCGACCCAAACAGGTTCGACGGCAGGCGCGGGCCCGACCGGAAGCGGCTCGGGCGCATGCGCCTGCGATCGGGACCTGAGCCAGGTGCCCGTGGGAAACCCCTGCCAGAGCGACGCCGACTGCGGTCCGAACGGAGTCTGCGAGCCGCCGCTCGACCTCTCGAACGGCGCCAGTCCCACAGTCTGGACCGGCGGATACTGCACCGCGATCGACTGCAACTCGAGCTGCGAGTGCCCGCAGGGCTCGGAGTGCTTCTTCTACCCCGACGGCGGGACGCCGGACGACTACAGCCTCTGCCTCGCGGACTGTGGAACCGCGGCCTGCCGCCGGCCGGGCTACACGTGCGGCTCCGTGGGAGATCCCATGCTGGCCTGCCTGCCCGAGTGCAGCCGGGACGCGGACTGCGGCCCGAACCTCGTCTGTGACAACGGGACGTGCGCGCCGCCCTGCCAAAGCGACTCGGACTGCGGCTTGACCGAGGTGTGCGGCGCGGGCCACTGCCAGGCGGGCCCGCCGATGAGCTGCTGCGACTGCGAGCCGTGCCCGCGGGGGCTCGCCTGCGTGAACAGCGAGTGCGTGGTGAGTTGCAAGGCAGACGCGGACTGCCCGATCGGCGAGCGCTGCGGACCGACCGACGTCTGCGGGTGAAGCCTGACTTCGCGTCGCGCTCATTCTCCACGGCCACAGAGCCGGCGACCCGGGGCCACGCCGCGGCGCGGCCCCGGGCGCCATGTCCCGTCAGCCGCAGACGCCCGCGGCGCCGCAGCGCTCGCCGGGCGGGCAGTCGGCGTCCACCTGGCAGGCGGTGGCGCAGTAGCCGGCGATGCAGCTCTGTCCGTGCGGGCACGGCTCGCAGGCGCAGCAGCTCTGCGGCGGCGCGGCCTGACAGTGGCGGTTCGCGCAGACCTCGCCCGCCCCGCAGTCCGCGTCCGAGCCGCAGGGCGGCGAGCAGGCGGCGCCGTCGCAGACGAGGCCCGGCCCGCAGTCCGCGTCGGTCGCGCACGCGGGCAGGCAGGCCCAGATCGAGCCGACGGCCGAGCAGTCGTAGCCCGCCCGCCGGCACGCGGGCTGGCCGCAGTCCGCGAGGCAGACGCTCACGCTCGCCTGGGCGCTCGAGCCGGGGAGCGTGAAGCAGGTCGAGCCGCTCGGGCACGGCGAGTTGGGTCCGCAACCGGCCGCCGTGCAGTAGCCACCGGACCAGACGGTCGCCGCCGCGCCGCTCGCGAGGTCGAGGCCCGGGCCGCAGGTTCCGTTCGGGCCGCAGGCCGCGTCGCCGTCACATGGCGCGCCGACCGGGACACCGGAGAAGTCCTTCGCGCAGCCGCCGTCGGCCGCGGCGCCGAGACCCGCCGACCCGCCGTCGGAGGCGGTCCCGCCGCTCGTGCTTCCGCCCGAGCCGCCGGAGCCGCCGCCGTCCGACGCGCTGCCGCCGTCCTCTGCCGCGCACAACCCCGTCGAGACGTCGCAGGCCTGTCCGACCGGACAGTCGGAGGCCACCCTGCACGGCCCCGGCGAATCGGGCGTCGAGGGGTAGCAGGAGCCCTGGAAGCAGCAGGACGCGCCGCCGCAATCCGAGCCGACGGCGCAGACGCTCGGCGGCGAGGGCGGCGGGCCCATCCTGCCGTCGTCGTCGCCGTCGCCGCCGGGGAAGATGCAGATGCAGCCGGCCTGGCACGCGGCCAGGGCCAGAAGAAGGAACGTCGGGACCGCCTTGCGCATGACCGCCTCCAGTGGTGACCGTCGCGCCCGCGCGGCGTCCGCGCGGGCTGCAGGCCGCGACCGACTGCACGCACCGTGCCGCCCCCAAGACGGCGGACTCACTGAGGGCGCCGCGTACGGACCGTGCAACGGGCGCGACACCTGATCGCGTTGTCGTGCAAGGGTCGATACGAGTTGAGGCAGATCAAGTTGCGCCGCGCGCGGCCCGGGGGCGGTCCTGGTAGGGTGGGTCCATGAAGGGGTGTACCGGGGCGCTGGCTCTCCTCGCGATCACCGTGTCGGCCGGCGCGCGGGCCGCGACGCTCTGGATCGAGATCCCGGCCGGGGCGGCGCCCTGCGATCTCGACCAACTCGAAGGGGCGCTCCGCTCCCACGTGGGGGCCGCCGACGTCCGGCCCGGGCTCCACGACGTCGACGGCTCCGACGTGGCGGTCGCGCTCGAGCGCGCGGGCGATCGCTGGACGCTGCGCGTCCGGGCCGCGGGGGAGCGCGAGCTGCGGCGGCGCCTCCCGCCGGCGGGGGCCGACTGCGTCGCGCTCTCCGAGACCGCCGCCTCGATGGTCGAGCGCTACCTGGACGACATCCGCTGGACCGGCGGCACGGCCGTCGTGGCGCCGTTGCCCGCACCGGCGCCGCAACCGGCAACGCCGTGGCAGATCCTTCTCGAGGCCGGCGGTTCCGCGGCGATCGAGACGCTCGGGGTGACGCCGGCCGCACAGCTCGACGTGGGCAGCCGCCACGGCGCCCTGGACCTCGAGCTGACCGCGGCCCTCGCGGGGTCCCGAACCCTGCCGGTGACCACGGATCCGAGCCGCGCCGCCATCGCGGTCCAGACGTCGCTGCTCCAGCTCTCGGCCGGCTACGTGCGCGCGCTCGGCTTCGGCGCGCTCCGCTTCGAGGCGGCCCCGGGGGCCGAGCTGATCCGCGCCCAGGCGGCCGGCAGCCTGATCTTCGGCGCCACGCCGCAGACGGCGATCCTCCCGTTCCTCGGCGGGCGGTTCGCCTACGAGCTGCCGCTCGGCCGACGGTTTCGGCTGACCGCGCGCGTCGAGGCCCGGGCCCTGTTCACCCGGGAGGCGTTCTCGATCGACCTCGACCCGTCGCAGACCCGCGCCACCACCCCTGCCGTGGACGGCGACGCCGGGCTCTCGCTCGGCTACCTCTTTTTTTGAAGGCGACGGGCGTACGGCGCGTTTCAGACCGGGTGGGGAGATGACGCGGCCCGATCATGCGATGCCGGACGAGCCCCAGGACGACGCGCTCATCGGCCGCTGCCGCGCGGGCGACGGCGGCGCCTTCCGGGCGCTCTACGTCCTCCACTTCCCGGCGGTCCAGCGGCTCGCACGGAGGCTCGGCACGCCGCCCTCGGAGGTCGACGACGTGACCCAGGAGGTCTTCGCGGCCGCCTTCGCCAAGCTCGACCGCTTCGGGGGCGGCAGGTTCGATCACTGGGTCCACCGGATCTGCGCCAACGTCGTCACCGACCACCACCGGCGCCGGCGCGTGCGGGAGAGCTTCGGCTGGCTCCTGCGATCCGCCCCCGAGCTGGACGTCTCGACGGGACCGTCGCCGGAACGCGCCGCCTCGGCCCGCGAGGCCGAGGTGCGCGTCGGGGAGATCCTCGCGCGGATGCGCCCCAAGCAGCGCGAGGTCTTCGCCCTCTTCGAGCTCGAGGGGCTGTCGGGCGAGGAGATCGCCGAACGGGTGGGCTGCCCGCTCGGCACGGTCTGGACGCGGCTGCACCACGCGCGCGCGGCCTTCGTCCGCATCGGCCGCAAGCGGGGCTGGCTCGACGAGAGGGGGGCGACGTGAGGCCGCCCGCCGAAACGCCGCGCCGGCTCGTCGAGGGCGGCGCGGACGGGAGCGACCAGCGGGCGGCGGCCGCGCTGCTCGGCCGCCTGCAAGCGCCCGAGGTCGATGCGGTCGCGGCCGAGCGCGTCTGGCGGCGCCTGGCCCCCGCGCTTCCTTCGGGCCGTCGCCGCGCGTGGAGGCTTCCGGCCGCCGCGGCGGCCGCGCCCGGCGCGCTGCTTCTGACCTTCCGCCTCTCGCCGCACGCCGGGCCCTCGGCGCGGGTCGAGCTGGCCGCGGGCCACGTCCTGGCGGCCGCACCGCGGGGGGCCTTCCGGGAAGCCCGGGCCGGCGTCGCGCTCGCCGAGGCAAGCCGGCTGCGGACCGACGGCCGCTCCCGCGCCGTCGTCGGCCTGCCGCGCGCGAGGCTCCTGATCGCGCCGTCGACCGACCTCGCGCTCGAGTCGATCGGCTCGGCGACCTTCCTGCGGCTCGCGGGCGGCGGCGTGCTCGCGGAGGTGGACCCGCGCCGGCACGGCGAGAGCTTCGTCGTGCAGGCGACGCGCTACCGGGTGGAAGTCAAGGGGACGATCTTCTCGGTGCGCGAGCGGAGCCCGGACGACGTGGCGGTGAGCGTCGCCCGCGGGCGCGTGGAGGTCTCGGGTACCGGCGGCGTCTGGGAGGTGCCGGCGGGCGCGTCGTGGCGCAGCCTCAACCCCGGAACGCTCGGCGCGGACGACATCGCGCCGGAAGACCGCGCCCTCGTCGCCCCAGCCGACGCGCTGGCGCCCGCGACCGCGCCCCCAACCATGGGTCGCGATCGCGAGCCACCGGCCACCACCGCGACAGTTTCGCCCCATCCCCCGCCTGGCGCTGTTTCGTTCCCTCCCCCGCCTGCGGGGGAGGGCAGGGTGGGGGTTGAACGCGCGAACTCCGTGTCCACCCCCCACCCGGCCTCCCGCGCTTCACGGGGAAGGGGCG
>DAIDIT010000090.1 GCA_027451705.1 Pseudomonadota bacterium
CGGAAGGCCTCCGTCACCGGAGCGACCGGCGCGCCGGCCGCAGCGAGGGCTTCCCCGGGGCCAGCTCAGACCTTCTCGGTCTCGACGCGGATGAGCTGGGTGCGGCCGCGGGTGGTCGGGAGCTTGTCGATCTCCGCGACCGCGGCCTGCACGGCGCCCTCGCGGGCGCGGTGGGTGAGCAGCACGACGGACACGGGCTCGCGCCCCTCGCGCCGCTCGCGCTGGTGGAGCGCGGCGATGCTGATGTCGCGCTTGCCGAGCGCGGCGGTCAGGCCCGCGAGGACGCCCGGCGCGTCGTCGACGGTGAAGCGCAGGTAGTACGAGGCGGCGATCTGGTCGTGCGGCAGGAGCGGCACGTCGCGTCCGGCCGTGAACGGCAGCGGCGCGCCGGCGCCCGGACGGCCGACGTCGACGATGTCCGCGGCGACTGCGGCGGCCGTGCAGGCCCCGCCCGCGCCCGGTCCCGAGAGCAGCGTCGACCCGAGCGCCTCGGCCTCGACGAGCAGCGCGTTGCTCGCCCCTC
Organism: Pseudomonadota bacterium; assembly: GCA_027451705.1. Classification (GTDB taxonomy): domain Bacteria; phylum Myxococcota; class Myxococcia; order Myxococcales; family JAKAPL01; genus JAKAPL01. The sequence goes on from DAIDIT010000090.1 coordinate 524, forward strand.
CGACCGACGCGAGCGGACCGCCGGCGCGGATCATCGCGGGGTGGACCCGCAGGTCCAATGCGCCGCCGACCCAGCGCGCGAGCGCGAGGAGCTTGACGACGCAGCCGAGCTCGCGCGCCGCGGCCACGTCCTGCGGGCCGATCCGCTCGATGCCCTCGGTCAACACGTCCTGCGGCCGCACCCGGGCCCCGAAGGCGAGCCGCGCGAGGAGGCAGAGCTTCTGGGCCGCGTCGAAGCCTCCGACGTCGAGGGTCGGATCCGCCTCGGCGTAGCCCTCCGCCTGTGCCTCGGCGAGCGCGGCGCCGAACGAGCCTCCGCCCTCCGTCATCCGGCTCAGGACGTGGTTGGTCGTGCCGTTGAGGATGCCGTGCAGCGACGCCACCCGATCCGCCGCGAGCGCGTCGCGCAGCGTCCGGATCACGGGCAGGCCGCCGCAGACCGCGCCCTCGAACCGGAGCGCCACGCCCGAGCGCTCCGCCTCCGCGAACAACTCCTCCCCGTGCTCGGCGAGGAGCTGCTTGTTGGCGGTCACGACGGGCTTCTTCGCCGCGAGCGCCTCGCGCACGAGGGCGCGCGCCGGGTTGATCCCGCCGAGCAGCTCGACGACGAGATCGACCTCCGGGTCGCGGACGACCTCGAAGGGGTCGTAAGTGAGCGCGCCCGCGGCGAGCGAGGCCGGCCGGCTCTTGCCCGCCGTCCGCGCCGCCGCGCGCTTCACGTGAATCCGCAGGCCGGCGGCCCGCTCGATCTGCTCGGCGCGGGTCAGCAGCAGCCGAACCAGCGCCCCGCCCACCGTGCCGAGGCCGAGCAGGCCGATCTTCAGGTCCTTGGTCATCGCGCCCCCGCCAGCCGGAAGGCCACCAGCTCCTCGGTCCACTGCGGCGCGCCGCGGACGCCTTCCCGCTCCTCGTAGGTCGTCACCCGGACCAGGCCGACACCGGGGCAGTAGGTCTGCTCGGCGAGCTGGATCGCGCCCTGGTGCGACGGCTCCCGCCCCTCGATGCGGACGCAGCCCGCGAAGTGGCCCGCGGGCACGTCCGCGCTCTCGCCCACCGCGGCGACGCGGTAGCTCTCGGTCGCGTCGAGGCCGATGACGCTCCGCCAGCTCTTCCCGGGCTGCACCGGCTCGCGGATCAGGTAGCGCTGCGCGTCGCGAAGCCCGGCGTGGTCGAGGATGTAGCGCGTGCCGCGGTTGTCCACGAACTCGCCCGCGGCCTCGGACTCGATCGCCACCGAGAGGAGCTGCGACGCGCCGAGGAAGCGTACCCGGTAGGTCCAGCGGTTGCCGACGGCGAGCGGAAAGAGCTTCGACGCGCGCGGGGCGGACGGCGGCGGAACCGGCCGCGCGCCCGCGCAGGCGGCGAGGGCCAGGGACAGCACTGTCGCGAGACGGAACGTCACGTCACCTCCGGCTGGTCTGGACCTTGACGGCTGCACCGCCGTCCGCGCGCGCGGCCGCCGCGCGCCGCCGGCGCAGCTCGGCCGAGGCCTCTGCCGCCGCGGACCGGACCTGGGGATCGGTCGCGCCGTTCTCGAGCGTGTAGAGGTACGCCTCGGCGTCGGAGCCGCCGATGGCGCCGAGGACGTAGACGATCTGGATCGCGAACTCGGGGTCCTTGAGCGGGTCGGCGAGCTCGATGAGCGGCCGGACCGCCCGCCGGTCGCGCAGCGCCTCGAGCGCACCCATCGTCCGGAGCACGACGTCGCGGTCGGGGTCGTGGAGTCGGGCGATCAGCGCCGGCGCCGCCGCCGGGTTGCGCCGATCGGAGAGCTGCCGGACGGCCGAGTCCCGCACGCCTCCGTCGGGGGAATCGAGGTCGGCGATGAGCTGGGCGTCGCTCTTGCCGCTCGCGTCGAGGTCGAGCAGGACGCGGGCGACGGCCCGCCCGAGCGCCTCGTCGATGGCGCCGCGGAAGGCGCTCGTGCGCGAGGCGGCCGAGGCGGGGTCGAAGATCCGGGTGCCGTGCCCCGCGCTCCGGAACGGATCCGAGTCGCCGCCGGCGCGCCCGATCTCGACGGTCACGCCGACCTCCGCGCGCCGGAGCGTCCCGCCGTCGGCGGCCTCGTCGCTCTCCCGCGTGAACTCCACCGCGCCGCTGCAGCGCCACGTCGCAGGCGCGGCCGGCTTGCGGGAGGCCTTGGGATCGAGCGGGGCGAAGCGCCCCGAGCGGTCGAGCGCGACCACGAGTCGGTCCTTGAAGTCCGCGGGCGTGACGCCGAGCCCGGGGTTGTCTTCGAGCGTCGTCCCCGAGACCCGCAGGGACGAGACGAAGAACGGCGGCGGACCCGCGCGCCGCCCGTGGCACGCCGCCACGACCGTCAGCGCGCAGAGCAGCCCCCACCGGGCGGAGTCGGCCGCTCGCGTAGCACCGACGATGGAGGACGTGCCGAAGCGGGCACGCGGGGAGTGCCGGGACCGCGAGGGCATCGAGGGCAAAGGTAACACGCCCACGTGGCATTGGAAATCTTTCCCGGGCGCGTTTATGCTCGGGATCGAACGCCATGCCCATCTACGAATACGCCTGCGAGAAGTGCGGCAAGCAGATCGAGGTACTCCACAAGGTCTCCGAGCGCGGGCCCGCGAGGTGCGGCGACTGCGGCGGCAAGATGACGCGCCTCATGTCGCGCAGCAGCTTCCAGCTCAAGGGCGGAGGCTGGTACAAGGATCTGTACGCGTCCACGCCCCAAAAGAAGGGCGCATCGGAGTCGTCCAGCTCGACGCCATCGAGCGCGAAGTCGGAGTCGAAGCCCGCCGAGAAGAAAGCCGCGAAGTGACGCTCAGCCCCGCGTCGCCTCGAACGCGACGATGGGCGGGTGGCAGATGAGCTGGACCGCGTTGCCGTCGGGGTCGGCCACGGTCGACGAGTACGCGCCGTCGCGGTGGGCGCGCGGCGGCTCGAGCACGCGCACCCCCGCCGCCTGAAGCTTCGCCGTCCAGCGGTCCACGTCGGAGGGGCACGCGAACGCCATCCCGAGGTGGTCGAGCGCGCCGTGGCGCGACGGCTCGCCGCGATGCAAGGCGAGGCTGTCACCCCGGTAGGCGAGGTAGAGGTCGTCGTCGCCGGGCCGCCACTCGACCGAGAAGCCGAGGAGCCCGACGTAGAACGCCTCGGCGGCGCGCACGTCGCGCACCCGCAGCGCGACGTGGCGCAGTCCGTACGCCCGCGGCAGTTCCTCGGCCACGGGTCTTGCGACCTCAACCGAGCTTCGCGAGCTCGGCGAGCATCTCCTTCGTCTCCGGCACGACCGGGATCTCGTTCGCCTTCACCCAGCGGACGATCCCCGCCTTGTCGACGATGACGGTCGTCCGCGACTCGATCCCCTTGTCCTCGAGGTAGACGCCGTACTTCTTGCCGATCTCGCCCTTCGGGTTGAAGTCCGCGAGCAGCGGGTACTTCACGCCGAGCTTCGAGGCGAAGGCCTGGTGCGCCCAGACGCTGTCGACGCTGATGCCCAAGACCTGCGCCTTCACGTCCGCGAAGCGCGACCAGTCGGAGACGAAGCAGGCGTTCTCGTTCGTGCAGACCGGCGAAAAGTCGAGCGGGTAGAACGCCAGCACCACGTTCTGTCCCTTGTAGTCCGAGAGCGAGATCTTCTTGCCGGGCTTGCCGCCCTCCTCGAGGTTCGACGGGAGGGTGAACTCGGGGGCCTTCTCTCCGACCTTGATCATGTCAGCTCCTTGGCTGGTGCAGCGTTGGGGGTGTTGCGGCGGAAGGTGCCGAGGACCACGTCCCAGAGCGGCGAGCTGATGCCGTAGAACGCGTTCTCGTCCTCGAAGTGGTGGCGCATGTGGTAGCGGCGCAGCCACTTGCCGAGCCGCGTCTTCGGCCTCGCGTGGTGGGTGTAGTAGTGGATCCAGTCGTAGGCGACGTAGCCCGTCATCGTCCCGCCCATGATCGGGAACCAGGCGGCGGGCCCGAAGGCGAACCGCCACAGCGCCGCGACCACGGCCGCGATCGGCCACGAGATCATCGGCGGCATCACCAGCCGCATCCGGTCGTCCGCGAACTCGTGGTGGTAGCCGTGGACCATGAAGGCGCGAAACTTGCGCGCCGGCGTGTCGGCGTGGCGCAGGAAGCCGTGCATGAGCGACCGGTGGAGCGCGTACTCGACCGCCGTCCAGAGCAGGACGCCGAACAGGAAGAGCCCGACCGTCCGCAGCAGTCCGAGCGGGCCGGCGCTGCCCGACCAGAGCGACCAGGCCGCGAGCGGCAGGAACCAGATCCCCGGCGTGACCGGGTGCGCCTGGCTGATGAACTCGAGGAACCGGCTCTCGAAGACCCGGATCGTCTTCGGCCGCTCGGATTGCAGCCGGCCCTCGTGGGCGCCGCGCGCCGGCCAGAGCCCCTGGGCCGCGTCGAGACATTCTTGCGTGTATCGGATGAAGGCCATGCGCGTCGTCGCCTCCCGCGCCAATCCTGCGCATCGACCGGCGCGGGCGGGCGGCAACCTAACCGAGCAGGGGGCCGCGCGCAAGCCACCCCCGGCCCGGGCCGTGCGCTTGCCCGACCGGCACGGCCGTCAGATGCAGGCGCCGGCGTCGCAGGTCGCGCCGCCACAGTCCGCCGAGGTCCGGCAGGCGGGGCACCCGGAGCTTCCGGCGGTCGCGCTGCCGCAGAACGGCGCGCAACGACCGGAGCCTGCGCAACCGAGTCCCGCGGGGCAGTCCGAATCGACCGCGCACGAGCCGCAGCTCCCGCTCGCGCTGTTGCAGCCGACCTCGCCCTCGGGGCACTGCGCGGGCGAATCGCACGCCACGCAGAGGTGGCCGGCCGAGCAGCGCGGCGCCCCGGCGTCCTGCGCGGCGCAGTCGGCGTCGGAGGCGCACCCCACGCAGGCGCCCGCGACGCAGGCCGGTGCCGCGGGGTCGGGGCAGTTCGCCGCGGCCAGACACTCGACGCACAGGCCGCTCGCCGGATCGCAGAACGCCGCGCCTGCGTCGGCCGGACAGCCGCCGCCGGGCGCCGCGCACGCGGGCACGCAGGCGCCCGCGATTCCCTCGCGGGGGTCGCAGGCCTCGTTCGCGGACGCGCAATCGCCCGCCCCGCAGCCGCAGACACCGGACCCTCCGTCGAGGAAGCAGACCGGCGTCGCCGCCGGGCAGTCCGCGCTCGCGGAGCAGCGGCACGCCCCACCCACGCACGCCTCGCCGCCCGGACAGTCGGAGGCCACGCCGCACTGGCCGCAGGCGCCCAGGCTGCACCCCGGCAGCGCGGCGGGACAGTCCGACGGCGCGAGGCAGTCGACGCAGCCGTGGGTCGAGGGATCACAGCGCCGCCCGCCGCAGTCCGCGTCGGTCAGGCAGCCGAGGCAGCTCCCGCCGTCGGGCCCGCAGAGGGGCGAGGCCGGCGCGGCGGCGTCGGGGCGGCCGGCGACGGGCTGGCACGCGACCAGGGGCACGAACAGGACGAGGGCGCGGCTCCGCATGGACGCCCCCATCCTCGGCGCGAAGCCGCCCCTGGGGCAAGGGCGGCGTGCGATGCCGGCGAGCCGCTTCCCGCACGGCCGGCCGCGCGGTAGCATCGTGACGAGGCCGGGCCGGGACGCGGCCTCGAGGTCGAACGATGCGACATCGCGCGGCGCTGCTGGCGCTGCTCCTCGGCTGCGGGCGGGCGCCGGGCCCGCCGGACGCGGGCCCCGGCGATGCCGGCTCGGCGCGGACCTTCGCGACGGCCGCCCAGGAGGCGGCCGTCGCCCTCGCGCACGAATTCTACGACGGGGACGGCCACTGGAACGCGTGCGTCCCCGCCAACTGCTACACGGCGAACTACGACTGGGGCGCCGACTCGCTCACGGACGCGCTCTACCTCCGCTGGGTACAGTCCCACGATCCCCTGATCGTCCCGTGGATGCGGGCGCTCGACGCCACCGCGACCGAGTGGAAGCCCTGCGTCGTCCCCTACTGCATGGCCTGGAGTGACATCCCGCTGTGGGATTCGATCGCCTCGGTGCGCGTCTTCGAGGTGACGGAAGACGCGGCGGCGCTCGACCGGGCGAAGAGCGACTTCGACACGGTGGCGGCCTCGGCCGCCTTCGCGACGGGCGCGTGCCCGAGCATCGACTACCAGCAGCAGCCGAACGGCGGCCCCATCGGGCTCAAGACCCTGGAGACCGACTCCAACTTCGTCAAGGCCGCGCTCCTGCTCTACGAGCAGACCTCCGACGCCGCGTACCTGCGGCGCGCCGCGCAGAAGTACCGGGCCGTCCGGCGCTACTTCCTCGACCCCGAGGTGCCCCTCTACACGGTCTTCGTCATCGACGACGGCAACGCGTGCGCCCAGGTGCCGCACCGGTTCTTCGCCTCGGTCAACGGCAACATGATCTGGGCGGGGGTGCACCTGTCCCGGGCGACGGGCGACGCCGCCTACCAGGACGACGCGGTCGCGACGGCGGAGGCCGTGGCCGGGCAACTGTCGGACGCGGCCGGTCTCTTCGAGGACCTCGAGGGCGAGGACGACCTCGTGGAGCCGCTCGTCGAAGGGATGTCCGAGCTCGCGGGCGAGCAGCCGTTCGCACGCGACTGGATCCTGAAAAACGCCACGGCCGCCCAGGCCGCCCGCAACGGCGAGGGCCTGTTCGGGCGCTTCTTCGGCGGGCCTCCGCCCGGGGGGCCGGTCACCGAATGGCAGGCGAACGGCGGCTTCGCCCTGTCTTTCACGGCGGCCGCGCTCTCGCCCGACGCGCCCGTCGTGCCCGACCCCTTCTGGAGCGCGGGGTCGTACGTCGACGCGGGCTTCTCGGACCCGCCGTTCTCGATCGCGTTCGAGGGACGCGGCATCGCCCTCGTCGGAACGCTGGGCGAGGTCTGCTGCGCCGGCGCGGGCCACGCGCGCGTCTTCGTGGACGGAACCGAGACCTTCGACGAGACGGGGATCTGGCAGAACGAATCCCCCGCCTCGGTGGCGCCGCCGTCGGCCTCGGCGAGCCTTCCCGGCTCGATCCTCTTCTCCTGGCGCTGGCCCGCCCCGGGGACGCACACGCTCCTTCTGGAGCCCGGCCTGCCGAACCCCAAGGAGGGGGGCTCGTACCTGCACGTCCAGGGCTACACCGTCGCCCCATAGAACCCCTCGCGAAACCTCCGATTGTCGGGAGCCCCTCCATCCCTCGATGAGTCGTCGATAGATGCTCAAGCCGCTCCGACGCCTCTTCCTCTTCCGCGTCCGGCATACACCTTCGCCAATCTGCAACAACGCGGCATCAGCCTCGCTGCGACCTGGGGCCGCGGGAGGCCGTCGCGGGGCAGGACAGTGATCGGGCGGCGCACCCGGGTGCATCGCCGGGGCAGGAAGGTACGTCGGCCGGGCAGCCATCTCGCGTCGCGGGGCGTTCGTATCGCGCGCCGGGGCGGCAGGGTCGCGGCGCGGGGCGCCTGGGTGCAAGGCCCGGGCAGCAAGGTGCCCTGGGAGGGCAGTTCGCTCGTGAGGCGGGGCAACCCGGCTGCATCGCGGGGCAGTCGGGCGGTGCAGCGGGCCAGCTCGGTGACGCGCTGGGGCAGCAGCGCAGCTGGGCGGGGCAGGATCGTGATCGCGCGGGGCACCTGGGTAGCC
>DAIDIT010000091.1 GCA_027451705.1 Pseudomonadota bacterium
GCGGCCGGCGGACGCGCGTCCGCCGGCGCACGGGCCGCGGCTACATGTTCTTGACGATCTCCCTGCCGAACTCCGAGCACTTGAGGAGCTTCGCGCCCGAGAGCTGCCGCTCGAAATCGTAGGTGACGGTCTTGGCGGCGATGGTCTTCTCCATGCCGCGGACGATGAGGTCCGCGGCCGCCTGCCAGCCGAGGTGCTCGAGCATCATCACCCCGGAGAGGATCACCGACCCGGGGTTCACCTTGTCCTGTCCGGCGTACTTGGGCGCGGTGCCGTGCGTCGCCTCGAACACCGCGGCCTTGTCGCCGATGTTGCCGCCCGGCGCGATCCCGAGCCCGCCGACCTGCGCGGCGCAGGCGTCGGAGAGGAAGTCGCCGTTGAGGTTGGGCGTCGCCACGACCGAGTACTCGTCCGGCCGCAGCAGCACTTGCTGGAACATGCTGTCCGCGATCCGGTCCTTGACGACGACCTTCCCGGCCGGCGCCTTGCCGCCGTGCTTGTCGTAGAGATCCTGCTCGGTGACGGTCTTGTCCCCGAACTCCTCGCGGGCCAGCTCGTAGCCCCAGTCGCGGAAGGCGCCCTCGGTGAACTTCATGATGTTGCCCTTGTGCACGAGCGTCACGGAAGCTTTGCCGTGGTCGATCGCGTACTGGATCGCGCGCCGGACGAGCCGCTTGCTCCCGAGCGCGCTCATCGGCTTGATGCCGATCCCGCTCTGGTCGCGGATCGCCGTGACCCCGAGCTCCTTGCGCAGGAAGGCGATGACCTTCTCCGCCTCCGGGGTCCCCGACTTCCACTCGATGCCCGCGTAGACGTCCTCGGTGTTCTCGCGGAAGATCACGACGTCCAGCTTGCCCGGCTCCTTGACCGGCGAGGGCACGCCCTCGAAGTAGCGCACCGGCCGGACGCAGGCGTAGAGATCCAGCCGCTGCCGCAGCGAGACGTTGATGCTGCGGATGCCGCCGCCGACCGGCGTGGTCAGGGGTCCCTTGATCGCGACCCCGTAGGCCTCGATCGCGCGCAGCGTGTCCTCGGGCAGCCAGACGTTCGGCCCGTAGACCTTCGTCGCCTTCTCGCCGGCGTAGACCTCGAACCAATGGATCTTCTTCTTGCCCCGGAACGCCTTCTCGACCGCGGCGTCGAAGACGATCTGGCTCGCCTTCCAGATGTCGGCGCCGGTGCCGTCGCCTTCGATGTAGGGGAGGATCGGGTCGTCCGGAACGCCCAGCTTTCCGCCGGCTCCGACCTGGATCGCGCTGCCGTTCTTGGGGGGCTGGAGCTTCTCGTAGGTGGTCGCCATCGCTGCCTCGCAGGGGACTGTAGCCGCCGGACCCTATACACGACCCACACCCGGCAGGCAACGAACGAGTGCGCCGGCGCGATTCGCCGCGTCCAGGTCTCGGATCAGCCGCCGAACGCCTCGGACGCCACCCGCTCGCCCAACTCGCGGGCGAACGCCTCGAGCCGCCGCTCGAGGCCCGATGGGCCGTCGGAGGAATCGGCCGGGATCGCGTCGGAGCGGAAGATGTTCTCGTAGCGGCGCCGGCCGTCGGCGCCGAACATCGTGACGGACGCCCACACGTACATCGGCGCGACCGCGTACCCGTCGCGGGAGCGTACGACCTGGGCCACGGGCCGCAGGAAGACCTCGACGAGCCCGTCGGCGCCGAGTTCCCGCGCGAGCGCCGGCATCGCGGGCGACACGCGGGCGAGGTGGTAGTCGTAGACGTCGGTCTCGAGCCCGATCCGGACGGGCCGCGGCGTGGGGTCGCCCCAGCGCTTCTGCGCCGTCACGGCGTCGCCCACCTCGATCGGGAAAGGGAAGGCCCGCGCATCCTGGCGAGGGGCGGGGGACGACGGGCTGGGCGCCGCGAGGGCCGGAACGCGTGCGACGAGGTCGGGCAGCGACTGGGCACGGGCGTCGTCGACGAGCACCGCGGCACCGGACTCCGCGAGGCCGCGACGGAAGGAGGCGTAGACCGCGGCCGGGTGCGGGATCGCCACGGCCGTCTTCGGCGGAGGCCCCCGCGGCGTGGGGAGGTTCACGAAGGACGGCGGCGCCTGGTACGTCTCGACGCCCCAGGACTCGTGGAAGAGCACCACCGCCACCCGCGACCTCCGCGGCAGGGCGTCCAGCAGCGGCGCGGTCAGGAAGATCCAGCAGCCCGAGAGCGGCAGCAGCAGCAGCAACGGCGCGGCGCGGCTAGCGGATCGGCTCAAAGTTGTCTCCGCCGTGGAACGTCAGGGTGAGCAGCGCGCCGAGGCCGCCGGCCAGGTTGCCCTCGACGAGCAGCCCGAGCGCGTCCGCGCGGTAGTCGAAGAAGCGTTCGATGCCACCTCGCCAGAAGACGCCCCCGCTGTAGCCACATCGACACGGTGAGAACCAGGGCGAGCCGCCGCCGTAGATCACCCAGTAGGTCCCGAGCCGCAGCCGCAGATCCACCGGGAGATCGAGGAGCAGTTCGGGGCCTCGCCTTCCCACCGGAACCTCGCCGAAGCTCGCGTCGACGAACGCCCCGTCGAGGCGCGCGTCGGCGAGGATCTGCAGCGAGAGCAAGCGCGAGAGCCCGAAGCCGAAGCCCATCCCGACCTCTTGGGCCTCGCCGATCCAGCCCTGGAACTGGGGCGCCACGAGCTGGGTCCCGCCCGCGCCCAGCACGAGCACGAAGTGGAGCGGAGACGTCTCCGGCTCGAGCGCCCGCGCGCGGCCGGACGCCGCCAAGAGCGGCAACACGGCCACGAGGGAGATCAGGCGCGCGGTCACGGACAGGACATCCGACGCACGGATGGACGAGATCTTCAAGTTTCCCGCCGCAAGGCCGCGCGCGGTTCATGCCGGCCCGGACCGAGAGACTGCGGATTTCCCCTTGCGGGACGGCCCGACGGTGGGCAGACTTCCCGCCGCCATGGGGATCCTCCACGTCCTGCCGCTGATCTTCGCCTCCGCCACCCCGTTCCAAGAGCGCGTGCTGCCCGATGGGCTCACCGTCCTCGTCGTCGAGAACCACGCGCTGCCGCTCGTCACCGTCGAGATCGGCGTGCGCAACGGCTCGATGACCGAGGACCCGTCGTTCAACGGCCTCTCGCACCTCTACGAGCACATGTTCTTCAAGGGCAACAAGGTCCTGCCCAACCAGGAGGCCTACCTGGCCCGCACCCGCGAGCTCGGGATGGTCTTCAACGGCACGACGGAGACCGAGCGCGTCAATTACTTCTTCACGACCACCTCCAACGAGCTCCAGCCGGCGCTCGCGTTCATGCGCGACTCGATAGAGTGGCCGCTCTTCGACGCGGGCGAGTTGCGGCGCGAGGAGCAGGTCGTCATCGGCGAGATCGACCGCAACGAGGCGGATCCGGGCTATCACTTCAAGAAGGCAATCGACGATCGGCTCTGGAAGCAGCCCTCCTACAAGGACCCGCTCGGCAACCGCGCGACCGTCGCCTCGGCCACGCCGGCGATGATGCGCATCATCCAGGAGCGCTATTACGTCCCCAACAACTCGGTGCTCGTCGTGTCGGGCGACGTCCGGCCGGACGACGTCTTCGACGCGGTCGGGAAGCTCTTCTCCGGTTGGGCGCGGAAGCCCGACCCGTTCGTCGCCCACCCGGTCCGCGAGGAGCCGCCGCTCGAGCGCAGCAGCGTCGTCGTCGTCCCGCAGCGGGTCCAGACCGTGAGCCTCGGTTTCGAGTGGCAGGGGCCGTCGGTCCGCGAGGGCGAGCTGCCCGCGACCTACGCGGCCGACCTCTTGACGGCGATGATCGAGCTGCCCTCCTCCCGCTTCCAGCGCGACCTCGTCGACTCGGGGGCGTGCGTCCGGGCGGACCTCTCCTGGTACACGCAGGCGCACGTCGGACCGGTCATGTTCTTCCTCGAGGCCGCGCCCGACCGGGTCGACGCTTGCCTGAAGGCCGCCGTCGAGGAGCTGCCGCGCCTCGCCGACCCCGCGAGCTTCACCGACCGAGACTTCGCCGACGGCGCCACGCGCCTCGCGGTCGAGCGGGCCGCCGAACAGGAGTCCCCCTCGTCCTACTCTCACGTCCTCACCTTCTGGTGGTCCACGGCGGGCCTGCCCTACTACGACGGCTACCTCGACAACATCCGGAAGGTCACCCGCGGCGGCATCGCCGACTACCTGCACCGCTACGTCCTGGGCAAGCCGTTCGTCTTCGGCGCGATGCTCTCGCCGGCGCTGGTGCAGGGCGGCCTCGACCAGGGCCACTTCGAAAAGATTCTCGGGCTGTCCACCACGGAGGCGCGTCGATGAAGCGGATCCTGCCGGCGCTGCTCTTCGCCGCCTGCGCGACCGCCCATCCGGCGGGCGGCGTGGGTCCCGCACACGCCGACCTCGCGAAGCCGGTCGAGTCGGACGTGACCGTCCGCGACGCGGGCGGGGTGCGGGTGATCGTCAAACGGGTGCCGCACGTCAAGCTCGTCACGGTCCAGCTCTACCTCGAGGGGGGCGTGCGCAACTGGACCGCGCAGGACGCGGGCGTCGAGCGGCTCGCCCTCGCGACGGCCGTCGCCGGCGGCACCACCGACCTCCCGAAGGCGGCGTTCCAGGCGAAGCTCGAGCAGCTCGGCAGCCAGATCGCCTCGGAGTCGACGGAGGACTTCGCCGTCGTCGAAGCCAAGGGGCTCGCGCGAACGTGGCGGCCCACCTTCGACCTGCTCGCCGACGCGGTCCTGAGACCCGCCCTGCCCGCGGACGAGATCGAAGAGCAGCGGCAGCTCCAGCTCTCCGCGATCCGGCAGGAGGACGAGAACCCCGATTCGCTGCTCGGAAAGCTCTCGCACGAGATGCTCTACCACGGGCTGCCCTACGCCAACCGTGCCGTCGGTACGATGCGCAGCGTCGCCGCGCTCGGGCGCACCGACCTCGTCCGGCACCTCGACGCGATCCGGCAGCGGTCCCGCCTGCTGGTCGTCGCGGTGGGTGACGTCGACCCCGACGAGGTCGCCGCCTGGGCGAAGGACGCCTTCGGGGGGCTGCCGCAGGGAAGCTACCGGCCCGAGCCGCCGACGCCACCCGTCTTCCAGCAGCCGTCCGTGAACGTCCTCGCGCTGCCCCTGCCCACGACGTACGTCCTCGCGGCCTTTCCGGCCCCGAACTGGCGCAGCCCGGACCTCCCCGCCGCCATCGTCGCGATGAGCGCGCTCAAGGAGAAGCTCTTCGACGAGGTGCGGACGAAGCGCAACCTCTCGTACGCTCCCGGCGCCGGCCTGTCGCTCGGCGGCCTCGGAGAGGGATACCTGTACGTCACCGCCGAGCAGCCGAACACGACGCTCGGGGTCATGCTCGACGTCCTCCACTCCGAGGCGGCGGGCAAGATCGATCCGGCCGTGCTCGAGGGCGACAAGCGGGTCTTCCTCACGCGGTTCCTGATGCGCGACGAGACCACCGACGGCCTCGCCTCGCTCCTCGGCCGCGCCGAGATCCTCGGGGGCGACTGGCGGCTCGCCGCGAGGCTCGTCGACGGCGTCGAGAAGGTCGGCCCGGCGCAGGTCGCGGCCTTCTTGAAGGCGTACGCACGCAATTTCCAGACCGCGGTCTTGGGCGATCCGTCGAGGATCGACCGGGGCCTTTTCACTTCGACCTAGCAGTCGCGGTACAATCCGGGGATACCGTTCCAGGAGGACCCATGAAACGGACATCCCCCCAGATCGCGGCTTGCCTCTTCCTCTTTGCCGCGCTCCCCGTCTCCGCGTGCAACTGCGGCAGCGTCCCGGCGCTTCCGCCCGGCGGCCACGACGGCGGACATGCCGACGCCGGGAACGGCAACGGGGGAACCGGCGACGCCGGCCTGCTCGCCGACGGCGGAAATCCCACGGACGGCGGCGTCCTCGGGGACGCCGGGACGACCGGCGACGGCGGCGCCCTGTCCGACGGCGGGACCGTCGCGGACGCGGGCGGCGATGCAGGCAGCACCGGCCCCGCCGACGCGGGATCAGCCGTGGACGGCGGCGATGCGGGCGCAATCGAGGATGCGGGAGCGTTGGCGGACGGTGGTGCGCCGGGCGACGGAGGCGGAACGGCCGGCGACGCGGGCACGGCCGGCAGCGACGCCGGCAACCCGGGCGGCGACGGAGGGTCCGGCTCGGGCGGGGACGGCGGCGTCGCCTCGGTCGACGCGGGCCCCACCTGCCTTTCGACCGGCGATCCGTGCAGCGTCGCCTCGGGCAGCCCGTGCTGCTCCGGCGTCTGTGAGGACCTCGATGGCGGTGGCGCGGCCTGCGCCGTCGCGACCTTCTGCCTCCCGGCGGACACCGCCTGCACGCTTCCGACGGACTGCTGCTCGGATTCGTGCACGGGCGGGCACTGCGCGACGGCCTCCTGCCTCACGGTCGGGAGCCCCTGCACCGCCGCCTCGCAGTGCTGCACCGGCCTCTGCGGGGGCGGGCAGTGCCAACCGCTCGTCGCCGACGGCGGCTGCACCACCCTCGGCAACGCCTGCACGGGTTCCGCGCAGTGCTGCTCGACCAACTGCCAGGGCGGCGCCTGCGTGCGCAGCTACTCCTGCAACGCCGCGGGCGACATCTGCTACGCCGGCACGGACTGCTGCTCCGGCGTCTGCTCGTCCGACGACGGCGGCCCCGGCGTCTGCGTCGACGTGACCGCGACGGGCGCGCCCGCCTGCGTCGTCGACGGCGAGCCGTGCTCCGGCGGCGCCACCACCTGCTGCTCGCGGCTCTGCATCGATCCCGGCACCGGCGTCGCGGTCTGCGCCCCGGCCTCGGGCTGCCGGCTGACGGGCGACCTCTGCACGAAGGACAGCGACTGCTGCGGCGCGCCGCCCATGGGAACCGAGGTGACGTGCAGCCTCGTCACCACCAATCCCCCCGTCGGCCGCTGCACCAACCCGAACGGCTCGGGCGGCGGCACCGGCTGCGAGCCCGTGGGCGACATCTGCGGCGCGAACGGCTCGAACGCGCGCCAGGACTGCTGCAACGGCGACAAGGCGGTCTGCAAGATCGACAGCGAGGGCATCTCGCGCTGCTTCGGCGGCGGCGGCGCGGGCGGCTGCGCCGACGCGGGCTACTCGTACACGGACCCGAGCTGCTGCATCGCGGCCGGCCAGCTCTGCGAGTTCCGCGACCAGTGCTGCGACCAGAACCCATGTCTGCCCGCGCCGGACGGCGGCGGCTACGTCTGCACCCCGGCGCCGACCTGCCTCGCCGCGGGCGCGGTCTGCGGCGCCGACGGCGGATGCTGCACGGGTCTCGTCTGCCACGCGGCCGGCGACCTCGGCAGCGCCTGCCAGCTCCCGCCCCCGCCGCCCCCCGACGGCGGCGCGACGGCCGACGGAGGCGCGGTCGACTCCGGCCCGAGCTGCTTCGCGGACGGGATCGCGTGCAGCGCGGGCACCGACTGCTGCTCGGGCTATTGCGTGGGCGGACTCTGCACCGCCGCGCCGTCGTGCCAGCCGCAGGGCGGCGCGTGCTCGGCCAGCTCCGACTGCTGCCTGGGACTGCTCTGCGCCGTTCCGGCGGGCAGCGTGAGCGGGACCTGCCAGCCGGGGGCGACCTGCGCGAGCGACGGCCAGCCGTGCGCGACCGCGAGCGACTGCTGCTCGCCGCTCGCCTGCGAGGACGCGACCGGGGCCACCTGCGCGGCCGGCGCCGCCTGCACGTGCGTCGCCGTGTTCCACTAGCCGCCGGCTCGATCGACCGTACGTCGCCGCCGGTCGGTCGATCGTCGCGGCCGTTCGATCGAGGGCGCGGACACTTTCCTCGATGACCCGCCGCCGACCGCTGGGCAGGACCGTCTGGGCGCTCGCCGTCACGTCGCTCTTCACGGACGTGGGCACCGAGCTGATCTTCCCGCTCCTGCCCGTCTTCCTCACGAGCGTCCTCGGGGCCGGGGCCGAGGCGCTCGGGTTCATCGAGGGGGCGGCGGACGCGGTCGCGGCGCTGCTCAAGCTCGGGTCGGGCCGGCTGCTCGAGCGCTGGCCGCGCCCCAAGGCGCTCGCGACCTTCGGCTACGCGCTCTCCTCCGTGGTGCGGCCGCTCGTCGCGCTGGCGGCACTGCCCTGGCACGTGCTCGCGGTTCGGGTCGCCGACCGGATTGGCAAGGGGAGCCGCGGCACCGCGAAGGACGCGCTCCTCTCGGACGCGATCGCGCTCGAGGACCAGGGGCGCGCCTTCGGCCTCGACCGCGCGATGGACAATCTCGGCGCGCTGCTCGGCCCGCTCGCCGCCTCCGGCCTGCTGCTGCTCTTCCCGGGAAGGCTTCGCCTCGTCTTCGCCCTGGCCGTGATCCCCGGCGCACTCGCCGTCGCCGCCCTGGTTCTCGGCGTCCCCTCTGATCGGGCCCGTGCCCCTCGGCAAGCTCGGGCGCCGGATCCGGCGGCCGGCCAGCCCACGCCGCTGCCCGAGCGCTTCTGGAGCTACCTCGCGGTCACCGGAATCTTTGCCCTCGCCGCGAGCAGTGACGCCTTCCTGCTCCTGCGGGCGGGCGAGCTCGGCCTGGCGGCCGCCGCCATGCCGCTCCTCTGGGCTGCCCTCAACCTGAGCAAAACCGTGAGCGCGTACCCGCTCGGCGGCCTCGCCGATCGGGTCGGCAAGCTCCCGACGCTGACCGCGGGCTTCCTCTGGTACGCCGCCGCCTACGTCCTCTTCGCACGGGTCCGTGCCGGCTGGCAGCTCTGGCTCCTCTTCCCGGCCTACGGAGTCTTCTACGGACTCACCGAGGGGGTCGGGAAGGCCGCCGTCGCCGAGCTGTCCGCTGGACGGCGGCGCGCCTTCGCCTTTGGTCTCTACAACGGCGTGACCGGCCTCTCGGCGCTCCCCGCCGGCCTATTGACCGGCCTGCTCTGGAAGCGCTGGGGCGCCCCGCTCGCCCTGGAGGTCGACGCCGCCCTGGCCGCCCTCGCCGCCCTGGGTCTCGCGCTCCTCGCCCTCGGCCACGAACGCCGCGCCTAGCCGAACTGCACGGAGCGGCGGGTGAAGGGGCCCCAGACGAAGCCCTCGATCGGGAAGGTCGCGGCAGCGCCCGAGTCCGCGGCCGCGCCGAGGGCGGCCAGCACTGGGACGAAGTGCTCGGTCGTCGGCAGCGCGGTCGCGACCGCGGGGGCGACCCGCTGAAAGTCGACGAGCGCCGCGACGTCCTCGCGCGCGAGGGCGTCCTTCGCCCAGCCGTCGAAGTCCAGCGCCCAGGCCGGGACGGGCGCGGTCCCGTCGAAGTCGACGAGCCTCAGATTGTGGGTGAGGAAGCCGGAGCCCATCACGAGCACGCCCTCGCGGCGCAGCGGCGCGAGCGACCGACCGAGCTCGAACAGCTCGCGCGGGTCGAGGCTCGGCAGCGAGAGTTGGAGGACCGGCACGTCCGCTTCCGGGTACATCGCGACGAGCGGCACGTAGGCGCCGTGGTCGAGTCCCCGGTCGGGCGCATCCGCGACGGGACCGCGCGCCGCGAGCAGCGACCTCACCCGCGCCGCCAGCTCCGGCGCGCCCGGGGCGGGATAGGTCTGCCGGTAGTAGCGCTCCGGGAAGCCGTAGAAGTCGTAGACGAGCGGCACCGTCTGCGTTGCGCCGAGCGTCGGCGGCCGCCGCTCCCAGTGGGCGGATAGCACGAGGATCGCGCGCGGCCGCGGCAGCGCGCGCGCCCAGGCCGCGAGCTTTGCCACCCATTCGTCCATGTCGAGCAGGACGGGCGCGCCGTGCGCCAGGAAGATCGCCGGCATCTCCGTCCCCTCGCGGCGCGGCAGCAGCTTCCCCGCCGCGGCGGCCGCCGCCCCCGCCGCCATCACCCCGAGGCTCTCGCGCCGCGTCATCGGCTACGCCGCCCCTGCCCCGGGCGCGGCGGCCGCGATCGGCGCGCGCGCGAGCAGCCGGTAGACCACGAAGGCCACGCCGAACCCGATGAACCAGCCGTAGTCGAAGAGCGGGCGCAGCGGGGGCACGGCCAGCCCGGCCAGCGCGACGCCGGCCCCGGCGCCGAGCGCGATCAGCGCCGCGGGGTTGAAGCCGCCGCGATAGCGGTAGCGGCCGTTCGAGCGGTAGAGGTCCTCGGCGTCCAATTCCGTCCTCCGCACGATCCAATAATCGGCGATGAGGATGCCCGCAATGGGACCGAGGAAGGTCGAGTAGCCGCCCAGCCAGTCGAAGATGTAGACGTGCGGGTCGAGCAGCTTCCAGGGCAGGATGGCGATGCCGGCGAGCCCGGTGATGAGCCCGCCGCGCTTGAACGAGATCCGGCTCGGCCAGAGATTGCTGAAGTCGTTCGCTGGCGAGACCACATTGGCGGCGATGTTGACCGACACGGTCGCGATGATCACCCCGACCACACCGATGCCGACGATCCACGGGTTGCCGAGGCGGGCGAGCAACTCGACCGGGTCCCAGATCGGCGTGCCGAAGACGATCGCCGTCGCCGACGTGATGATCACGCCCATGCCGGCGAAGACCGTCATCGTGGGCGGCAGCCCGAGCGCCTGGCCGATCATCTGCGCCTTCTGGTCCTTGCCGTAGCGGGTGAAGTCCGGGACGTTGAGCGAGAGGGTCGCCCAGTAGGCGATCATCGCGTTGAGCGAGGGGACGAAGACGAGCCAGAAGCCGCGGAGCGAGGTAAAGCGCGAGGGGTGGGCGGTGATGGGCCCGAGCCCGTGCGCCGCGCGGATCGCCCAGACGAGGAGCCCCGCGGTCATCACGAGCACCAGCGGCGCGGCCCAGTTCTCGAAGATCCGGACCGCGTCCATGCCCTTCCAGACGATCAGCATGTTGAGCGCCCAGAAGCCGAGGAAGGTGATCCACTCCGGGATCGGCAGCCCGAGCGGCGCAGCGGTCCCGAACGCGGTCGCCCAGCCGGGCCAGAGCACGACGAGCAGTGTGTGGACGGCGTGGCCGCCGATGTAGGTCTGGATCCCGAACCAGCCGCAGGCGACGAGGGCGCGCAGCACCGCGGGGACGTTCGCGCCGAAGACCCCGAACGATGCGCGCGCGAAGGCGGGGAACGGGATGCCGTACTTCGTGCCGGGGTGCGCGTTGAGCAGGATCGGCACGAGCACGATGCAGTTGCCGAGCGCGATGGTGAGGAGCGCCTGCCACCAGTTCATGCCGTTCTGGATGAGGCTCGAGGCCAGCATGTACGTG
>DAIDIT010000092.1 GCA_027451705.1 Pseudomonadota bacterium
CGACTCTTCCTATGCGATCGCGGACTCGAAGGAAGAGTCGGTCGACTCTCGTCGAGAGTCCGCCGACTCTTTCCATGCGATCGCGCCCACGAACCAAGAGTCCGTCGACTCTTCTCATGCGATCGCGGACTCGAAGGAAGAGTCGGTCGACTCTCGTCGAGGGATCGCCAGACGACCCCGCGAGTCGGCCGTCTCTCCCTGAGGGAGCGCGCCAGGACGATGCGACTCCGGCCCCCGCTCCCCCGCCGAGCGGCTGGGCCTTCATCGCGGTTTGTCGGGCGGAGACGGTGGCCGAGGACGACGAGCGCGTGTCCGCATTGGGGACTCGCTGCGCTCTCCTTCGCGAGAGACCGCCGGTCGGTCGAGGACGCCCGGCTCCCAGAGCGCGCGCAGGGGAACCGCTCGAATGCGGTCGGCGAGCGGGAAGATCTCGGCTCCCGCGGTCACGACGTCCAGGCGGCGAGCCGCAGGTGTTCGAGCGCCGGGCGCATCGAGGGTGTCACGGTCGGGCTGTCGGTCAGATTGCTCTCTAAGCCACGGTGCCTTCCGCCTTCGACGATCTGCCGGACGGCGAAGCCCTCCCACGAGGCGCCGACCTTCGGGTGGCCGAGCAGATCGTGGCGCGTCGAAAGGCCCAGTAGCGCGTGGAGAAGCCCGCTGTCCGCGACCCAGCCCGGATTATTCATGAGCCAGCGACTGCGGCGTCCGATCCCGTGCCGGCGAAGGGGGGGGCTTGCCCCCCCTTCCAACGGCTCGAGGGGGTGTGCTCGCTCCTCCCTCCTGCGGCCTGCTTCAGCAGGCCTCGTCGGTCGTCGCTCCCGCTTGCGCCGACCACATGAAGCGCGCGGGTTGATTTCGCGGAGCCACTCATATACACATGCTCATATGAGTAGCCGCCTTCAAATCCTGTTGCCCGAGGGGCTCGATGCCCGGCTTCGCAAGGCGGCCCAGCGAAGCCGGATGTCGAAAGGCGCTTGGGTCCGCCACGCGATCGAGCAGGCGCTCGCGAGCGGGCCGACCGAGCCGGATCCGCTGGCCCGGCTGGCTTCGCTCGGTGCCCCCACGGCCGACATCGACCAAATGCTGGCCGAGATCGAGGCCGGCCGCCGGTGAAAATCTTCGTCGACTCGAACGTCCCGATGTACGTCGCCGGACGCGACCATCCCCACCGAGAGCCGTCGCGGCGCTTCATGGCCCGGGTCTCGGCGGGCGAGGTCGAGGCGGTCACGAGCACGGAAGTCTTGCAGGAGATCCTGTACCGCTACCTCGGGATGCGGCGCCCCGAGTTGGCCGACCGCGTCTACGCCCTCTTTGTCCAGCTCTGTGCGGCGGTCCTGCCGGTGACGCTGGCCGACACGGATCGGGCCCGGGACCTGTGCGCCGCGCACAAGTCGGCGCGGATCGGCGTGCGCGACGCAATCCACGCCGCCGTGATGCTGAATCACGGCTTGTCCCAGGTCGCGACCTTCGACGAAGGCTTCGATTCGGTGCCGGGCATTGCTCGGGTGCGGCTGACGTAGCCCCGGGCCGGACAGTCCGATCAGGCGAGGCCCCAGACTCCGTGAGCGCGCGAAGGGCAACCGCCGCGAGAGCCGATCGAGGTGGCGAACGCGCGGGATTACACCCGGGCGCCGACGTCGCGCCAGTAGCCGGCGACGGGCGGCAGGGCGGTCCCGACCTCGCGCGCGCCGAGCCAGCGTAGGCCGTGACCCGAGCCGCGGGCAAGCGCCTGATCGAGCAGGTTGGCGTGGTCGGTCGCGAGCGCGGGCGCGCCGCCGGCCGGCACGAGCGCCAGATGCCCGCGCGGGGTGAGACAGAGGGTCATCGGCTCGGTCGATCCCACGGCTGCGGCGTTCCTTTTGTACGCACCGGGCCCCACCGTCAGTCCCGGCCGGGACTGCAGCGGCGCTTGTCTCGGCTGCGCGAAGGCGCTATCGAAAGGGCCCCATGGCGGCGCTCACCTTCGCGGAGCTGGCGACCTCGTGCATCGGGCTCGCGCGGGAGGTGCCGGTGTTCGGCGGTGGGCGGCGGCGCTACGTCAACCTGGACAACGCGGCGACGACGCCGGCCCTGCGGCAGGTCCGGGACGCGGTCGACGGCTTCCTCGAGATGTACTCGAGCGTCCACCGCGGCACGGGCTACAAGTCGCTGGTCTCGACGGAGGCCTTCGAGCGCTGCCGGCTGCGGGTCCTCCAGTTCGTCGGCGCGGAAAAGAACGGCGCGACGGCGATCTTCGGCAAGAACACGACGGAGATGGTCAACAAGCTGAGCCGGCGCTTCGGGCTCGGCCGCGACGACGTGGTGCTCCTCTCGGACGCGGAGCACCACAGCAACGACCTGCCCTGGCGCAAGGTCGCCCGGGTGGTGCGGATCCCGGTCGACCACCGCGGCGCGATGGACCTCGACCAGATCGAGACCGAGCTGCACCGGGCGCACGGGCGGGCGAAGGTGGTCGCGGTCTGCGGCGCCTCGAACGTGACGGGCTACCAGCCGCCCATCCACGCCATCGCGAGGCTCGCGCACGCGCACGGCGCCAAGGTCTTCGCGGACTGCGCGCAGCTCGCCCCGCACCGCGCGGTGAACGTCCGCTCCGAGGACGATCCGGAGCACCTCGACTTCGTGGCGTTCAGCGCGCACAAGATGTACGCGCCCTACGGCGTTGGCGTGCTGGTCGGGCCGAAGCGCTTCTTCGACCAGGGCGACCCGGACCACGTGGGCGGCGGAATGGTCGAGATGGTTACGCCGGACCGGACGTTCTGGTCTCCGAGCCCGGACCGCGACGAGCCCGGCACGCCGAACCTCCTCGGCGCGGTCGCGCTGGCGCGGGCGATCGCGTGCCTGACGGAGGTCGGCTTCGACGCGATCGCGGACCACGAGCGGCGGCTGACGGCCTACGCGCTGAAGCGTCTGGCCGAGGTGCCGGGGCTCGTGCTCTACGGCGACACGGCGCCGGTCGCCGGCGAGGACCGGATCGGCGTGATCCCGTTCAACCTCGCCGGGCGTCACCACGCGCTCCTCGCCGCGGCGCTCGCCTGGGAGGGCGGCATCGGGGTGCGGCACGGCTGCTTCTGCGCCCACCCCTTCATCGCGCACCTGCTCCACGTCCAGCCGGCCGAGGCCGAGAAGACGATCGACCGGATCCTGGCCTCGGACCGGAGCGGGATCGCCGGGCTCGTGCGGATGAGCTTCGGCATCTTCAACACCGAGGCGGAGATCGACTGGGCGGTCGAGGTGCTGACCGAGCTGTCCCGGCGCGGGCCGCAGGGGCGCTACCGGCTGGTCCCGGCGTGGGGCGAGTACGAGGCGGAGGATTGCCCGGTCGAGATCGACCCCGGGCTCGGGATCTAACGGGGCCCCTTGGACCGCCGGGACTTCCTCCTGCGCGCGCTCGCCCTGCCGGCGGCCTTCTGGGCCGGCCGGGCGGCCGCCTTCGGCGACAGCAGCAAGCTGGTCTTCGCGCAGCTCCGCCACGGCGGCAACTTCCAGCCGCGCGAGCACGCCCTGCGCCGGCTCGCCTGGGAGCTGATGGACCGCACGAGCCTGCAGGCGCTGCCGCAGCCGGTGCTCCTCGCCGCCGACGACCCCGAGCTGTTCTACCACCCGTTCCTCTACTGGGCCGGCGAGGGCGCGTTCCAGCCGCTGCCCGACGCGCAGGTCGGGGCGCTGCGCCGCTACCTCCTGTACGGCGGCTTCGTCCTCTGCGACTCGGCGGACGGCGGCGACGCCTTCGACCTCGCTCTGCGACGCGACCTGGGCCGCGTCCTGCCCGACGCGCCGCTCGGCCGCATCCCCTACGAGCACGTGCTCTACAAGACCTTCTACCTGATCGACCACCAGGGCGGCCGACAGATCGTCGCGCCCTATCTGGAGGGCGCGCAGGTGGGCCACCGGCTCGGCGTCGTCTACAGCCGAAACGACCTCGGCGGCGCCTGGTCGCGCGACGACCGCGGCGAGTGGGAGTTCGAGGTGGTGCCCGGGGGCGCGGCGCAGCGGGAGACGGCCTTCCGCCTCGGCGTCAACCTCGCGATGTACGCGACCTGCCTCGACTACAAGGACGACCAGGTCCACCTCCCCTTCATCATGAAGCGGCGCCGATGAATCCCGACGCGGGGTACAACGCGTGGCGGATCGTTTCGCTGACGCCCCTGCCGAACTGGGCGCGGACGATGCTGTTCGCGGGCCTCGCGGCCTCCGTGCTCCTCACCGCCTGGAGGCTGCGTCGCGAGAAGCGGCGCTGGCGGCGGGCGGCCCTGCTCGGGCTGCGGACCGTCTCGGCGCTGGCGGTGGCCGCGCTGCTGCTCGAGCCGGGCCTGCGGCTCTTGCAGACGATGCGGGTGAAGGGCCGGCTGCTCGTCCTGGTCGACAGCTCGCGCAGCATGTCGTTCCCCGCCGGCGCGTCGGAGGGGAACGACCCGCCGCCGACGCGCGCCCAGGAGGCGGCGCGCTGGATCAAAGACCACCTGGACGACTTCCGGGCGTTGCAGTCGCGCTTCCAGGTCGAGGCCTACGGCTTCGACGAGAAGCTCGCGGGCACCGGTCTCGACCGCCTCGCAGCCGGCCTTCCGCCCGTCGGGGCGCACACCGACATCCTCGGCGCGCTCGAGGAGGCGTTCCGCGGAGGCAGCGGCGCGGCGGGGCGGAAGGTCGCCGCGGCGCTCGTCGTCAGCGACGGCGCGGACAACGCCGCGCTCTCGGGCAGCATCGGGCCGGCCGAGAAGGACGCGCTCGAGAAGCTCGGGGCGCCGGTCTCGACGATCCTGGTCGGGCAGACCGGACTGCGCGACCTCGCGATCGCGAAGGTCAAGGCCGACGACTTCGCCTTCGTGCGCAACACGATCACGGCCGAGGTGGAGGTCGCGAGCCAAGGCTTCTCCGGCGGGAGCGTGCCGGTGACCCTCACACACGAGGGGCGCGTGGTCGGCACCCAGACGATCGACCTGAAGCCGGGCCGGCAGCGCTACCCCGTCTCGTTCAAGCTGATGCCCGATCGCACGGGCGAGCTGGTCTACACCGTCTCGGTGCCCGTCCAGCCCGGCGAGGCGGTCGCGGACAACAACCAGCGGGCGTTCGTGCTCAAGGTCATCCGCGACCGGATCCGCGTGCTGCTCGTCTGCGGGCGGCCGTCGTGGGACGAACGGTTCCTGCGCGGCCTGCTGCGGCAGGACCCCAACGTCGACCTGGTGTCCTTCTTCATCCTCCGCGACACGGACGACAACCCGCAGGCGACGGAGGACGAGCTGTCGCTCATCCCGTTCCCGACCGAGGAGATCTTCGAGAAGCAGATCGACACCTTCGACCTGGTCATCCTCCAGAACTTCGCGTACGTGCCCTTCTCGATGCAGGCGTCGAGCCTCGGGGTCGACCGCTACTTCCCATCCATCGCGCACTACGTCGAGAACGGCGGCGCGCTCATGATGATCGGGGGCGAGAACAGCTTCGGCGACGGCCGCTGGGACCAGACCCCGGTGGGCGACGTGCTCCCGGTGACCGGCGTCGGGCTGCCGCCGGCGCAGGACCGCTTCGCGGTGCGTCTCACCGAGGAGGGCAAGCGGCACCCGGTCACCGCGCTCGGCGAGGGCGGCGAGGCGAGCGCCAAGATCTGGGCCTCGCTGCCGCCGATCCCCGGCATCAACCTCGTGCATGCCAAGCCCGGCGCCCGGGTGCTGCTCGAGCACCCGCTGCTGTCGGTCGGGGGCCAGAACGCGCCGGTCCTCGTCGCGGCAGAGGAAGGGCGGGGACGCAGCCTCGCCCTGACGACCGACAGCTCGTGGTTCTGGAGCTTCCCGGCCGAAGGGCGCGGGCTCTCCAACCGCCACTACGAACGCTTCTGGAACAACGCCGTCCGCTGGCTGGTACGCGACCCGGACCTGACCCAGGTTCGGCTCTCCGCCGAACGGCGGGCGGTGGAACCGGGCCAGCCACTCGCCCTCGACGTACAGGCCAAGCAGGCCGATTACGGACCGGCGGCGGGGGCCGAGATCGGGATCCAGATCCTCGACGCCGAGACGGGCAAGCCCGTGACCTCCGCGCGGACCGCTGCCGGCGCCGATGGCCGGGCGCGGGTCGAGATCCCCGGCGTGCCGCCCGGGGCCTACCGCGTCGTCGCGACCGCGACGGACCCCGCGCGCGGTAACGCGCCCATCGGCGAAGCGGAGGCCGCCATCGCGGTGCGCAGCAGCGGTCCGGAGACGGACGACCCGCTGCCGCGCCCGGAGCTGCTCGAGGAGATTGCGCG
>DAIDIT010000093.1 GCA_027451705.1 Pseudomonadota bacterium
CGTCGTCGCCCGCGAGCGCGTAGGCCCGCCGCCAGCCCTTCCGCGCCGCCGTCCCGTCGCCGTCGACGGCGAGGGCTTCGGCGCAGCGAAGCCAGGCGTCGAAGCTCCGCTCCGAGAGGTCGGCCACCCGGCAGCGGCTCCAGGCGGCGCCGTCTCGGTCGCCGGCGAGCGCGTCGAGGTCCGCGAGCGCGGAGAGCGCCCGCGCGTCGCCGGGCAGCCCCTCGACGGCCCGGAGTGCGGACCAGCGCGCGAGCTCGATCAGGCGCGCGCGCGGCACGACGCTCGAGGCCATCTCGGGGATGTCCCAGAGCGCGGGGTTCTCGAGCACGGTCACGGCCTCGCTCGCGGCATCGCGGTTCGCCTCGGGCGCGGGCGAGGCGAGCCTCGCCCGGAAACCACCGAACCAGGCCTGGAACGATTCCATGAGCTCCATGCGGGTGCTCGTCGCGTGGTCGCGCGGGGTCGCGAGGACCTCCGCCTCGCACGCGCAGAGCGCGGCGGCGGCGAGCAACGGCGGGAGCGCGCGGGTCACGTCCGGAAGACTGCTAGCAGACGCGTGCCCGCTCGCCAAGGCGCCCTCGGACCACCGCGGGCGCGTTTCCTTGACGGGGGGACCGGGCGGCCCTTATATGCGCCTTCCTTCCGCGGGCGGCCCCGCGCGGCACATGCCATTCGAGGTTCAGAGCGACGTCGGAGCGCCGGAACTCCCGGCGGGCGAGGCGGCATCGGCCGTCGACGTACTCGCCGGGCGGCTCCGATCGGGGGAGCGGACGGTCGACGTGGTGGGGCTCTCCGGGAGCGCGCGCGGCCACCTCGTCCGCCAGCTCCTCGGCCGGGGCCTCGGGCCGGTCGTCGCGGTCACCGCCGACGAGGAGGGCGCCGACGCCCTCGCGCGTGACCTCGCCTTCTTCCTCGCGGGCACGACGGCCTCGACCGCCGCGCCCGCGGTCCTGCGGCTCCCCGCCGACGAGGTGCTGCCCTTCGACGAGCTTTCGCCCGACCGGGACCTCGAGCTGGCCCGGCTGCGCGCCCTCTTCGTGCTCTCGCAGCGCGGGCTCGGCAAGCAGCCCTCGGCACTGGTGCTCTCGGTCCGAGGGCTCGCGCGCAAGCTGCTGCCGCGGGCCGTCGTGGACGGCCGCTCCGAGCTGCTCGGCCGCGGAATCGAGGTCGACCGCGACGCGCTCGCGCGGAAGCTCGCGGGTCTCGGCTACCTGAACGTCCCGCTCGTCGAGGACCCGGGCACGTTCGCCGTCCGAGGCGGCATCGTCGACGTCTTCTCGCCGATGTACGACCAGCCGGCGCGCATCGAGCTGTTCGGGGACGAGATCGAGTCGCTGCGCCTCTTCGAGCCGGAGACCCAGCGGACCCTCCGCGACCTCGACGAGCTCTATCTTTGCCCAGCGCGCGAGATCCTCTTCGACGAGGCGAGCATCCGCTCGGCGGTCGCGGCCGCGCGCGAGGCCGGCGACCGGGTCAACCGGCCGAGCCGGAAGGTGCGCGAGCTGGCCGAGCAGATCGAGCGGGGCGTCCAGGCGGTCGGCATCGCCGCGCTGCTGCCGGGCTTCTACGAAGGTCGGCTTTCGACGGTGCTCGACTACCTGCCGCCCGACCCGCTCTTCTTCGTCGACGATCCCGCCGAGGTCGCGCGCGAGGCCCGTGCGCTGCGGGAGAAGCTCGACGCCGAGTTCCAGGCGGCCTGCGACCGCGGCGACCTGGCGCTCCCGCCCGAGCAGCACTTCGCCGACGCGGCGGCGCTCCTCTCGGGCCGGCGGCAACTCCGCCGCCTCGGGCATGGCCCCGTCGCGGCAGACGCGGCGCCGTCGCCGCCGGTTCGCCTGGGCTACGCGGCGACCGCGGACCTGCGGGAGGCCATTCTCGCGCACCACGGCGAGGAAGGGGCGCTCAGCCCGCTCGTGACGCGGGTGCAGGGGTGGCGGGACCGCGGGATCGCCGCGGTCGTCGCCTGCCACACCACCGGCCAGGCCGAGCGGCTCGAGAGTCTGCTCCGAGACCGCCGCCTCGCCGCGAAACTGCACGCCGAGCCGTTCGCGGACGCGAAGGCGCCGCTCTTCACGCCCGCCGTGCACGTCCACCTGTTCGCGGGCGAGCCGAGCGGGGGCTTCGTCGACCCCGCGGCCGGGCTGGCCGTGGTCTCCGACGAGGAAATCTTCGGGCCGCGCTCCGCCCGGGTGGTGCGGAGCCGCAAGGCCGCGCAGCCGTTCGTGGACGCCTTCCGGGAGCTCGAGGAGGGCGACCTCGTGGTGCACGTCGACCACGGAATCGCCCGCTACGGCGGCCTGACGCGGATGCAGATCCGGGGCGTCGACGGAGATTTCCTGGTCCTGCAATTCGACGGGGCCGACAAGCTCTACCTGCCGGTGGGCAAGCTCCGCGCGGTGCAGAAGTTCACGGGCGGCGACCCCGCGACGGTAAAGCTCGACAAGCTCGGCGGGCAGAGCTGGGAGAAGACCAAGCAGCGGGTGAAGGAGCAGCTTCTGCGCATGGCGGGCGAGCTGCTCGACATCTACGCCGCCCGGAAGGCGCACCCGGGACACGCCTTCGCCGCGCCGGACGGCTACTTCCGCCAGTTCGAGGCCGACTTCCCGTTCGAGGAGACGCCGGATCAGGCGCGCGCCATCGCGGACGTCCTCTCCGACATGACCTCGCCCCGCCCGATGGACCGGCTCGTCTGCGGCGACGTGGGCTTCGGCAAGACCGAGGTCGCGCTGCGGGCGGCTTTCAAGGCGGTGCTCGACCACAAGCAGGTCGCGGTCCTCGTGCCGACCACGGTCCTCGCGAGCCAGCACTACCGCACGTTCCGCGAGCGGTTCGCCGACTACCCGGTGACGGTCGAGCTGCTGTCGCGGCTGCGGAACCCGGCCGAGTCGCGCGAGATCCTCTCGCGGCTGGCGGCCGGGAAGATCGACGTCGTCATCGGCACCCACAAGCTGCTCGGCAAGGAGGTGTCGTTCCGCGATCTCGGCCTGGTCGTCGTCGACGAGGAGCAGCGCTTCGGCGTCGCGCACAAGGAACGGCTCAAGAAGCTGCGCAAGCTCGTGGACGTCCTGACGCTCACCGCGACCCCGATCCCGCGCACGCTCCACATGTCGATGGCCGGTATCCGCGACCTGTCGATCATCGCGACCCCGCCGGAGGACCGGCGAGCCATCCGGACGCTCGTGGTGAAGTTCGACCCCGCGCTCGTCAAGGAGGCAATCGAGCGCGAGGTGGCGCGCGGCGGTCAGGTCTTCTTCGTCCACAACCGCGTCCGGAGCATCGCGGCGATGGAGAAGTTCCTGCGCGAGCTCTGCCCGCAAGCGCGCTTCGCCGTCGCCCACGGGCAGATGGACGAACACGCGCTCGACAAGGTGATGAGCGACTTCATCGAGCGGCGCCACGACGTCCTGATCTGCACCTCGATCATCGAGGCGGGACTGGACATTCCCTCCGCGAACACCATCATCGTCAACCGCGCGGACGGATTCGGGCTCGCGCAGCTCTACCAGATCCGCGGCCGGGTCGGGCGCAGCCGCGAGCGGGCCTACGCCTATCTGCTCGTGCCAGCCCGCAGGCCGATCACCAAGGACGCGCAGCGTCGGCTCGAAGCGCTCCAGGAGTTCAGCGAGCTGGGCTCGGGCTTCCGCATCGCCTCGAGCGACATGGAGATCCGCGGGGCGGGCAACCTCCTCGGCCCCGACCAGTCCGGGCAGATCGCGGCGGTCGGCTTCGACCTCTACACGCAGCTGATGGACGAGGCGGTGCGCGAGCTGCGCGGGGAGCCGCCGCGCGAGGAGGTCGAGCCGGAGATCGCGCTGCCCGTGGCGGCGTTGCTGCCGGAAGACTACGTGCCCGACGTGCACCAGCGGCTGCTCTTCTACAAGAAGCTCGCGGCCGCCCGGAGCGACGACGAGCTGTTCGACATCCGCGGCGAGCTGCGCGACCGGTTCGGCGAGCCACCCGACGAGGTCGATTGCCTCACCGAGCAGACGTCTCTGCTCGTCGCGATGCGGCGGTTGCGGCTGCGCGGCCTGGAGGCGGGTCCAGGGCGGCTGGTCGTCTCGCTCGGGCCCGACGCCGCGCTCGAACCCGCCAAGCTCGCGGCCCGCGTTCAGCGCAGCAAGGGGGCGTGGCGGCTGACGCCCGACATGAAGCTGGTCGCGCGGATCGAGGGAACGCCCGCGGGGCAGGAGATCTTGCAGTCCGCCCGGACGCTCGTCGCCGAGCTGTCCGCCTGCGCCTGACGGGTGTCCCGCGGCCGCCGCGGTGGCCATCTTTCGACCGTCCGACACGGAGGTGGGAACCATGGTGAAGATCGCAGGGATCGTCGCGGCGCTTGCGCTCGGCGCGGGGGCCGCTTTCGCCGCAGTGAACGCGGCCGACCGCGTCTGGCTGGCACAGGCCCAGCCCGGCCAGCTCCAGAATCCCGCGGCCCCGAACGGCCTCTCGAATCCGATCCCGCCAGGGCCCTCCGCCGGTACGTCGGGCGGCAACGCCGCGCCGTACCAGGAACCGCAGCCGCAGCCCAATGCAACCTCCCCGCAGGGGCAGCCGACCGTTCCGGCGCAGCCGGCGACGCCGCAGGCGCAACCGCCCACCCAGCCCGCCCCGCCGCAGGCACAGCCGTCCGCGCCATCCCCCGCGCAGCAGAACCCCGCCGCGGGCCACTGAAGCGACGAAGCGACCGGGGCTTCGAAATCCCCGGGGGTTCGCGTATGCTTCCGGGCCATGGTCCAGGCTTCGCGCCCGCTCGTCGCGGTCCTGCTCGGGGGGCCGTCGTCCGAGCACGACGTCTCCCTCGCCACCGGCGGGCTCGTCCTCGCGCGACTCGATCGGACCCGTTTCGACGCGGCGCCGCTCTTCGTCGGGAAGGACGCGACCTGGTTCTTCGGAGCCCTTCCCCACCCGCCCGCCGCCTCCTGGCGCGACGCGCTTGCCGGCGCGACGCCGTGGCGACCGGGCGGCGGAGCGATGCCGTGGCGGCCCGACGTGTGCTTCATCGGCCTGCACGGCGCCTACGGGGAGGACGGCCAGGTCCAGGGAATTCTCGAAGGGATGGGCATCCGCTACACCGGCTCCGGCCCCGCCGCGAGCGCCCTCGCGATGAACAAGCAGGCGGCCCGGGAGCGGTTCCGCGCGGCAGGCTTGCCCACCGCGGCCGGCTACGAGGTCACCCCCGCCGCCGCGACTCCGGGCGTCGACCGCCATCTGGAGGCGCTCGTCCGCGGTGCCGTCCAGGCGGTCCCGGGCCCCTGGGTCGTCAAGCCGCGGGACGGAGGCTCGAGCGTCGGGGTCGAGATGGTGGAGAGCGAAGGCCAGCTCGTGGCGGCGGTCCGGCGCGGGCTCCGCGACGGCTCGGTCCTGGTCGAGCAGCGCATTACCGGACGGGAGCTGACGTGCGGCGTCCTCGAAGAGGCGGGAACGGGCGCACCGCGCGCGCTGCCGGTCACCGAGATTCGCCCGAAGTCCGGAGCGTTCTTCGACTACCGGGCCAAGTACACGCCCGGGCAATCGGACGAGCTGACGCCCGCACCGATCGACCCGACCGCGCGCGACGAGGTCCAGCGACTGGCGCTCGCCGCCCACGCGGCCCTGGGCTGCGCGGCCTACTCCCGCACGGACTTCATCCTGCGGCCGGACGGGAGGCCGGTCCTGCTCGAGACCAACACGCTCCCCGGGCTGACCGCGACCTCGCTGCTACCGCAGGAGGCCACGGCCGCCGGCATCGACTATGGAGCGCTGCTGACCCGGTTGCTCGAGCTGGCGCTCGAGCGCAACGGACCGCGTTAGCGGATCGCCCACTGGTAGCGCGGCTTCCGCATCTCGCGGAGGGTCTCCAGCAGTTCGGGGACCTTGACCGGCTTGGTCAGGCACATGAACGCGCCGAGCTTCTTGCAGCGCTCGGCCGTCGAGTCGTCCATCTGGCCGCTGACCGCGATCACCGTGAGGTGCTGCATGTCGGGGTACGACTTGACCCGCTCCAGCACCTGGAAGCCGTCGATCCCGGGCATGCGGATGTCGAGGATCAGGATGTCGGGCTTGAGGGTGCCGATCTTGATGAGGGCTTCGATCCCGTTCTCGACGGTCTCGAGCGCGATCTCGTTGTCGAACGGCTTGAGCGCTTTCTGCAAGGCGGTCAGGAACCGGGGCTCGTCGTCGACCACGAGCACCTTGCTGATCGCGAGCTCCTTGAGCTCCTCGGGGATGGGCATCCCGTGGTGCCGCGCGAAGCGCACCAACTCGCTCGCCGAGATCCGGCGGTGACCGCCGGGAGTTCGGAACGCGCTGAGAATCCCGTCGTTGATCCACTTCACCACCGACGAGGGGTTGACCTGGAGAATGTCGCCCACCTGGTGGGAGGTGAAGTAGCGATCGGCGGCTCGAATCTCCGCGCTGGTATCAATGGCCATGGTGTTTCCTTTCTGTAGGTCCCGTCCCCCAGTCTCCCGCGCCGGCCAATCTCTCGTCAAGAGGGACTTCCGGCTTCCTGCGGAGATCCGCTACGAAGGTCAGCTCTCCGACGCGAGGAGCACCGCGGCACCGTGGAACCGACCCTCGCGCAGCGCCGACAGGGCCTCCTCGGCCTGGTCCAGGGGGAAGGGGGTGACCTCGGCGCGGACGCCGGCGGCCGCGGCGACCGAGAGGAACTCCTCACCGTCCCGCCGTTCCAGGTTCGCTACCGACTGGATGCTCCGCTCGGGCCAGAGGCGGTCATAGGGAAAGGAGGGGATCGCCGACATGTGGATGCCGCCGCAGACGACGGTCCCGCCCGGGCCGACCGCCTCGAGCGCGCGGGGCACCAGCTCTCCGGCGGGCGCGAAGACGATGGCTCCGTCCAGCGGCGTGGGCGGCCGTTCGTCGGAGCCTCCGGCCCACTCCGCCCCGAGGCCGAGGGCGAAGCGCTGCCCGTCGCCGTCACCCGGCCGCGTGAAGGCGAAGACCTTCCGCCCCTGGAAGCGCGCGACCTGGGCGACGAGGTGCGCGGCCGCGCCGAACCCGTAGAGGCCGAGCCGCTCCGCGTCGCCGGCGAGGCGCAGCGCGCGCCACCCGATCAGGCCGGCGCATAGGAGCGGCGCCGCCTCGGCGTCACCGCAGGCCGGCGGCAGCCGGAAGCAGTGCCGCGCATCCACGACCAACTCTTCGGCGAAACCGCCATCGAGGTCCTTTCCGGTGAAGCGCGCGCGCTCGCAGAGGTTCTCGCGCCGGCGGCGGCATTGCCGGCAGGCCCCGCACGTCCAGCCGACCCAGGGAACGCCGACGCGCTCGCCCAGCGCGAAGCCCGCGACACCGGGGCCGAGCTCGGCGATCTCGCCGACGGCCTCGTGGCCGAGGACGAGCGGCAGCTTCCCCGGGGCCAACTCGCCATCGCGCAGGTGCAGGTCGGTCCGACAGACCCCGCAGGCGCGCACCCGCAGCCGAAGCTGCCCCGCGCCGCAGACCGGGCGGGGGATGTCGGCCGGCCGCAGCGGCCGCCCCGGGGCCTCCAAGAGCATCGCGCGCATGCGCGCCAATCTGCCAAGGCGCGCGCTGGCGTGAAAGGGGATTTTGGGTTACCTCGCCGCCCATGCGCGAGGTCGTGTTCGCGGCGACGACGCCGGGTCTCGAGCCCGCCCTCGAGAAGGAGGCGCGCGGGCTCGGCGAGGTGCGCGTCCTCCCCGGCGGGGCGGAGATCCGCGCGGGGCCGGGACTGCACCGGCGCGCCATCCTCTGGCTGCGGACGGCCAACCGCGTCCTCCTCCGGGTGGCCGAGCTTCCCGCCGGCGGCCCGAAGGAGGCGCGCCGCGCACTCGCCGCCGTGGACCTCTCGCCGTTCCGGCCGGCGGGGGCGCCGCTCGGGATCGAGGTCTCCTCGCACCACGGCCACCTGGGGCGTGGGACGCTCGCGCGCCTCGCGGGCGAAGCGTGGAACGCGCGCGGCAGCGGCGACCCGCTCTCGGTGCTGGTCCGGGCGGACGAAACGGCCTGCACGGTCAGTGTCGACGCGGGGGGCGCGCCGCTCTACCGGCGCGGCTGGCGGCAGGAGGTCTCGCGCGCGCCGCTGCGCGAGACGCTCGCGGCGGGACTGCTGCTGCTCGCCGGCTGGCGGGGCGAACGGCCGCTCTGGGACCCTTTCTGCGGATCGGGGACGATCCCGATCGAGGCCGCCCTGTCGGCGATGGGCCGCGCCCCGGGCCTGGGGCGCCGCTTCGCCTTCGAGGGTTGGCCCGGCCACGATGCCGCGGCGTGGGACGCGGAGCTCGCCACGGCCCGCGCCGGGGAGGTCCCGCTGCGGCAGCCCGTCTGGGCGAGCGACTTCAACGCGGGGGCGCTCGGGACGACGCGGCGAAACGCCCGGCGGGCGGGCGTCGACGGCGCGCTGCACCTCTTTCGCCACGACGCGACGGATCTCCCTGCCGGCCTCCCCCCGGGGGGCCTCGTCGCCGGAAACCTCCCGTTCGGGCGGCGGGTCGAGCGCGACCCCGCGCTCCACCGCCGGTTCGGGGCCGTCCTCGCGCGGCTCTCCGGCTGGCGGTACGCGCTCCTCGTCGAGGGCGCGGCCGAGCGCGAGCTCGGCCTGCGGCCCGAACGGGCGATCCCGCTCGACAACGGCGGCCTGCACTGCCGGCTTTTGGTCGGCGGGCTCCCGTGAGCCGCTTTTCGCTTGTGCTCGGGGCCGCCGCGGCCGCAGATTCGGAGCGCCATGAACGCCCGATCGATCCCGGACCTCCTTCTCCAGCGCGTCGCCGCCATGCCCGAGCGGACCGCCTTCCTGCGGCCGGGCCCGGCGGGCTTCACGGGGGTCTCGTGGAGCGAGGCGCTCGGCCCCGCGCGCGCCATCGCCTCCGGCCTGCGCTCGTTCGGGATGGCGCCCGGGGACCGCGCCGCGATCCTGTCGAACACCCGCCTCGACTGGATCCTCGGGGACCTCGGCCTGCTCTGCGCGGGCGGCGTCACGACGACGATC
Source organism: Pseudomonadota bacterium (assembly GCA_027451705.1). GTDB lineage: Bacteria > Myxococcota > Myxococcia > Myxococcales > JAKAPL01 > JAKAPL01. The sequence goes on from DAIDIT010000093.1 coordinate 8,942, forward strand.
TACCCGTCGAGCACGGCCGAGGAGTGCCGCTTCATCCTCGAGGACTCGGGGGCGCGCTTCGCCTTCGTCGAGACCGAGGCGCAGGCCGCGATGGTCGGCTCCCTCCGCGCCCGGCTCCCGTCACTCGAGAAGGTGATCGTCTTCGACGGCAAGGGCGGCGGCGACGGCGGGACGCTCTCGCTTCCGGATCTCGAGGCGCGCGGCCAGGCCGCCGACCGCGACGACCCGGCCGCCTTCGAGCGCCGCATCGGCGAGCTCGGTCCCGCCTCGCTCGCGACGCTCATCTACACCTCGGGCACCACCGGCCGGCCCAAGGGCGTCGAGCTGACTCACGACTGCTGGCTCTACGAGGGCGAGGCCGTCGCGGCGCTGGGCATCCTGTCCGAGGACGACCTCCAGTACCTCTGGCTTCCGCTCTCCCACTCGTTCGGCAAGACGCTCGAGGCGATCCAGCTCCGCGTCGGCTTTCCGACCGCGGTGGACGGCCGCGTCGACAAGCTCGTCGACAACCTCGGGGCGGTGCGCCCGACGTTCGTCTGCGCCGTGCCGCGCATCTTCGAGAAGGTCCACAACAAGATCGTCACCTCCGCCGGGGACGGCCTGCGCGGCGAGGTCGCCCGGCGGGCCTTCCAGATCGGCCGGCGCGCGGCGGCCCTGCGGCGCGAGGGCCGGTCCGTGCCGCTGCCGCTCCGGGCGGCGCGGATGGCGGCCGACCGCCTGGTCTTCGAGAAGATCCGCGGGCTGTTCGGCGGCAGGCTCCGCTTCTTCGTGTCGGGCAGCGCCCCGCTCGCGCGCGAGCTCGCGGAGTTCTTCGACGCCGCGGGGATCACGATCCTCGAGGGCTACGGCCTGACCGAGACGAGCGCGGCGATCTTCATCAACACCCCCGACCGGCTGAAGCTCGGCACCGTCGGCCGGCCGCTGCCCGGGACCGAGGTGCGGATCGCGCCCGAGGACGGCGAGATCCTCGTGCGCGGCCGCGCGGTGATGCGCGGCTACCACGGCCTGCCCGAGGAGACCGCGGCCTCGCTCTCGGACGGCTTTCTGCGGACCGGCGACATCGGCGAGCTCGACGCCGAAGGCTTCCTCCGCATCACCGACCGCAAGAAGGACCTCATCAAGACCTCGGGCGGCAAGTACGTCGCACCGCAGCTCCTCGAGGGCAAGCTGAAGGCGGCCTGCCCGTGGATCGAGCACGCCCTCGTGCACGGCAACAACCGCGGCTTCGTCTCCGCCCTCGTCACCCTCGACGAGGAGGCGATCCGGCGCTGGGCCTCCGGCCAGGGGCTCTCGGACGTGCCGATCGCGACCCTCGCCACGGACGAGCGCGTCCGCGCGCTGATCGAGCCCGCCTTCCGGGAGGTCAACGGCGAGATGCCGAACTACGCCGTGATCAAGAAGTGGGCGGTCCTCCCGCGCGGCCTCACCATCGAGGCCGGCGAGCTGACCCCGAGCCTCAAGGTCAAGCGCAAGATCGTCGAGCAGGAGTACAAGGCCACGCTCGACGCCTTCTACGGCGCCTGATCTCGGCCTCTGGAGGAATCCCCGGAGTGGGCCCGTCCTGCGACGGGCGGGGATCCGTTCGCACGCTCAGGCCGTCGCGTGCGCTTCGCCGCGGCGCCGCTTCGCCGGCCGCCCGGCGAAGCGCTCGCGGGTCCCGAGCAGCTCGTCGAACCAGGGCCGGCTGACGCACCAGTTGGCGTCCTGGTTCGGCCCCATGTGGTGGTCGTAGTGCCAGCGCAGGTGCGCCTTGCCCCACTCGGGGTCCATGTGGGCGCGCTTGTGGACCCGGTAATAGTTCCACGCGGAGTAACAGACGGTCCCGGTGAAGAAGGGCGCGACCGGGAAGAGCGGCAGGTGCGCGGCCGTCAGGGCGACGAGTCCGAGCGCCTCCTTGCCCTGCGCGTGCCAGCCGAAGACCGGCCGCTCGTAGTCGGGGTCGTAGAAGTCGTTCTGACGGGCGTGGCGGTGGTGCTCGTGCCAGTGGAAGCTCCAGAAGCTCTCCTTGCGCCGGCCGAGGCCGTGCAGGACGTACTTGTGGATGAGCCACTCGCCCGCGTTGGCGTAGAGCAAGCCGAGGGGGATTCCGATCATCGCGCGCTCCTTCGAAGGTCGATTCTGTTTCCCGGGGGCCGGCGGCGCAAGACGCCCCTCAGCCGCAGAAGCGGTCGATCGCCCGCCCGAGGATCTCCGTGCAGCGGACGAGGTCGGCCGCCGGGACCCACTCCAGGGTCCGGTGCGCGACCCGGATGTCGCCGGGCCCGAAGACCACCGCGTCCGCGCCCACCGCGGCGAGCTGCGGTGCCTCGGTGCCGAACGACACGGTCGCGGCGGGCCGCCCGCTCTGGCCTTCGAGGAAGCGGACGAGCGGCGCGTCCGCGGGCGTGTCCGCGCCCGCGTCGGCGCGCAGGAGCGCGACGTCGATCGAGAGCCGCGGCCGCGACGCCGCGACGGCCTTCGCGCGCACGCGCACGCGGTCGAGGAACTCCTCGATCGGCTCGCTCGGCACCGGGCGCCACTCGAGCGTGAGCCGGCACTCGCCGGGGATGATGTTCTTCGCCTTGCCGCCCTCGATCCGGCCGACGTTCCAGGTCGTGTGCGGCGGCTCGAACGCCGGGTCGGGCCGCTCCGCCAGCTCCGCGGAGGCGGCCTCGATCTCGCGGAGAAGCGCGGCCGCGCCGGCGATCGCGGACTCCCCCGTCGCGGGGTAGGCGCTGTGCCCCTCGACGCCGCGCACGCGGATCTCGGCGAGGCAGTAGCCCTTGTGGGCGCGGATCGGGGTCAGCGAGGTGGGCTCGCCGACGATGGCGTGGCGCGGCCGGAAGCCCGCCCGATCGGCGAGCCGCTTCGCCCCCAGGCAGCCGACCTCCTCGTCCGCGGTGAAGGCGAGGAAGAGCGGCGCCCGCAGCCGCGCGAGGTCGAATGCGCGGGCCGCCTCGAGCGCGCAGGCGATGAAGCCCTTGGTGTCGCACGCCCCGCGCCCGATGAGCCGATCGCCGTCGCGGCCCAGCGCGAGCGCCTCGCCCCAGTCCGGATCGTAGGGCACGGTGTCGGTGTGGCCGACCAGCGCGAGGCCCGCGCCCGGGGCCTCCGGCCCCGCCCGGCCGATCAGGTTCTGCTTCTCCACCCCGGCGTCGTCCCGCCACGCCTGCCGTTCGACGGAGAAGCCCGCGCCGAGCAGCTCGCCCGAAAGCAGGTCGATCACCGCCCCGTTCGGCCGCGACGACGTCGAATCGATCGCGACGAGCCGCCGCAGCGTCTCCGAAAGCTCCGTCACGCCCGCGCCCACAAGGCCTCCATGGCCGCCTCGAAGTCGAGGACGATCTTCGCCTGGTCCGGGTGGCGGCCGTCCCGCACGCGCAGCGCCCCGGAGACCGCGACCTCCCGGATCGCCCGGACCGAGAGGCCGAAGACGATGCCTCCGAGGAGGTCTCCTTCCGAGGCCCCGGCGATCGACGGATCGTCGAGGGCGACCGTGAAGAAGTCCGCCCGGGCCCCGGGCCGCAGCTCCCCGACCGGCAGGCCGAGCGCGCGCGCC
>DAIDIT010000094.1 GCA_027451705.1 Pseudomonadota bacterium
GCTTCATCCCGGAGGACGAGCGCATCGTCACGGTCGAGGACGCGGCCGAACTCCAGCTCTCCCAGGACCACTGGATCCAGCTCGAGAGCAGGCCAGCAAACCTGGAGGGCAAGGGCCAGATCACCATCCGCGACCTCGTGAAGAACTGCCTCCGGATGCGGCCCGACCGGATCGTCATCGGCGAGTGCCGCGGCGGCGAGGCGCTCGACATGCTTCAGGCGATGAACACCGGCCACGACGGCTCGCTGACGACGCTCCATGCCAACACGCCGCGCGACGCCCTGGCCCGCATGGAGACGCTCGTCCTGATGAGCGGCATGGAGCTGCCGATCAAGGCCATCCGCGAGCAGATCGCCTCGGCCGTCAACATCATCGTTCAGCAGACGCGTTTCGGCGACGGCTCGCGGAAGGTGACGGCCATTACGGAGGTGGCCGGCATGGAGGTCGACGTCATCACCCTGCAGGACATCTTCTACTTCAAGCAGGAAGGGTTCGATCAGAACGGCAAGACCAAGGGCCGCTTCATCTCGACCGGTTTCGTGCCGAAGTTCTACGAGGAATTGCAGCGGCGCGGGCTGCCCGTGAACATGAACATCTTCCGCGAGGAGTAGTCGACGGTGCCGGGCGACGCGCGCTGGAAGCTCGAAATCGTCGGGCCGGACGGCCGCCGCCGGTCGGTCCCGGTCGCCCGGGACCTGGTCGTCGGCCGGGAGCGCGACGTCGACTTGCGCCTCGACGACTCCTCGGTCTCACGCAAGCACGCGCGCTTCTACTTCGACGAGGCCGGTGCGCTCTGGATCGAGGACCTCGGCAACGGCAACGGCGTCTTGGTCGACGGCGCGCGGATCGAAGAGGCGAGCCAGCTCTCCGGTGGCGCCGAGGTCGAACTCGGGGTCTTCTCGCTCGCCGTCAAGGACGCGGGGCCGCCGGCGCGCCTCAAGGGGAAGGTCGAGACGAAGGCTCCGGCGGAGCCGGAGGCCGAGGCCCCGGTGGCCAAGAAGCCCAAGCCCACCGGGCCTCCGCCGCCGGCAGGCTGCGCGCTGCGGGGCCGCGCCGGGCCGTTTCTCAATCGGGACTTCGCCCTCGTCAAGCCGGTCGTGAAGGTCGGCAGGGTGCAGGACGGCAACGACATCGCCATCCAGGACGACTCGGTCTCGAGGGAACACGCCCGCTTCACGCGCGCGGGGCGGGGCTACGTGCTTCACGACCTCGGCAGCGCGAACGGTACGTCGGTCAACGGGGAGAGGATTCTCGAGCGGCCGATACAAGGGGGCGACATCGTCCGCATCGGGACGGTCGAGTTTGAATACTTCGGCCCGGCCCCGATGCTGCACCAGCCACTCGATCCCAAGAAGAAGAAGCTTCTGATCGGCGGCGGAGCCGGGCTGTTCACCCTGTTGCTCGTCGTCGGTGTCGTCAAGCTCGTCGCGTCGAACACCGACACCGGGGGGCCCGTCGTCGCGGACAACCACGACCCCGTGTCCGAAGCAGATCGGCACGTCGGCATGGCGCAGGACGAGCGGCGCGACGAGCACTGGGAGAAGGCGCTGAAGGAATACCAGGAGGCAATCCGGCTCGACCCCATCAACATGGACGCGCGCAAGGGGCTCAAGGAGGTCGAGGCCGAGATCCGGATGAAGCAGCTCATCGACCAGGCCAAACAGCGTATCGACGTCGGCCAGGAAGAGGAGGGAGTCAACCTCTACATCCAGGTCGACTCGAGCAGCACCTATTTCCCGCGCGCGCAGGCCGAGATCCAGCGCCTCGCTGCGCTCCTCGTCCGCCGCTACCTCGAGCGCTGCCACACCGCGCAACACGTCGGCGATCCCGCCGCCATCGACGACGCGTGCGGCCACTACCTCAACATCGTCTGCAACTGCCAGGCGGACGCGGCGACGCTCAAGGTGCTGCGGAACGCCGAGAAGAAGCTCGGCGCCAAGCTCAAGGAGCCATGGTCGTGTCCGCCCAGCTTCAAGGCCTGGAGCTGTTCCGGCCAGCGAAACGACACCGAAGCGCTCGACGAGCTGATCACGCGGCAGTATCCGGATCCCAAGGTCGCCGAGGACATCCGCATCTACGCCGCGGGACAGGCGCGCGACGCGCTCACCGGCCTCAAGAACCTCACCGACGTGCCGGGCCGGGCCCACAATGCTTCGTACGACAAGCTGATGAACGACATCGGTCTGGCCGCGGGAGAGTACACGGCGATCCACGCCGCGCTCGACAACGACGACATCCAGGAGGCGCGCAAGCAAGGGAACCTGCTCTTCGACACCGACAAGCAGATCATGCCGGCGGGACACGAGAGCGCGCTCGCCACCCAGGCGCGACAGGCGATAGCACACTTCTACTACAGCCAGGGCCAGAAGGACTTCCAGCAGGAGCGCTACCCCGAGGCGTTCCAGCAGTACTCGCAGGGCGCGCAGGTTCTGCCGGGCGACAAGGACATCAACCAGGGCTTCATCGATCTCGAGTCGAAGGCCCAGGGCCTCCTCGAACAGATCCAGAACTGCCAGGACGTCCAGAACATCGTCTCGATGACCGTCGCGGGAAGCCTCAGCAACAAGCGGGCGAAAGAGATCGGCCGGCAGAACCACTGCAAGGGGACGTGAGCGGTGCCGCCCAAGCTCGCGTTCGGAGGGGTCGCGCAGGTCCTGGTGCTCCTCCACGCGGTCGCCGGCTTGGCGCTGTGCGGGGCGGCGACGCACCACGTCGTCGTCGCCTCCGGTTACCTGCGCGGCGTCTTCCGCGTGGGCCTGGCGCGGATCTACGCCGTCGTGACCGCGGCGTGCTATTCCGCGGTCGTCGCCCTCGGCATGATGGCGTACCCGAGCTACCGCTACTTCGTGCGGGGCCTCTACTTCGACCGGCACGTGGTTTGGGCCGCGAACCTCTTCGACATCAAGGAAAACTACGCGGCGCTGGGGCTGCCGATGGTGGTGGCGGTGCTGGTGCTCTCGCGGAGCTTCGACCCCCGGCAGGACGCCGAACTGCGCGGCGTCTACCTGGCGTTCGTCGCCGCCGTCGCGGCCGTCGCATGGTTCGCCGGCCTCTCGGGGCTCGTCATCACGATGCAGCGGGGGGTGCCCGCGTGACCCGCGGCGGCCGCGTCGCGGCGGACCTCGCCGGCGCCTGCGCGATGGTGGCGAGCTTCGGCGCCGCCTTCCTCGTCATGGGCCTGGTCCGCATCCCGCTCCCCTGGTACCACCCGCTGGACCGCGCCTTCGTCCTCGAGATGCGCCCCCGCGGCCTGGCGATGGACTACTACGGCCGGACGCTCTATGCGACCGCCGTCGCGGCGGTGGCCTTCGCCCTGGGCCGTTCCGCCGGACGCCGCGTCGCGGCCCTTCCGGCCGAGCGGGCATGGCTATGGACGGCGTACGCGCTGGCGTTCGTCGCGCTGGCCATGGCGCTCATCGGCTACCAGCTCTGGCCGCGCCCGCCAGAACCGCTTCCCCTGCCGCCCTGGTATCACCCGTATTGAACTCCTCGGATCCTGCGGGCGTTGACGGGCGGCGATCCGTGGCGTACATCCGGCCGCCATGGCCGTCACCTGGCAACACGCGATTGTCGTCGGCGCCTCCTCGGGTATCGGGGAATCGATCGCCCGCAAGCTCGCCGCCTCGGGGACCTCCGTGGCGCTCGTCGCGCGGCGCCAGTCGGAGCTCGAACGGGTCGCCCTCGCGAGTCGGGGCGCCGGCGGGAAGGCGGAGGTCTTCGCCCACGACGTCGTCGACTTCGACGCGACACCCACGCTGTTCGATCGCATCGTGGCGACGCTCGGCGGGCTCGACCTCCTGGTCTATGCCTCGGGCGTCATGCCGCCGATCGCGGAGAGCGAGTGGAGCTTTCCGAAGGACCGGCACACGATCGAGGTCAACCTCCTCGGCGCGATGGCCTGGTGCAACCCGGCCGGGGCCCACTTCGAGGCGCAGCGAGGGGGGACCATCGTCGGCGTCTCCTCCATCGCCGGGGAACGCGGCCGGCGTGGCAACCCCGCCTACGGAACCTCCAAGGCGGCGCTCACGGCCTACCTCGAGTCGCTGCGGAACCGGCTCGGCCGCTATGGCGTCCGGGTCGTGACGGTGAAGCCGGGCTTCGTCGACACCGCAATGACGAAGGGGAAGCCCGGACTCTTCTGGCTGGTCTCGGCGGACCAGGCGGCCGAACGGACGCTGGCGCTCGCGCGGAACGGCCAGGGCGGCTTCGTTCCCGCGCGCTGGGGCCTCGTGGCCTTGATCATCAAGCTGATCCCGTCGTTCGTCTTCAGGCGTCTCAACTTCTGAGCCATGCCGGCGGCGACCTCGCTCGCGAACGCCCCGCTGCGGGTCGTCGACGGCTTCGGCATGGCGGTGCGCGCGGCATGCCGCTACGTCGCGCCCCGCGACGTGACGGAACTGGCCGACGCGCTCGGGCGGGCGCTGCGCGAGGGCATGGCCGTGGCGTTCCGGGGTTCGGGGCGCAGCTACGGGGACGCGTCCCTCAATGCGCCCGGGCTCGTCGTCGACACGACCGGGCTGAACCGGATTCTTTCCTGGGACCCCGTCGCAGGGGTGGCCGACGTCGAACCGGGCGTCACCATCGCCGATCTCTGGCACCGGACGCTCCCCGACGGTTACTGGCCCGCCGTCGTGCCGGGAACCATGGCGCCGACCATTGCCGGCTGCGCCGCGATGAACGTTCACGGCAAGAACAACTTCAAGGTCGGGCCGACCGGCGACCACGTCCTCGAGTTCGACCTGCTCGCGCCGGACGGGCGGACGCTGCGCTGCAGCCGCGAGGAGAACCCGGAGGTCTTCCATGCCGCCATCGGCGGCTTCGGTGCGCTCGGTGCCTTCACGCGGATCCGGCTGCGGCTCAAGCGGGTCGAGAGCGGGCTGCTGCGCGTGCGGCCGATCCGGAACCGGACCCTGGAGGAGGCCTTCGACGTCTTCGAGGAGCGGCTGCCGGCCTCGGACTACCTCGTCGGCTGGCTGGACGGCGTCGCGGACGGGCGCTCCCTCGGGCGCGGGGTGATCCACCAGGCCAACTACCTCGCGGCCGGCGAGGATCCCGAGGGGCCCGCGCGCACGCTGCGCGTCGAACGGCAGGACCTGCCGTCGACGATCCTCGGCTTTCCGCGGAGCCTCGTCTGGCACTTCATGGGGCCGTTCATGACCGACCCCGGGCTCCGGCTCCTGAATACGGCCAAGTACCTCGCCGCGTGCCTGCCCCCGAAGGGCCACTCCTACCTCCAGTCCCACGCGGCGTTCGCCTTCCTGCTCGACTACGTGCCGAACTGGCGGCTTGCCTACGGCCGCGCGGGTTTCATCCAGTACCAGCCGTTCGTGCCGAAGGAGCACGCGCGCCGCGTCTTTCGCGAGATCCTCGAGCTCTGCCAGCGCGAGGGCCTTCCCCCGTACCTGGTCGTCATGAAGCGGCACCGGCCCGATCCGTTCCTGCTCACCCACGCCGTGGACGGCTACTCGCTCGCCATGGACTTCCCGGCCCGTCAGCGCGAGCGCCTCTGGTCGCTCTGCCACCAGATGAGCGATCGTGTCGTCGCGGCGGGCGGCAAGTTCTATTTCGCCAAGGACGCCGTGCTGCGCCCCCTGGACGTCGAGCGGGCATTCGGGCGCGAGCGTCTCGATCGCTTCCTCGCGCTCAAACGCTGGCTCGATCCCGCGGGAATCCTGCGTTCCGACCTGATGCGCCGCGTCCTTCCGGCCGGCTGACGGCTCCCGCCTTGTCGGCCCGGCCGGGAGGCCGCAGCTTCTGAACATCTCTCGGTCTCGCAGGGGGGCGGCGATGGGGTGGGGGCGGATCCGTGCGAAGGGCTGGCTGGTCGGTCTCGGCATCCTGGTGTTCGCCTGCGTGCCGAGCGTGGCAGGGGGGCCGGACGTCGGTTTGGAGGCGGGCGGCGACGCGGGCGGACCGGCCGCGCACGACGCCGGCGTCGACGCGGGCGCCCCGCTGGGCGTGCCGGACGCCGGCGCCGAAGCCGACGGCGGCGTCTCCGACGGGGGGCTCCTCGATGCGGGAACAGGAACCCGCGATGCCGGCACGGCCGACGCCGGGGTGGCGGACTCGGGCGTCGCAGGACCGGACGCATCGGTACCCGACTCGGGCGTTACGGACGCCGGGGCGGCCGACGCCGGCACCGACGGGGGCCCGGATGCGGGCCTCGTCCTCGCCGCGCCGCTGTCGGTCGACGGCTGGACGTTCTACGCCGCGGCGCAGGGCCTCTCCGACACGCCCACCGACGTCTCGGCCGACGAGGCAGGGAACGTCTACGTCGCCGGCGGCGACGCGCTTTACGCGAAGACTCGTGCGGCTTCGACGTTCCTGCGGTTCGACGCCTCGGCCGGCCTCACGAAGAACTGCGACCCCGACGGTGGCACGATGTGCCGGATCATCTCGGTCGCGGGCGGTGACCGGGGCGAGGCGGTCCTCGGCTTCAAGGGAATCGGAACCGACGACGACTACGACCCGCTCTGGCAGCAGGAGTCCGGCGGTTGCGACGTCGTGGCCTTCGATGGCCAGAACCTCAGCCGCACGCGCCACGTCCTGATCGCGACCCCGCCCGGCGTGGTGAGCGAATCGGACATGACCTGGGCCAACGGTCGGCGGAAAGGCCGGCAGGTCTTTCGGGTCGTCTTCAACCACCTCCCGGGAATCCACCACGGCGACGTGTGGATGGCGGGCACGCACGTCGGCTTCTCGGTGCTCTTTGGCAACCCCCAGGCCGAGGGCTGGGTCGACTACCCGAACCAGTACCCCGACAGCCGTGGCGTCTGGGAACACGATCACCCGGCGGTCGAACTGGGCGACGGCTCGATCGAGACCGGCGACTACTACGCGGTGGCGATCGATCCGATCACGGGCGATCCGTGGGCGGGCAACGAGTACCGAACCGCAAGCAAGGGCGGATATGGCGCGGGCCCGGGCAACATGTGGAACGTCCTCTGGCCAGCCTACAACGGCCTCCACCAACTCCAGTCCTACCTCGACGTCTGGCCGGACTGCCCCGGGGACACGGACCCCATGTGCCCTTACGACATCGACAACCCGAAGTGGGTCGACAACCTCATGGCCATGACGTTCTGCGACGACGGCACGCTCTATCTCGGGTCGAGCTCCCAAGGGCTGGCCGTCCGCTCGCCGCAGGGCCAGCTTTCCTACCTCCCGATGCCGCCGAACCTCGGCAACAGCATCGACGCGCTCGCCTGCGATCCAACCGATCACTCGGTCTGGGTCGGATTCGGCTTCGGGGGGATCGGCCGGCTTCACCCCGATGGGACCTGGAGCCTCTTCCCGACGAACCTCGGCGCGCCGTCGTTCGTCTGGCAGCCGGTCCAATCGATCCAGATCGACCGCTGGGCCTCGCCGCGCATCGTCTACTTCGCGCACCTGGCGACCGAGACGCCGGCGGGTCAGGTCCAGCAGGTCGGGGGCGTCACCGCGTATGACGGACCGTGACCGCGTTCGAGCGGCGCGCCGGGCCCGTCGCGGTTAGCTTGAGGCCGTGAGGCTCGGCCGAAAGCCGCCGCAGAGCGACCCCACGCAGGAACCGCGCTCGCCGCAGCCGGCAGCGCACGTCTTGCTCGTCGAGGACGACGTGGACACGGCCGAGATTCTCGTCGAGTTCTTCCAGGAGAACGGCTTCGAGGTCCTCTGGGCCCAGACGGGGCGGGAGGCCCTCGACGGCGCGCGCGGCGCCGACTTCGGCGTGGCGTTCGTCGACATGAGCCTTCCGGACATGGAAGGGCTCGACGTGGTGGCCGGTCTGCGCGCGCTGCTGCCGGCCACGCGGATTGCCGCCGTCACTGGCTACCGGGCGAGCACGCTCGCCCCCGAGTTGCTGCGGGTCGTCGCGGAGGTCTTCGAGAAGCCGGCGGACCCCGAGCGCCTCCTCGCGTTCGCGCGCACCACCGTCTCGCGGGACGTCCGTGCCCCGCCGTAGTAAGCTGCGCCGGCCATGGGACTCTGGGACCACATGAAGCCCGCCGCGCGCACGCCCGCGCCGTCGGCAGTCGAGCAATTTCCGGGCAAGCTCGCGATCGCCTGGGACGACGGCGTCCGCACGGAAATCGCCTTCCGCGACCTGCGCCTCGGCTGTCCGTGCGCCGGCTGCGTCGAAGAGTGGAGCGGACGCCGGACCCTCGACCCCGCGTCCGTGCCGGACGACGTCCACCCGACCTCCGTCGAGCCGGTTGGAAACTACGCCCTCTCGATCGTCTGGAGCGACGGTCACTCGACCGGCATCTACGCCTGGGCGACGCTGCGGGCGCTCGCCCAGCCCTCCTTGGCTACTTGATCAGGCGCAGGTGGCTGCGGGCGCGCGGCCGGGCGGCCGCGGCGGCGTCCGGTTCCGGCGCGGCCGCCACCTCCTCGATCGGTGGCTGGGCCTCCGGCAGTGCTTCGGGCCAGACGAACGCCTCGCCGGTCACGTGGCTCGTCACCGCGAAGATCGCGTGCAGTGGGAGCTCGCAGCGGTAGGGGACGCCGCCGAAGCTCAGGGTGCAATGGATGCGGTCGTCTCCCACTTCGAGATCGCGGCTCGCGAAGCGGTAGCTCAGATTGAGCGCGAGGGTGGGGTCGTCGGCGTGGCGCGGCGGGACCTTCACGCCCGGTCGCCGCGCGTCGAGTCGGACCAGCACCATCCCGTCCGCCAGGAGGCCGAGAAGGACCTCTCGCTTGGTCGGGCGCTCGGTGGGCACGGGAAGACTCTACTGCACGGCCCCCGCCCCGCAAACTGCGGCCGAGTGCCAATTCGGGCGTGGGACTTGACGCCGCGTCGGGGTCGGTGCAATGGGCCGCGCAGCGTCGCCCGGCGGCACGATGCCTCACCCGCCTTCGCACGCGCTCCGGGCAAATGGGCCGGCCGTCGCGCTCGTGGGGGTTCGGACCCGGGAGCGCGCGCTCACCGCCGGCCGCCCTTGACCGCGCGGTCCATCTCGCGGCGCGTCTCGCGCTCCTTGATGTCCTCGCGCCGGTCCTCGTGCGTCTTGCCGCGGCAGAGGCCCAGCTCGACCTTGGCGTAGCCGCCCTTGAAGTAGAGCTGGAGCGGCACCAGCGCGTAGCCGCGCTCCGTGACCTTGGCGAGCAGCCGATCCAGCTCCTGCCGGTGGAGGAGCAGCTTGCGCGGCCTCAGCGGGTCGTGGCCGAGCTGGGCCGCGGGATCGTAAGGGCCGATCCGGCAGTTGACGAGGAACAGCTCGTCGCGGCGGGGGAAGGCGTAGGCGTCCGCGAGGTTCGCGTTTCCCCCGCGCAGCGACTTGACCTCGCTGCCCGCGAGCTGGAGCCCGGCCTCGAAGGTGTCCTCGACCGTGTAGCGGAAACGGGCGTTGCGGTTCGTCGCGACGACCTTGCGGCCCTCGCCGTCTTTGACCTTGCCGGCCATCAGCCGCCCAGCGTCTCGTTGTCGATGAGGCGCGTCTTGCCAACGAAAGCGGCGACCAGCGCGACCGTGTCGGCCCTCGCCTCCGCGACGGGCTGGAGCCGCTCCGGGTCGCGCAGCTCGACGTAGTCCGGCCGGGCGCCGCCGCGCGCGAGCGCGTCGAGCACCGCCTCGCGCAGCGCCGCCGGAGCGCGGGACCCGGAGGCGAACCGCGCCCGCGCGGCGAGCAGCCCCTCGTGCAGGCAGACCGCGCGCCGCCGCTCGTCGGGCGACAGGTAGGCGTTGCGGCTGCTGCGGGCGAGACCGTCGGGCTCGCGGACGATCGGCGCGCCGACGACCTGCGTCGGGATCGCGAGGTCCCGCACCATCCGCTCGACCACCCGGAGCTGCTGGTAGTCCTTGCGGCCGAAGACCGCGACCTCGGGCCGGAACAGGCAGAGGAGCTTGCAGACGACCGTCGCGACGCCGCGGAAGTGGCCCGGACGGCTCGCGCCACAGAGCCCTTGCGAGAGCTCCGCCACCTCGACCGAGGTC
>DAIDIT010000095.1 GCA_027451705.1 Pseudomonadota bacterium
ATGAAGACCCCCGAGGCGCCCCCACCACCTCCACCGTGCCAGCCATACCCTGGAGAATCACCGCCGGCGGCATACCCGGTACCGCCAGGGACGACCGTCGTTCCATAGGGCCCGGTGAAGGTGGCTCCCCCAGCGCCGACCTCGAGAGTCAGCATTTGGCCGGAAGTGACTGTGTACGCCTGCGAAACGAACCCGCCGCCACCACCGGGAGCATTCACGGCACCGACTCCGCCACCCCCGCCCCCCCACACTTTGAAGCTGGCGCGGGTGACGCCGGTCGGTACGGTGAGCTCCGTCATGCCGCAGTCGGCGGGGCGGAAAGTACATGTCAGGACGCCGCCATCGAAGCCGGACGGGACGCAGGTTCCACCGCCATCGCAAGCCCCACCGTCCACGCCCGCGTCTGGTCCGACGCCTCCCGTCGAACTGCCGCCGGACGTGCCGCCGGACGTGCCGCCGGACGTGCCGCCGGACGTGCCGCCGGACGTGCTTCCGGACGTGCTTCCGGAGGTGCTGCCGGAGGTGCCGCCGGACGTGCTGCCGGAGGTGCCGCCGGAGGTGCCGCCGGAGGTGCCGCCGGAGGTGCCGCCGGAGGTGCCGCCGGAGGTGCTGCCGGAGGTGCCGCCGGACGTGCTGCCGCTCGATGCGCCGCCGCTGGACGAACTCGCACCAGTACCGCCGATCGCTACATGCAGATTGTCGGCGTTGCAAAACCCTCCATCGCACGGGAAGAGATCATTGGCTCCAGCGCCGCGCAGACAGCCGGACAGCAGGAGGAGCGGAAGGATCCTCGCTGGACAATTCAACGGTCTCCCCCGACCAGTGCGACGATGACGCCAGTGACGAGCAACGCCCCACCGACGGCCCAGAGAGCCTCCCCTGTGTTCCCCTCCGTCGCCGCCGCGTTGAAGGCCGAGCGCGAAATCTGGTGTTCTACGTAGCCTCCGGCTTGAACGGGATGATCGCCGGCCAGGGTCGCCGCCGCAAGGCCGTACAGCACCGTGCCAACCACTCCGACTCCGACTCCAGAGCCTCCAAGCCACCATGCGCCCGCCGGGACTTGCCGCGCAGGTCGTGGTGCCGTGACGGCCGTCGTCGCCGCTGCGGGAACGGCAGCGGCACGGGAACTCGCGGCACCGTTTCGACGCATCGGCGCGCTCTCGCCCGGCGCCGTGGGCAAGATGAGGACCTGCGCGGGTGCGGGCACACGTCTGGGCCTTGCGTCGTCCTCGAGGGAGCGCTTGTCCATCTCCGCGAGCAGGGCCTCGGCCTTCGCCCGGTTGCGCGCACGGGGCATCTCGCGCAGGTAGCTCCGGAGGGCGATCGCAGCCGCTCGATGACGGCCCAGCGCGCGCTGGCACAGGCCGACGTTGAACAGCAGCGCGGGCCTCGGATCGAGCTCATAGGCCCGTTCGAGGTCTACGAGCGCCTGTTGATACGAGCCCGTGTCGTACTCGAAGATCGCGCGGCGAATGAGACCTGGCGCCGTCAAATTCGTCGCCTGCCCCGGACTCGCCAGCATGAGTGCCATCCAGAGGCAGGCGGGCATCGCGTGATCTCCTCCTACGAAGTGACGGAACCGTACCATGCTCGATCCACGTGGTCCAGCATGGATGGGATCGACGTCGTGGAGCCGATCGAGCGCAAGCGCCGTCAATCGTGAGGTTGCGCGTCGCGCCCGAACCCGCAGGGCTCGTCGAGCCGTGGCAGCCTGCGCCCGACCCGGATCCCTTCGCGTGGCGTCGTGGGATCGGCGTGGCCGTGGACGCACGCGATCGTCTCTGTCATTGACCGCTCACGCGTTCGCCGCGCCGTCCGGGTTCGTGGAACCCGCGAAGTTCCGAGCGCCGAGGAGGAAGCAATGAAGCGGCTCTGGGTGGTGCTGGCGTTTGCACTGATCTGCGGCTGCGCGGGCAGCGGTTCGACCTCCAGCCACAACCGCAACGTCCAGCGCTACCAGATCGAGCCCTACGCCCGCGCCCGCCGCTGACGGGACCGCCAGACGGCTCACCGTCTGAACGTGCCCGTGAGCCGCCCCTTCGCCAGGACGTGGCCTGCCATCGCCCGGCGCAGCTCATCGCCGCTGGCGCCCGGCGCGAGCGTCAGCCTTCGATCGAGCGCAAAGACCTCGAAACGGTAGTGGTGCGTCCTCCCCGGCGGAGGACAGGGGCCCGCGTACCCGATCCGTCCGAAGTCGTTCGTCCCCTGCTTCAACGATCCCGGTGGTCGGCCTCCGATCGCCGCGTCGTCGACCGAAACCGTTGCACTCTTGGGAACACCCTGCGCGAGGTTTGGCAACGGAAGGCTCAGCGTCACCGCGGGGTCGAAGACATAGTCGTAGAGCAGCCAGTGGACGAACGTACCGCCCGGCGCGTCCGGATCCTCGAGGATGATCGCGTAGCTCACCGTCCCCACGGGACCCGTCGACCACCGCAGTTGGGGCGAAACGTCGCGCCCGTCGCAGCCGTGCTCCTTTGGTATCGGCTTGCCCGCCTCGAAGGCGGTGCTGGTGACGTCCAGAGACGCCGCGGCAGCCAAGGAGACCCTCGCGATCATCATGGCCGGCACCACCACGACGGCCAGCAAGTCAGACCTCATACGCCGGCGAACCACTCGCAGCCCTGGTCTTCACAGCAGCCGCCGGTGCGCATCGGCAGGAAGCGCACCGCGGTCAGGTACTTGACCATCTTGTAGCCGAGCTTGACCCCCGAGAGGAGCCGCAGCGGCGCGCCGTGGTCCGGGCGGAGCGGCGCGCCATTCATGCCGTAGGCGAGGATCGTCTGCGGGTGGAGGGCGCTCTCGCGGCGGCGCCACTCCCCGCTCGCGGCGAGGTAGCCGAGGTAGAGCAGGCCCTCGAAGACCAGCAGCCAGCCCAGGGCGAGGTGCATGTGGCGCGCGCCGGCAAGCCACCCGCCGAAGCGGAGCCACTCCGGCGGCTCCCACTGCTGCAGCGGGAACCAGCGGTAGGGGTGGTCGCGCGGGCCGAAGGCGGGGTAGGCGTCGAAGATCTGAAGGCCGCTCGCCGCCATGAAGACGAGGATCGGCACGTTCGACCAATGCGCGAGGCGAATCGCCGCCGGCTGCGGCCGACGGCCCGCTCCCGAATCGAGACTCCCCGCCACGACCTCTCCCTACCAGGGAAGCCTGGGTCCGGGGAAGGGAATGCGGCCGCACACGCCGGCAGGTCGCTCGATTCCGCCGGCTCGATTCCGGCGGGGCGCCCGCGCGCGGTGCTACCGTCTCCCTCCAGAGATGCACCTTCGCGAACGCGGCAGGGTGCCGCCGTCCGGGTCGCTGGCGCTGCCCGCGCCGTCGGAGTTCACGACCGCGAGATCCGGGGGCCGTCGCCGTCGAAGTCGCCCGCGACGATGGCGCAAGGCCCGACTCCAGCGGAGGCGGAAGGGCCAGGGCTCGGTCCCCGACGACACAACCGTGGCCAACCCCGATGTACCTATCCTTCCAAGCGAGGGACTCGCCGCCTCCAGCCTCGGGACCCAGGACCCAAGCGACGGCACCACGATCGCCTTCGACCTACCCGCGGTTGCGCGCCTCGTCTCGATCGGCCGTTCCAGGCTCGCGAGACGCGAGACGCGGAAGCGGTGCTTGCGCGTCCCTTGCCAGGGAGCGCCCCGTTCAAGGGTAATCGAAGTCGCAGCTCGTGATGGTGCCGCCGTCGAAGGCGCAGAGGGCGCCTTCTGGGCAGCCTCCATCTGGGCCGAGATCGTTGCAGCCCTGGCCATTGGGCCCGCCGTCGGGCCTGGCGATGCCGCCCCAGGAGTCGCAGCAGACCTGGTTTGGCCCACACGCGCCCGCATCGAGACCGAGGCCGCAGACCGCTCCGCCGCTCCCGGCGTCGGGCGCAGGGCAAGCCGCGCAGAGGCAGACTCCGCACGGATCCTCGGCGAAACTGACCATGCGACACCCGTTGGGACAAGTGAAGATACCGCAGTCACCGCCGCCGCCGATGCAGACGGGCGGATCGGCAACCGTGCGGCAGCTACCGCCGGGGCAGTCGGCGTCGACCTGGCAGGTGCAGGCACCTTGCCAGCAGCTCCGGTGGCAGACTCCGAGCGCCGCGGTGACCTCGCCGTCGTAGGGATTGGGTTGCGGGCAGGCGGTCAGCGGAACCTCGCAGTAGCTGCTGCCGGCGGCGCTGCCGGCGCAGTCCGAATCGGCCGTGCAGGGCTCGGTACCTCCGTCGCCGTTCCCGGCGTCCGCCACGGCTCCGGCACACGTGCAGACGCCCTCGTAGCAGATGAAAGACATGTCGAGGTAGGCGTTACAGTCGTCGGGATTGCTCTTGTGGCAATCGGAGTTCACGAAGCAGCCACCGTCGGCGCCCCCGGCGTCCGGCACGGGGCAGGCCGCGCAGGGCCCGGCGTCATCCCCTTCGAATGCGGGGGTGAGACAACAGGAGGCGAGCGCGAGAACGGTGAGAAGCGTGGCGGTACGGTGCATGGCGACCTCGGGCGATCGGGGCAGAGCCACGCAACAATGATGCCATGAGCCCGGCGCTTCACCGCCGCGACGAAAGCACCGTCATCCGGGGCGTCCCTTACGGCGAGCACGACATCCAGGTCACGTGCGCCTCCGAATTCCGTCGGAAGCGGCACCCCGCCGCCGGAGCGCGAAGTTCTCCGCGCCGTCGCCGTCGAAGTCGGCGGTGACGATCGTGTTTCGGCGCGGCCACCGCAGCGCTTCCGCCCGAGAGCGCGTCGGCGTCGTACTGCACCTCGGCGCGGCCGGCGGCCAGACACAGTCCGCAGCAGGCGGCGACGACAATCTTCATTGGCGTCTCGCCCATCATTCCGAAGGATCGGACGGCGACTCGATCCCGGCTATTCTCGTTCGGTCCGGCGCCGCCTCGCGAGAATTTCTCGGGAGGTGCGTCCGTCATTCGGGAATGGGCGGTCGCCGAGGCCGTTGCTTGCCGCCGTCCGGTCGTCGATCCTGGACCTCCACGACGGCCGCCCTCCGCCGAGGATGGGAGCTGCCATGAAGATTGCCGCCGCCACCGCCACCGCGTTGCTCGCCACCTCCTGCGCGAGCCTGAACTACCGCCCGAGGGTCGACCCGCTCGGCCCGGTTCACGTCATGGCGCTGCCGGACCTCACCGCCGACGACATGAACTGGGACGACGCCCGCGACGTCCGGGTGCTCCTCGGCGAATTGCCGCCCGGGCTTTCGTGGGGGCCGGGCGGCATCGTGGTGCAGGACCCGCGCTACAGGGTGGTGGGCCACGTGGGCGCTTTCCCGAAGCCCGGCCATCTGTCGTACGCGGGGCTCTGGTTCTACGACTACCCCGAGGACGAGGCCTTCCGGAACGTCTACTGCAATGCCCAGATCCCGCTCTCCTGGCTCACGTTCACGCTCTGGACGTGGCTGACGCCCTTCTACTACCCGTGCCGGATCGTCGAGACGAACCGCATCGACGACGTCGCCGAGCGCCGGATGCGCATCCTCGCGACGCTGCGCAAGGCAACGAAGGCCGCGGGCGGCAACCTCCTCGTCGTCACCCACCTCGGCAACCACCATTTCGTCCGCTTCACCCGCTGGGGCGAGTTCGTCGGCGAGAAGGAGATGATGAACGGCCAGGGCATCGCCATCCGCGACACCGGCCGCCAGTAGCGCGTCGAGCCTCGCCCGAGAGGACTCGACTCCGGCCCGACGCCATCGAGAGGATCTCGATCGTGCGTCAGAGGCTCTGACGAGGCCAGCGCCCAGAAAGTCAGGGGGCTGTCGCCGTCGAAGTCGGCCGCGACGATGGCCGCAAGGCCCGACTCCAGCGGAGGCGGAAGGGCCAGGGCGAGGACCATCAAGACGAGGCGAGCGGGAGATGGCCGGTTCTCCCGGGTGCGGCGATCAGGGCGTGCAGTCGTTCAGCAGGATGCTCACGGTGCCGTCGTCGTAGTTCGTCACCGCGAGGTCCGGCCGGCCGTCGCCGTTGAAGTCGCCCGCCGCGACCGACGTGGCCGCATACCCGACGGGGAGGGTCACCTGGGCGCCGAACCTGCCGCGGCCCTGGTTCGCCAGCACGTCCACGGTGGCCGCGGACATCCCGCTCCAGTCCGCGACGGCCAGATCCGGTTTGCCGTCACCGTTGAAATCGGCAACCGCAATCGAGTCGGGTTGCGCGATCTGCGGCGACGGTTGCGCGGAGGCGACCCCGTTGACGGTCTGTGGCCCGAAGGTGCCGTCACCCCGGCCCGGGAGGACGCTCACCGTGCCGTCGTCGAAGTTCGCGACCGCCAGATCGAGCGTGCCGTCGCCGTCGAAGTCGCCGTCCGCGAGGGCCATCGGCCGGGCGCCCACGGGGTAGGCGATCTGGGCGGCGAAGGTGCCGTCGCCGCGGCCCAGGAGGATGCTCACGGTCGCTTCCGCGCTGTTCGCCACGGCGAGGTCGGGCTTGCCGTCGCCGTCGAAGTCGCCCGCCGCGACGGCCTGTGGGTTCGTTCCGGCCGGGTAGGCGATCTGGCGGGCGAAGGTGCCGTCGCCGTGTCCGAGGAGGACGCCCACCGTACCGTCGTCGCTGTTCGCCACGGCGAGGTCGAGCCTTCCGTCGCCATCGAAGTCGGCGACCGCGAGGCCCGCGGGGCTCGTTCCGACAGGGACCACGACCTGGGGGGCGAACGTGCCGTCGCCGCGGCCCCGCAGGATGCTGACGGTGCCGTCGGCGCCGTTGGTCACCGCGAGGTCAGGCTTAGCGTCACCGTTGAAGTCGGCGACCACGAGGCCCGCCGGGCTCGTTCCCACGGGGTAGGCGACCTGGGGGGCGAACGTCCCGTCGCCCCGGCCCAGGAGGATGCCGGTCGTGCCGGGCGTACTGGGCATATCGGGGCTTTCGGACGGGGCCGCGGAGTTGACGACGGCGAGATCCAGGCGGCCGTCGCCGTCGAAGTCGGAGACCGCGACGGCCTCCGGGGTGAGTCCGGTCGCATAGGCAACCTGGGGCTCGAAGCGTGAGAGCGCACAGGCGGGCGGATTCGCGCCGCGATCGGTGCCAGCGTTCGCCATGCCGCCGTCGCGGCCTTCCGTTGTCGAGTCGAAGCAGCAGCCCGCGGCGAGCGCGAGGACGATCGCGAGGGCCCTGGCGGGAGGCTGGCTGCGGAGCACGGAGCTGTCTTTCGAATGGAGGACGGGTCACGACCTCGGCGCGTGCGTTCCGGCGTGCGCGCGGGAGAGGACTGGGATGGGCTGCACTTCCGGGTCCGAGCAGGTCGAGGCGCGACGGAAGCTGTCGCAAACGCCGAGCGGCGTCCGGTCGTACATCGCCCACCCGACGCTCGACTCGCAGTGGCGGACGGCGACCTCGGTGTCGAGCCTGCGCCCGCAGGAGAACGTGGCCTTACCGAGAAGCAGGAATGCGAGGCTGGACTGGGGGAACATGCCGCGGTTTGGACGCGAAGGCGACGGGCCGTATTCAGCGGGCGGAGGCGTCGGCGCCTCATCACCCGGGTGCCCGTCGCAAGGGGTGCAGTGTCCCCGCGAACTCGCCGCGCCTTCCCGGCGCGGAAGGCGCTAGACTGCCCTCCGGTGGACGTCCAGGCCTTCATCGATCGCTGGGCCGTCTCGGGCGGCTCCGAGCGCGCCAACAAGGACCTCTTCTTCGCCGAGCTGTGCGACGTCCTCGACGTCCCCCGCCCCGAGCCCGCCCGCGGCGATCCGGCCCTCGACCGCTACACCTTCGAGCGCGACGCCCTGCTGCGGCACGAGGACGGCAGCCAGAGCATCGGCAAGATCGGCCTCTACAAGGAGGGCTGCTTCGTCCTCGAGGCCAAGCAGGGCTCGGAGACGGGCAGCAAGAAGCACGGCAGCGGCCGGCGCGACAGCGCGGAGTGGTTCCTCGCGATGAACGCCGCCTACGGGCAAGCGCTCAAGTACGTCGAGACGCTCGAAGCGCCGCCGCCGTTCGTCGTCGCCTGCGACATCGGCCACTGCTTCGACCTCTACGCCAGCTTCGACGGCCGCGGCGACTACCGGCCGTTCCCGAACGCCCGCGCGAAGCGGCTCTGGTTCAAGGACCTGCCCGAGCACCTGCCCACGCTGCGCGCCCTCTTCACGGACCCCTCGAGCCTCGACCCCGCGCGCCGCGCCACCCGCATCACGCGCGAGGTCGCCGGCCACCTCGCGGACCTCGCGCGCGCCCTGGAGGCCGCCGGCCACCGCCCGGAGCTCGTCGCCGAGTTCCTCATGCGCTGCATCTTCACGATGTTCGCCGAGAGCGCCGGCCTGCTCCCCGAGCGGCTCTTCATCGGGCTGATCGAGGAGAAGTGGCTCCCCCACCCCGAGCGTTTCGCGAAGGGCGTCGAGACGCTCTGGCGGACGATGGACAAGGGCGGCTACCTCCCCGAGGGCGCCGCGATCCTGCGCTTCAACGGCGGCCTCTTCCAGGACCCGATCGCGCTGCCGCTCGGGGCCGAGCACCTCGCGCGGCTCCTCGACGCGGCCCGCTGCGACTGGTCCGACGTCGAGCCGTCGATCTTCGGCACCCTCCTCGAACGCGCGCTCGACCCCCGCGAGCGCCACCGGCTCGGCGCCCACTACACCCCGCGCGCCTACGTCGAGCGGCTCGTCCGCGCGACCGTCGAGGCGCCGCTGCGCGCCGAGTGGCAGGAGGTCCAGGCCGCCGTCCGCATCCTCGCCGAGGCCGGCAAGCTCGAGGACGCCCGCAAAGCCGTGCGCGCCTACTACCAGAAGCTCTGCAAGACCCGCGTCCTCGATCCCGCCTGCGGCACCGGCAACTTCCTCTACGTGACCCTCGACCTCTTCAAGCGGCTCGAAACCGAGGTCTGGGCGCAGCTCGCCGAGCTGGGCGACTCGCAGGAGCGGCTCGGCCACGAGGGCAGCGTCGTCACCCCCGCGCAGTTCCACGGCATCGAGGTCAAGCGCTGGGCCAAGGAGATCGCCGAGCTGGTCCTCTGGATCGGCCACCTCCAGTGGCATCTGCGGACGCACGGCAAGAAGGAGCGGCCGCCCGAGCCCGTGCTCCGCAACTACCAGAACATCGAGTGCCGCGACGCCGTCCTCGCCTACGACCGCGAGGAGGTCCTCCTCGACGAGCGGGGCAAGCCCGTCACCCGCTGGGACGGCGTGACCACCAAGCGCCACCCCGCGACCGGCGAGGACGTCCCCGACGAGACCGCCCGCGTCCCCGTGATGAAGTACGTGAACCCCCGCCCCGCCGACTGGCCCGAGGTCGACTACATCGTCG
>DAIDIT010000096.1 GCA_027451705.1 Pseudomonadota bacterium
GCGGGCTGGAGGAGCCCCGGCAGCCTGCCTTCGGCCTGGAGCTCGACGGCGAGGTCCGCGGCGCCCAGCAGTGCGAGTTCGGGGCCGTTCCTGGGCGAGACCTCGTGGAGCGCGAGCGCATCGGCCACATAGCTCGCCCCCTGCGCACCGCCTTCGGCGAGCGCGTCGGCAGTGGCGGGCGCGGCTGCGGAGAGCAGCGGGGAGTCGAGCAGCCGCAGCGCGACCGGCCACGCGCCCGCGTGCAGCGCGCCCGTGCGCGAGAAGGCCGCGAGCGCGTCCGCCGCCTGCGGCAGGTAGGGGTCTGCGAGCACGAGGTGCAGCGGTCCGCCGGGGCCGAGGATCGTCGCGAGGCCGCCCGAGCCGTCGGTGGACAGGAGCGCGTCGAGCCCCGCCGCGACGTCGGGGGCACGTCCCGCGTCCACGACGACCTGGAGCGCAGCGAGTAGGTCCGCCGCGCTGCCGTCGCCCATCGCCCGGACGAGGACGGGCTCGAGCGCGTCGAGCTTGCCGGCAGCCGCGAGCGCGCGAAAGTCGGCGAGGAAGGACTCGGTGACCCCGACCGCGGGTCCGCTCCGGGGCGCCGTCGGCGCAGGCCGCGGCGGGGGCGCGGAGCTGCACGCGACGAGCAAGAGCGGCGCCCAGCGGGCGCACGAGCGGAAATCGCCTCCCCGGCTGGGCACGGCCGCATTCTACGCCGGACGCCGGGGCGCCGGGAAGGCGAGCGGCCGCAGGACGCCCCAGGTTGCCAAGTTTGAATCCCTCAACACCGCCGCCAGTCGAAGCAGGTAGAACGAGGATGCAATTACAGGTAGAACGAGGATGCGATCATGAGACGGGTCTGGATGCTGGCGAGCGTCGTGGCTGCTTTGGGATGCTGCGTCGGCCCCGCCTACGAGGCGGGCAACCCGTCCTCCGAGCCGCAGGGGATTCCTGATCAGATGGCCGGCGCGCCGGGTGGAGACTCGGTGCCCTCGCAGCCTGAGCCGAACCTCGCGGCGATGGCCGCCTCCAACGCGGCTGCTGCTTCCGCCATGGCGGCGGGAGACAACGTGGGAGCGGCCGAGGCCGGCAGTGCGGCGGGCTTCGCGGCGATGGGCGATTCGCAGGCCGCGATGGCCGCTGACGACGCGGCTGCCGCCTCGGCGATGGAGGCGGGAGACGACTTGGGAGCGGCCGAGGCCAGCAATGCGGCGGGCTTCGCCGCAATGGGCACGCCCTGACCGCATGAGCTTGCCAGAGGAGAGAGAGCTCGCGCGGGGATATTTGTCTCCGATGCGCGATCCTCGCCATCGCACGGGAAGGCAGGACCGGTCGATCGCTCCGACCGAGCTTCCCGGCCTCCCGGGGAGGCCGCAGGCGTCAATTGCGGCGACGACGGGTGGAGATCGCGGCTACGAAGCGGTCGGAGGCGTGTCCGCCAGCCGCGGTTCCCTCCTTTGGCCCACCCTGGTAGGCTTCGAACACCAGCTTCGAGCCGAACTTTGACTGACACGCGAGCCCGGCCACCCACCAGATCTTCGGCGACCGCGTGCCCGTCTCCTCCACCAGGGCTCCACCGGGCACGCCCCTGACCGTACAATCTTCCTGCGACGTGCTCGTCATCGGCGCCGGGCCCGCGGGCTCGGCGATGGCGGCGCTCCTGCATCAGGGTGGCCTGCGGCCCATGGTGGTCGAGAAGCAGCGCTTCCCGCGCTTCGTCATCGGCGAGAGCCTCCTGCCTCGCTGCATGGACGTCCTGCAGGATGCCGGGTTGCTGGAGGCGGCGCGCGCGCGCGGCTACCTCGTCAAGCGGGGTGCGCTCTTCCTGCGCGGTGCCGAGCGCTGCGACTTCAGCTTCGCAGCCCAGTTCACGAAAGGCTGGGATCACACATGGCAGGTGCCGCGCGGAGACTTCGATGAAACGCTCGCCTCCGCGGTGGCGGCACGGGGCGTTCCGGTGCACTTCGGTTGCGAGGTCCGCGCCGTCGACTTCGCGAAGGGGCCGCGGGCCCGGGTCGTCGACGCCGAGGGCAAGGAGCGCGAGATTGCCGCGCGCTTCATTGTGGACGCCAGCGGCTACGGCCGCGTGCTGCCGCGCCTCCTCGACCTCGAGGCGCCCTCGGCTTTGCCGCCGCGCAAGGCCGTGTTCGCCCACGTCCGCGGGGAGAAGCGCCCAGGTGGCGAGGACGCCCAGCGGATCTGGATCATCGTCTCGGCAAGCGGCGGCTGGATCTGGATCATCCCATTCAGCAACGGGGTGACCTCGGTGGGCTTGGTGGGCGACGAGCAGGTCTTCGCCCAATTCCCGCGGGAGCCGGACGCGTGCCTGCGGCGGCTCTTCGAGGTCGAGGAGAACTGTGCGCGGCTGCGCGGCGCCGAGTGGGCGCTCTCCCCGCGCGCGCTCGCGGGCTACTCGTGCGCGGTGAAGCGGATCCACGGGGACGGCTTCTGTCTCGTGGGAAACGCGACCGAGTTCTTGGACCCGGTGTTCTCCTCGGGCGTGACGCTCGCCCTCGAGTCGGCGCGCCGCGCGGCCCGCTGCATCCTGAGGGAGCTTTCGGGCGAGCGCGTCGACTGGCAGGTCGACTACGCCGCCCCCATGACGGCCGGCACCGGCGTGTTCCGCACCTTCGTCAGCGCCTGGTACGAGGGCAAGCTGCCCGCGATCTTCTTCGCTGAGCAGGTGGACCAGGCGGTGAGGGAGAAGATCTGCTCGGTGCTCGCGGGCTACGTGTGGGACGAGAAGAACCCCTTCGTGCGCGACCACGCGCGCAAGGTGGAGCAGCTCTATCGGCTGGCGACGGCTGGGAGGGCGGAGGCTCGCGGCTCAGAGGGCGGGCGGGAGCGGGCGGTGAGGAGCCGGCGGTGACGGACAAGTCCGTCTTCCCGAGCATTCTCGCGGCGCAATGACTCGGTGTCCGACCGGACACGCGGTCAAATTGCCGCCGCCGATGCCGGAGGGAAGCCGATGAGCCGCCAAATGCCGATTGTGAGGATCGCCCCGAGCTCTGCCTTGTGCCCCCGCGGCGCCGGCCGGTGACCCGGGGTGTCGTCTTGATCGGTGTCGTCGCCCGAAGCGGAGTCCTCGCCGCGCTCCTGGCGGCGGCGTGGCCGCCTGCGCCGGGCCGGGTCCGGATGGCGCTGTGGCTGGGACTGCCGCCGGACGAGCCGACGGCCGCGGCGACGCAACCCGAGACGATCGAGGTCGGAAAGGGGCTCGTCGCCGGCCGGCCGGTCACCGGTGTTCGAAACGTGTCGACGCCCACCCTGACGGTGTACCCGCCCTCGGGGAAGAACAGCGGCGCGGCGGTCCTGGTGTTTCCCGGTGGCGGCTACGAGGAACCGGCCATCGATCTGGAAGGCACCGAGGTCTGCGACTGGCTCACCCGAACGGGGATCACGTGCGTGCTCCTGGAGTACCGCGTGCCGAACTCGGGGCCGAACTGGGAGCGGGGATGCGACTGCCAGGTGACGCCGCGCGCGCCCACCGCCCTGGAGGACGCGCAGCGCGCGCTTGGGCTCGTACGCCTGCACGCCGCGGAATGGCACTTCGACCCGCACCGGGTGCGGGGTGCTGGGGTTCTCCGCGGGAGGCCACCTGGCGGCGGACATCAGCACCCACTTCGAGCGGCGCGCCTATCGGCGCGTCGATGCGGCGGACGACTTGAGCTGCCGACCCGACTTCGCGGCGGCGATCTACCCGGGGCACCTCTGGACGGGGCAGGGCCTCGCGCTTAACCCGAAGGTTACCGTCACGCGAGCGACGCCGCCCACCTTCCTTTTGCAGGCGGAGGACGACCGCGTCGACGGCGTGGAGCAGGCGCTCACCTACTACGTGGCGCTGAAAGACGCGGGAGTTCCCGTGGAGATGCATCTGTACGCGCACGGCGGCCACGCGTTCGGCCTGCGGCGCACGGAGCTGCCCATCACGCGCTGGCCCCGGCTGGTCGAGACGTGGCTGGGAACCCTGGGGGTGATCCCGAAGCGGTCCGACGCCCGCCGACGCCTCGTTCCGATTGCGCCGAGGACGAAACGCCGCTAGTTTGCGGCGCACGCCCGCCCGTCGAGGAGGTGACGACCATGTTGCAAGACCAGCCGCTGTACGCGTACTTCCCCGCCAAGGATCTCGCCCGCGCGCGGAAGTTCTACGAGGAAACGCTGGGCCTGAGGGCCAGGCGCGAGACCTCCGGGGGTATCGAGTACGAATTCGCCTCGGGCACGCGCGCTTTCCTCTACCCCTCGCCCCACGCGGGGACGAACCAGGCCAGCCAGGCCTACTGGCATGTCCGGGACCTCGAGCGCGAGGTCGCCGAGCTTCGGGCCCGGGGTGTCGTGTTCGAGGAGTACGACATGCCCGGCATGAAGAACGGGATCGTGACGCACCCCGGCGGAAAGACCGCGTGGTTCAAGGACACCGAGGGCAACATCCTCGCGCTCGTCCAGGGTTCCTGAACCTCGTTTCAGCGAACTCCCGCGGTCGACCTCCGCGTCGTGGGTACGGCGCCGCGGATCGGCCGGCTGGGTGGCAAACAATCGGAAGCCAAGCCCCTGGTGGGCTACGGCGACAGTCGGGTACCGAAAGCCAGGTGCCGGGCAGCGCACGGGTCGCCTCGACCTCTGCGCGGAATGTTCGAATGGCTTCCCGCCCGCATGCTGAAAAGGCCAGTCGCGAGGCTCGGGGGCACGGCCCCGAGTTCCCTCGGCTCACTTTTCGGAGGCCCGACGGTCCAGTTCCTGGAGCAAGAGGCGTTCGTCGTCTCGCTCCTCCAACGGCGCATCCCTTCGATGCGCGACACCCGTCTCGATGCCGTCGATACCGACGAGGTGGTCTTCTTGCAGCGGCTCGGTTGCCATTGAAGGTCCCCGCCCTACGCCGGTCGGCGGGGGGGCGGGAAGACGACCAGGCGCAGGACCGCGAGGTTGCCGAAGAAGAAGACGAGCACGTCCGCGCAGAGCTTCGCGAGGACGTAGCTGACGTGCCATCGATCGGCGAGCAGGTAGACCACGCCGGCGTGGACGCCCGTCGCCGCACCGGTCGACAGGGCGAAGCGCACGGCCTCGCGCCGGGTGTCGCCCTCGTCCCGGAACGAGAAGCGCTTGTTCACGAAGAAGTTGATCGTGGCGCCGGTGGCGACGCCGCAGACGGCGGCCGGCACCGGGTCGAAGTGCGCGAACTGGACGAGCGTGATGAGGACCGTCAGGTCGGCCCCGGACGCCAGTGCCCCGACGGCGAGGGTCCGGAGGGCCCAGAAGCCGGTGAGCCGCTCCCAGAGCCGCGCGATTCGCCCCTTCACGCCCCTAAATTAGGCGACGGCCCGCGACGAGGGCCGTGCCGCTCGCCCGGCCCCCAGGCTGCCGTCCTCGACGGCGAACGGGTGCCGTGGGCTCCGCCGGACCCTCGGGCCGGCCGCGGAGGGGGGCGTCAGTCCTCGCCGAGGGCGTAGCGCAGCTTCGCGAGCGCGGACTCGAAGTTGTAGTCGGCCTGGACGAGGCCGGCCTTCGCGGTCACCTCGGTGACCTGGGCGTCGGTCACGTCGACGATGCTGCCTGCGCCCGTCTGGTAGCGCCCCTCCGCGAGCGCGAGCGCGTCCTCGCCCGACCTGACCGCGGCGTCGGCGGAGTCCAGCGAAGCTCGGGCCTGCTGGGCCGAGAGAATCGCGCTCGAGACGTCGAGGCGGACCTGGAGGGCCAGCGTGTCCCGGCTCGCGACCAGCGAATCGAGCGTCGCCTCGTACTCGTCGAGCTTGTGGTAGTCGACTCCCGCCGTGTAGAGGGGCACCGTCAGCGTCGCGCCGACCTGCCAGTTGTAGGTCAGCGGCGTCGTGTAGCCGGTCCAGCCGAAGTTCCCCGCGGCCGCGAGCGAGGGGTAGAAGGTCGCGCGCTGCGCGTCGACCGCCCGCTGCTGTGCCTCGATCTTGCGCACGGCGGAGCGGTAGTCCGGCCGCGCCGCGAGCGCCCGGCGCGTCGCCTCTTCGATGTCCGGGATCGCGTACGACGTCTCGAGCGGCACGGGTGCGAGCCGGAAGTCGATGTCGCCCTTCTCGCCGATCGCCTGCTCCAGCGTCGCCCGGGCGACGTCGTAGTTGTTCTGCGCCTGGACGAGCTGGACCTCGGCGGTCTTCTCGTTCGAGAGCGCGAGGCTGACGTCGTAGCGGGCACCGGCGCCGACCTCGAGTCGAGCCTGGGCGAGCGCGAGGTGCTTCTGCTGGTCGGCGAGCTGCTCGCGCGCAACGTCGACGAGTTGCTGGTCGGCGAGTGCCGTGAAGTACGCCGTCCGCACGTTCAAGTCGACCTGGTGGCGGGCCGTCACAAGATCCGACTCCGCGCCCGCCGCGGCCGCGTCGGCCTGTCCGACCGCGTTGCTCGTGCGGCCGAAGTCCCAGATCGTCTCGCTCGCGTTGAGCTGGGCGCTGAAAAAGCTGTACGGCGTCATCGTCTCGCCGATGTTCGGCACCGAAGGAATGCAGGCCTCGATGGGGCCGCCCGCGGTGATGCACGCGGTCTGGCCATTCTGATTGCCGCGGCTCGCGAAGATCGCCGCGAGGCCGGGATTGATGACGAAGTTCGCGGTCGAGAGCTGGTAGGCGCCCGTCGCCGAAAGCTGGGGGAGGTAGCCTCCGAAGGCCTCGCCCGACCGAGCCCGGGCCGCGTCGACGTTGTCGCGCGCGAGCCGGAGCGCGGGCTGGATCTTGCGCGCCCGCGCCAGCGCCTCGTCGAGGGTCAGCGTCCGCGGCGCTCCGAGCAGGAGCGGGAGGAGCAGTGCGAGCGGTCGGGCCACGGGCGGACGTATTAGGGGCCGCGCCCGGCACCGTCAAGCGAGTTGACCCGAGGTTTACAATCGCCGGCCGCCACCGGCCTCGCGCCCAGGGTTGACGCGGCGCTCGTATCCGTGTTCTTTCGATCGGGTGGGGAGCATTCCGAAGAGCGGCGCGGGCCGCAAATCGGGGACGCGGAGTTCGGGAGGACGCAGCCGCGCTCGGCCCGGGCGGCGCGCCGCGCTCGACGCCATCGCGGACCGGCTCGGGCGCCTCTCGTCGCCCGACGATCGCGCGCTGCCCGAGGTCGTCCCGGCGTTGCGGACGACGCTCGGTCTCGACGTCGCGGTCGCCTACCGCATCTCCGTGGCCGGGCAGCGGCAGCTCGACACGACTGTCCTCGGAAGCAGCGGCCTGTCGCCCTGGATGATCGGCGCCTTTCTGGGATTCGTCCGCGGGGCACCGCCGGCCTTCGGTCTCTATGACGCCGCCCGCCCCGAGCCCCGGCAGCGCAACCGCGCACTCGCGCTCGGCGACTTCCGCCGCCGGCCCGAAAAAGTTCCCCTCTGGCCGCTCCTCGTCCGCTTCGGACTGCACCGTTCCGACCAGCTCCGCGCACTCGTCTGTGATGGTCCGTCCCTGCTTGCCTGGGTGGGGGGCTTTCGCGAGGGGCGGTTCGGCGACGCGGACAAGGCGGCCCTCGACGCACTCGTGCCGGCGCTGGGCCGGCGGCTCCGGCTCGAGCGGCAGCTCGGCGAGCGCCGGCTGCGGGCGAACGCCCTCCCACACGCGATGGAGGCCATCCCGGGGCCCGCGTTCCTGCTGGGCCCCCGGCGGCGCATCCGCCACGCGAATGCGGCGGGGGAAGCCCTCCTCGCGGCGAACCGAGCCGGGACGCTGGAGCGGCTGCGTTCGGGCCTCGGGTTCGCGACGACCCGCGTCTGTTCGCCCGGCATGCCCGCGCTGTCGCTGGCCGTGCGCGAGGCGCCGCTGGAGGGCCGTCGCAGGGCAGGCCCTCCTCCGCTTGCGGGGGGCGGTCTGGGTGGGGGGCGGCGCGCGCCAGAACGAGGTCGAGATGTTTCTCGAAGATAGAGGACAGGGACCGGCCGTCGTGCTGCTGCACGGCGCGCCGGGGACGCGCGAGTCGTTTCACCCGCTTGCCGCCGCCCTCGAATCGGACCACCGCGTGCTGATCCCAGATCTGCCGGGGTACGGCCAGTCGCCCCCGCTGCCGAGGGGGACGTCGATCGCCGCGGCCAACGCCCTGATCGAAGGCACGCTCATCGGCCACGACGTGTTGAAGGCGGCGTTCGTCGGCCTCTCGCTCGGGGCCTACCGGGCGCTCGCGATCGCCCTCGGGGGGCGCATCGAGGTGACCGGGATGCTGCTGCTCGGGGGCGTCGCGGGGCTCGACCCCGGCGAGGCGGAGGCCTTCCGCGGCTTCGCGGCGGCGGTCCAGTCCGGCGCGGACATCCACGACGCCTGGATCGCGCGGGCGCTCTCTCCGGGCTTCGCCGCCTCCCACCCGCGCGAGCGCGCCGAGGTCGCGGCCTGGGTCGACGCGCCGGACCGCGCGGCCTTCGCGGCCGAGCTGAGCGCCATCGCCGCGATGGAGGATCTCGTCCCGCGCTTGCGGAAGCTGCGGACGCCCGTCGTCGCGCGCGTGGGCGAGTTGGACCTCGCCTGCCCGAAGGCGAAGAGCGAGGCCATCGTCCGCGCCATCCCCGGCGCCCGCCTCGAGGTCGTCCCCGGCTGCGGCCACGCCCTCCCCGTCGAGGACCCCGAAGGCACCGCGCGTGCCGCCCGCGCGCTGCCCGTGTAGCATCGCTCGGCCCGCGTACCGGGGCCGGGGCTTGCCCTCGGGTTCACTTCGCGGCAAGCTCGTACCGTTGGTTTGCAGGGAGGACGGCACGATCTTCGTCGCGGACTTGGGCGCCGGGCCTCCGGTGCTCTTCCTGCCCGGGCTGCAGATGGACGCCTGCGGCTTCGAGCCGCTCTGGCGGCCGCTGCTCGGAAGGTACCGCGTTCTGGTGCCCGAGATGCCGGGTTACGGCCGGAGCCCCCGGCTCGACGGGCCGTACGATTGGCGGAAGGTGAACGGCTTGCTCGAGGCGGACCTCGCGGCGCGCGGGGTGGACGAGCTGTGGGCCGTCGTCGGCTTCTCCGCGGGGGCCTACCGGGCGCTCCTGCTCGCGCTCGAAGGACGGCTCCCGATTGGCCGGATTGCGCTGCTCGGCGGGACGGCGGGGCCGACGCCGGCAGAACGGACGTCCTTCGCGGACTTCGCTGCGAAGGTCCGGGCGGGGCCCATCGGGCCGGAGCTGGCGGCGTTCCTGCGCGAGTGGGCGACCTCCGCGGGCTTCCGGTCGCGCCAGCCCGAACGGATGGCCGAGCTGGACATCTGGCTGCGCGCCGCGAGCCACGAGGTCGTCGCCGACGAGCTGGACGCCTATGCCGCGGCCGAGGACCTCCTGCCGCGGCTCGGAGCCCTGCGGCAGCCGATCCTCGCCCGCGTCGGC
>DAIDIT010000097.1 GCA_027451705.1 Pseudomonadota bacterium
GATCATCGTCGTCGCGGTCGCGGCCGCCGCGTTCGTGCTCTTTGCCGTGACGGCCGTGACCCTCGTCGTCGCCGCCGTCCAACCCGAAGAGATGTCGGGGCTGGGGGCCGAGACCGGGAAGGTCCGGGTCGGTGTCGTCGAGGTGACTGGCCTCATCCGCTCGCCCGACGCGGTGGTCAAGGCGCTGCGCCGCTTCCGCGAGCGGGACGACGTCAAGGCCATCGTCGTCCGGGTCGATTCGCCGGGCGGCGCGGTCGCACCCTCCCAGGAGATCCACGACGCGATTGCCCGCGCGGACAAGGTCAAGCCGGTCGTGGTGTCGATGGGCAACGAGGCCGCCTCGGGCGGCTTCTACCTGTCGGTCGCGGCGCGGCGGATCTACGCCGAGCCGGGGACCCTCACGGGCAGCATCGGGGTCATCGCCGAGCTGCCCGAGTTCGACCGGCTCCTCGACTGGGCGCACGTGGGCGTGAACGTCGTCAAGAGCGGGCCGCTCAAGGACGTGGGCTCGCCGCTCCGGCCGATGACGGACGACGACCGGAAGTTCTTCCAGTCGCTCATCGACGACGTCTACGGCCAGTTCCTCGCGGCGGTGGCCAAGGGACGCAAGCTGCCCGTCGACAAGGTGCGGCCGATCGCCGACGGCCGGGTGCTCACCGGAGAGCAGGCCCAGAAGCTCGGCCTGATCGATCGGATCGGCGGCCTCGAAGAGGCCGCGGCGGGCGCCGTCGATCTCGCGCACCAGAAGGGCGAGCCCCGCCTCGTCTATCCGCCCGAGGAGATGCAACTCCAGATTTCGAAGATCTTCAAACAGGCGAGCGGGTCCGCCGCCGCCGGCTTGCGCGAGGCGGCGACGCCGCCGCTCGGGCTCCTCTTCCTCGCCCCGGGCGCCGCCGCACGATGAACCGCCTCTGGGCGCCCTGGCGGCAGGAGCTGATCGCGGGCGGCGCACCGGCAGGCTGCATCTTCTGCGACCTGCCGGCGCAGGAAGGGAGCGACGCCGATCGTCGCAACCTCGTCCTCGGCCGCAGCCGGCACAGCTTCGTCATCCTGAACAAGTTCCCGTACAACAACGGCCACCTGATGGTGGTGCCGCGGCGCCACACCGCGGACTTCGCGGCTCTTCCCGCCGAGGAGGCCGCGGACCTCGGGACCCTGCTGCAGATCGCCGTGCGCGCCCTCCAGGCGTCGTACGCGCCCGACGGGGTCAACCTCGGCATGAACCTGGGGCGCGTCGCGGGTGCGGGCATCGCCGACCACCTCCACTGGCACGCCGTCCCCCGCTGGAACGGCGACACCAACTTCATGCCGGTGCTCGGCGAGACGAAGGTGATGATCGAGGATCTGGGCAGGAGCTGGGAGCGACTGCGCGCCGCGCTCGCGCCGTACCTCTCTCAGTCGTCCGATTCGTCCTCGGGAATCTCTTCGTCGTAGCTCTCGTCCTCCTCCGCCTCGTCCTCGTCCTCGTCGTCCTCCTCCTCTTCGGCGACGGCGCGGCGGGCGGTCCGGCGGCCCGTCTCGTAGGCGGCGGGCAGGTCGTCCGTCTCGGCGGAAAGGGTGACGGAGAACTTCTCCGCGAGACCGGCCACCGCCCGGAGCAGCTCGTCGACGGCGGAGGCGAAGACCTCGGCCTTGCGGCGCGGCGCTTTCGCTTCGCAGTTGGGGCAGGTAATCCTGCCGGGCTCGTCGAGAAGCTCGGTGACGTCCAGCTCGAAGCTGGCTTCGCATTCGGCGCAGGCGAGGTCGAGGGTCATCGTCGGTGTCTCCTGGTGTCGCGCGGGGGCGAATATTAAAAGAAACCCGCTCGCCGCCTGTCAACCGGTTCGCGCGGAGCCCCGGGCGGCGGCCAGGATCGCGCCGGCGTCGACCAGCTCGCAGACGGCGGCGATGTCGCGGTGCAGCTCGCGGTCCTGCCACATCGGGGGCACGCGCCGCCGGACCGCGGCGTGGACGCGGCCGATCGGCTCGGCGGGGCGGATCGGCGCGCGCAGGTCGACGGCCTGGCAGGCGACGAGAAGCTCGATCGCGAGGACGGTCCGGCACAGCTCGGCCGCCCGGCGGGCCTTGAGCGCCGCGCCCATCCCCATCGAGACGTGGTCCTCGCGGCCGGCGGAGGTCGGGATGCTGTCGACGCAGGCGGGGTGTGCGAGGAGCCGGAGCTCGGCCACCAGCGCCGCCGCGGTGACCTGGGCGATCATGAAGCCGGAGTGCAGCCCACCCTCGGGCGCGAGGAAGGGCGGCAGGCCCGAGAGGGAAGGGTTGACGAGCTGCTCGATCCGGCGCTCCGAGATGGCCGCGAGCTGGGCGAGACCGATCGCGATCATGTCCGCGGCCTGCGAGACCGGCTGGCCGTGGAAGTTGCCGCCGGAGACGATCTCCTCCCGGTCCGCGAAGACCAGCGGGTTGTCGGTCGCGGCGTTCAGCTCGACGGACAGCGTCCCGTGGGCGAAGGCGAGCGCGTCGCGGACCGCGCCGTGCACCTGCGGCATGCAGCGGAGCGAGTAGGCGTCCTGGACCTTCTTGCAGTCGGCGTGCGAGGCGTTGAGCGGGCTGCCCTCGAGCAGCGCGAGCAGGTGGGCGGCGACCGCGCGCTGGCCGGGGTGGGGCCGCACCGCGTGCAGGTGGGGCTGAAAGGGCCGCTGCGAGCCGAGCAGCCCCTCGACCACGGTGGCGCCGCAGACGTCGGCCAGTTCGGCGAGCGCCTGCGCGCGCAGCAACGCGAGACCTGCGACCGCGCAGATGGCCTGCGTCCCGTTGACGAGGGCGAGGCCCTCCTTCGGCCCGAGAACGACCGGCGAGAGGCCGGCGGCGGCCAGCGCGTCGCGGGAGGGCCGGCGCTCGCCGCGGTGGAACGCCTCGCCTTCGCCAATCAGCACCAGGGCGAGGTGGGCGAGGGGCGCCAAGTCGCCGGAGGCACCCACGGAGCCCTGCTCAGGCACGACCGGCACGATGTCGGCGGCGAGGGCCGAGAGCAGGAGATCGACCGTTTGGGGCCGTATCCCGGAGTGGCCTTTCGCGAGGACGTTGGCGCGCAGCAGCATCAGGCCGCGGGCCTCCGGCAACGGCAGCGGGGCGCCCACTCCCGCGGCGTGCGAGAGGACGAGGTTGCGCTGGAGCTTCTCGAGATCCGCCCGAGCGATCGGGATCTCGGCGAGTGTCCCGAAGCCCGTGTTGACCCCGTAGGTGGCCTTGGGCGACTCCGCCAGCCGATCGACGAGCGCGCGCGCCCGGACGATCCGCTCCCGCGCGGCGGGCGCCAGCGCGACCGCGACTCCGCCGGCCGCGACCCGGCCGAGATCCTCGATGCGCAGCGATTCCCCGTCGAGCAGTAAGGTGTCGGACATGGGCCGAAGCTTTTACCGCGGGCCGATCGGCGCGTCCACGGCCGAGGCGACGGCCGCGAGCCCAAATTTCGGCGTGAGCCGTGGCCGGGGTCGGGGTCGGGTTACGGTCGCGATCCGCCGGACGGCTCGTGACGGATTGAGGCGAGGCCGCGGGTTTGACATCCTGCGCCACGACCCTCTAAATTCGCAGACTTCCTATGCTGGTCGTCCAGAAGTACGGCGGGACATCGGTGGGCGACTTGGACCGGATCCGGCGGGTCGCGCGCCGCTGCCTCGCGGCCCGGGCGGCGGGCCACGACGTGGTCGTCGTGGTCAGCGCGATGGCGGGCGAGACCAACCGGCTCCTGGCCCTGACCCGGCAGATCCACCCGAGCCCGGAGGAGCGCGAGCAGGACGTCGTCGTCGCGACGGGCGAGCAGGTCTCGGTCGGGCTGCTCGCACTCGCCATCCAGGCGGCGGGCGGGAAGGCGGTCTCGCTGCTCGGCCACCAGGTCAAGATCGTCACCGACAGCAGCTTCTCGCGGGCGCGGATCCAGAGCATCGACGCCGACCGCATTTCCGCCGCCCTCGGCCGCGGCGAGATCGCCGTCGTCGCCGGCTTCCAGGGGACCGACGAGCGGGGCAACGTGACGACGCTCGGGCGGGGAGGTTCGGACACGACGGCCGTCGCGCTGGCGGCGGCGCTGCGGGCGGACTCCTGCGAGATCTACACCGACGTGGACGGCGTCTACACCGCGGACCCGAACGTCTGCCCGGCCGCGCGCAAGCTCGACCGGATCTCCTACGAGGAGATGCTCGAGCTGGCGTCGCAGGGCGCCAAGGTCCTGCAGATTCGGTCGGTCGAGTTCGCCATGAAGTACCGGGTGCCGCTCTGGGTGAAGTCGAGCTTCGGCGACGACCCGGGCACCCTCGTCTGCGAGGAGGACAGCGCCATGGAAGACGTGCTCGTCAGTGGGATTGCGAGCGATCGGAACGAGGCGAAGATTGCGCTGCGCAGCGTGCCGGACGTGCCGGGCGTGGCGGCCAAGATCTTCACGCCGCTCGCGGAGGCGGGAGTCGTCGTGGACATGATCGTCCAGAACGTCTCGCAGGAGGGCCACACCGACCTGACCTTCACCGTGGGGCGGGGCGACCTCGGCAAGGCCGCATCCGTGATCCGGGCCGCGGCCGGGCCGCTCGGCGTCAAGGGCATCGAGACCGACGACCAGGTCGCGAAAGTCTCGGTGGTCGGCGTGGGGATGCGCAACCACTCGGGCGTCGCGTCGAAGATGTTCCAGGTGCTGGCGGCCGAGGGGATCAACGTCCTGATGATCTCGACCTCCGAGATCAAGATCTCGTGCGTCGTCCACGAGAAGTACACGGAGCTGGCGGTCCGGGCGCTTCACACGGCGTTCGGGCTGGACCGGGCGTCGCGGGGCGCGGCGATCGCCCAGGCCGGCTGAGTCATGGGCCGGAACGTCGCGACCGCCGCGTTGCTCGCCGGGCTGTGCGCGGTTTCGTTCGCCGGCGCGAGGGCCGCTCGGGAGCTGCCGCCGCTGCCGCCGAACTGCGGAGTCCGGGTCGAACTGCGGGCCCGGGGCGGATGGTCGCAGCTTGCGTGTGCCGCCGGCGCCGCGGGGCTCGCCGCCGCGCTGGGTCGGCCGGCGCACTGCCCGCCACTTCCGCCGCTGCGTGACGGCGACCTCCTCGAGGTGGCGCCTCGACGCTGCGGCATTTCGGGGGGGCGGATGGCCGGGCCGGCGCTTCGTCTCCTCGACTTGCCCATCGACATCGACCACGCATCCGTGGAAGACTTGGAGGCGCTGCCCGGGATTGGCCCGGGGCTGGCCGCCCGCATCGCTGCGGCGCGCCCGTTCCGATCCGTCTCCGACGTCCGGGAGGTTCCCGGCATCGGCCCCCGCAGGTGGGCAGCGTTGGCAAAGGCCGCCGTGGTGGCGGGGGCCGAACGGGACGTCCTCCCAGGTCGGGGGGCGGCAAGCGAGTCGTTGCAATCGAGGTGACCGTGCAGATCACGTGCGAAAAGTGCCAGACTTCCTATGCGGTCGACGACGGGCTGATCCCCGCGTCGGGGGCGCCGGTCCAGTGCACGAAATGCGGCAACCTGTTCACCGCCTACCCTCCGGCGGCACGTACCAGCAGCCGCACGGTCATGATGTTCGCGCCGGATGCGGCGGCGAAGGCGCCGACCGATCCCGCGATGCCGTCGGTGGGAGCCGCGGCGACGCCGTCGACGCGTCCGACGTGGCCGGCGGCAGGGACGGCCGCGGAGCCCCCCGCGGCAGCGAGGGCGCCGACCGATCCGGGACTTCCCGCCTTCGGTGGCGGCGCCGCGGCGATGCCGGCGACACAGAACTGGTCGCCACCGGCGCCGCGTGCGAGTTCGCCCGGGATGCCCGCGGTGACCGCGCCCGCGGTCGCGCCGGCTCCCGTGCCCTCGAGCGCGCCGCCGGCCCGTTCCAGTTCGCCCGGGATCGGCACGGCGCCGATGGCCGCACCGACCTTCGGCGGCGCCGCGCTGTCGGCCGCTCCCGCGCCGGCGCCCATTCCCGCGGCCTTGCCCGTCCCGCCGCCCATTGCAGGCGTCGTCCCGGCCACGCAGGCCGTCACGCAGCCTTCGTACCCCGCAGTCTCCGCTCCGCCGGTCGCGGCCCCTCTGCCGGCCCCGGCTGCTCCCGTGGCGGCGGCCCCCGTCACCGCGTCGGGGCGAATCACCTCCCCGGGCCTTCCCTTCCCGGCGGCCGAGCCGCCCGCTCCCGTTGCGACCCCGCCGATGGCGGCCGCCCCGGCGCCGGTCGAGTCGGCGCCCGTCTCGGTACCGCCCTCGGGTGCGCCCGGCGGCTCGAGGCCGGGCCGCGTCACCCAGATGTTCTTCACGCAGGGGGACGCCGTCGACCGGGCGAACAAGAACGCGCAGGTCGCGGCGGCCGGCGAGGCCAACCGCAAGCCCGGACAGACCCAGATGTTCATGGCGGCGGCGGACCTCGAGACACAACTCGTGCGCAAGAGCCGGGCACCGCTCTACCTGGCCGCGGGGCTCGTCGTCGCGATTGGGCTCGGCATCGCCGCGGCGATGTTCCTTCCGGCGCTGATGGGACCGCCGGGTTCCGACCGTGCGGCCGTCGCGCAGTACGGAAAGGCGATGGCGCTCGTGCGGCTGGACGATCCGACGAGCCTCGCACAGGCGGACTCGATCCTCGCCGCCGTCCTCAAGACGAATCCGAAATACCTCGACGCCGAAGGGCTGCGGGCGCTGGTCCTCGAACTGCGGGCCGACGACCTGAGTCACCGGGTCAAGCGGCTCGGCGACTCCTACCTCGCCCTCCAGAAGGAGGTCGCCGTCTACAATGCCCGCAAGGAACCCGCCGACTGGATGCAGAAGGTCAACGCGGACATCGACGCGATGAAGAAGATGCACGCCAACTACGACACGCTCTCGGCCCAGCAACAGCAGCAGGCCAAGGACGCGTTCGAACTGGCGCAGAAGGTCTACAAGGGGGCCCCCGACAACCTCGATGCCCTCCGGGCGCTCGCGTTCTACTACGCGGACAACGACGACGCGGACAAGACCGCGCTCTTCGTGAAGAAGTACGGCAAGATTCTGGGGAAGAAGGACGGTTGGGCCGATCTCGTCGGGGCGGAACTCGACGCCCACGGGCCGCCCTCGGACCAGAAGCGGCAGGAGGGGTTTGGACACCTCGTGGACGCGTTGCACCACGATCCAGGGCTCGTCCGCGCGCACTACCTTCGCGTCGTGCTCGACACCGGGGCCAAGGACGAAGCGGCCGCCAAGGACGACCTGACAGCGCTGCTCGCCGCGAATCCGAAGCACGACGGCGGAAAGTTCCTGCTCGACACCCTGGAGGAGTCGCTGGCGAGGGACCGGGCGGAAAAGGCGCAGCAAGCCGCCCGGGCGGCCGAGGCCGCCAAGGCCAACGCCACCGCCGAGGCGCAGTCGAAGTCGCGGCGGCGCCGCCGCTGAGCGGAGCACCGGGCCGGCTGGGTAATCCTTCTCCCCGGCCTGGGCACGGGAACGCCGCCGCATTCCATCGCTGCGGCGTCTTGGCGCGACCTTCCCCGCGGATTGAGCGTCCGGCGCCGAGGCGTGGCCATTGCAAGGCTCGTCGCCCGGGAGGGGGACGTGCCACTGCTACTCGAGATCCTGGTCTGGACGAGCCTCGGCTTCATCGGCCTGAGCTACGTTGGCTACCCGCTGATCCTGATTGCGCTCGACGCCGCGATCGATCTCCGGGCGAACCTGGGTCGCTTGAAGCGGCCGATCGATCGCCGGCAGGCCCGCGAGCGTCCGCTCCTCCCGAGCGTTTCGCTCGTCGTCGCGGCCCACAACGAGGAGGCGGTGCTCCGGCAGA
Source organism: Pseudomonadota bacterium (assembly GCA_027451705.1). Taxonomy (GTDB): domain Bacteria; phylum Myxococcota; class Myxococcia; order Myxococcales; family JAKAPL01; genus JAKAPL01. The sequence continues at coordinate 7,712 of DAIDIT010000097.1, forward strand.
AGCTCGAGAACTGCCTGACCCTCGACTATCCGCCCGATCGCCTCGAGGTGCTGATCGGCTCGGACGGCTCGACGGACGCGACCGAGGAAATTGCGCGCGCCTATGCGTTCCGCGGGGTTCGCCTGTCCTCGGGGCCCCGTTGCGGGAAGGCCGGGGTCTTGAACCGCCTCGTCCCCGAGGCGAGGGGGGACATCGTGGTCCTGTCGGACGCCAACACGCTCCTCGAGCCGACGGCCGTCCGCCGCCTCGTCTGCCGTTTCGAGGATCCCCGCGTCGGGGCGGTCTGCGGGCGTCTGCGCCTGCGCTCGTCGGACGGCTCCGCCCAGGAGTCCGCGTACTGGAACTACGAGAGCCTGATCAAGCTCTACGAGGGGCGGCGCGGCGCCGTGCTCGGTGCGAACGGCGGCCTGTACGCGATCCGGCGCCGGCTCTTCACGCCGCTGCCTTCCGAAACGATCACGGACGACTTCGTCCTCCCCGTCCGGCTGCTTGCCGCCGGACATCGGGTGGTCTACGAGCCCGCGGCGGTCGCGATCGAGGACGCGGGATCGACCGCGACCGAAGTCCGCCGCCGGCAGCGCATCGCGGGGGGCAACCTCCAGAGCCTCCGACTCGTGCGGGCGCTCTGGGACGGGCCGCGCCCCCTGATCGCCGCCGCGTTCGTCCTCCACAAGGTTCTTCGCTGGCTCGGGCCGGCGTTCCTCGCGGTCGCCCTCGCGGGCGCGGCGCTGCTCGCGGGCCACCCCGTCTTCCGTGCGCTGTTCGTCGCGCAGCTCGGCTTTTACACGGCTGCGCTGTGGGGCGGGGGCACGGGCTCGGGCCCGGTGGCGCGACTCTGCCGCCTCTCGCACCACTTCGTGGCCATGAACCTCGCCCTCGCCGCGGGGGCGTGGCAATCGTTCCGCGGCCTTCAGGGTCCGACGTGGCAGCGCACCGAGCGCCGGGCCGCGTGAGACCCCACCCAACTAAGGGAGAAACGCGGCGTAGCCGTGGAAGAGCTGCCCCGCGAGCTTGGGCGGACCCGACCTCGAGGCGAAGGAATCGTTCCAGCGCCGGCCGCTCCCGGGTGAGGTCGGCTCGTCCGGGTGCCGGGCGTTCATCCGGTAGGCCACGATGCCACGGGCCATTCGCTGGTAGACGGTGACCGTTCCGTCCGTTTCGACCTCGGCGACGAGACCCACGTGGAGGTTGCGCCCCCCCTGTGCGTCGGCGACGAAGACGAGATCGCCCGGCTGCGGCTGCCGGCTGCGAAGGAGCCGCCCGAGATCGCGCGCGGCGCGGTAGAGCCCTTCGGCGTCGGCCCCGCCGAGGGCCATCCCGTTGCGTCCATAAGCGGCGACCGGGAGCGACCAGCAGTCCGCGGGGAGGGGCCGTCCGCGCAGGGAGAGGCGCCGCTCCCCGAGCCACGCGCGGGCGGTGTGGACCACGTCCGCGCGAAGCTGGTCCGGCGTTCGCGGCGACCGGGCGATCGCCCGTACGCTCGCGCAGCCGCCGACCGCGATTGCCAGTGGCAGAAGCGGGAAGAGGCGGGCGGCGCAGGCGGCGGCCGACCGCTGGCCCGACGCACGAGGGCACGAGAGGTTCGGGCGCATGCCCACAGGCTACGGCCCGGCCGCGCGGCGTCAATTTTCCGGGCCGGCGCGGCGTTTTTTACACCGCCGCGCCGCGGGTGGTAGAACCGGCCACGATGCCACGGAGATTCTATCGCCTCGCGCCGCTGATTCTTGCGCTCCTGGCCGGGCCTGGCTGCCACTCGGCGGCGTTCACCCGCGCCCGCGCCGAGGACTCGCCGGACGCCTGGCGGGCCTTCCTGCTCGACCACGATTCGGGCGCGGAGGCGAGCTACGCGCGCACCCGGCTCGAGGCCCTGGGTTGGAAGGCGGCGCTCGCGGAGGGGACTCCGCGGGCCTTCCGGCAGTTCGTCGAGGACTTCCCGCTGTCGGATCACCGCGACGAGGCCGAACGCCGGCTGGCCGCACTCCGCTATGAGGCGGCCGCGTCGGCGGACGACCCGGCGAGCTGGCGGGGCTTCCTGGAGGACCGGCCACCCGCCGACCTCGCGCGCGACGTCCGGCGCCGTCTCGACGATCTGGAGTTCCAGGCGGCGGTCACCGCGAAGGGTCCCCGGCCCCTCGAGCTTTACCTCGCGCGCTTTCCCGAGGGCCCGCACGCCGCGGAGGCCCGCCGCTTGCTCGACGATCGGGTCTACTCCACCGCGGCGGCCCACGGGCTCATCGGTCTCGCGGACTACCTCTCGCGCTTCCCGCAGGGTACGCACCGAGAGGACGCCCTTGAACGCGGCGAGCGGATCCGGATCGAAGCCCTCATCGAGGAGGAGCGGTTCGACGAGGCAGACCGGAGGATCCGGATCCTCCCGGACGCGCAGCAGCCGGCCGAACGACAGGCCCTCGCGGCGGCCCGGCACCGCGTCGAGATCGCGGACCTCGATCGGCTCCGCGTGGCCCGAACGCCCGGGCCGGAGGCCTCGAAGCCGGCGGTCGCGATTGCGAGCCTCGAGAACCTCGAGGCCGAGGCGCTGGCACTGGCCCCGCCCGATCGCGCCGCCGTCCAACAGCTCGCCGGCCAGCTCGATGACACCGATCCGCGGCAGCGCTGGATCGCCGCCGCCGAATTGGGGGCCACCGGATCGATCTGGGCCATCGATCCGCTGCTCGGGGCGGCGTCGAGGTCCCGCTTCTGGAAGGTCCGATTGGTCGCCGCGGCGGCACTGCGGGACCTGTTCGAGGCGTTGCCGCCGCAGGTGCGCGAAGCGGAGGCGGCGCGTCGCGCGATCGAATTGCGGCCCCGGGCGGCGAGCAGCGAACTGTGCGACCAGCTCGGGCTGCTCGAGGAGGGGGCCGGCGATACCGCGGCGGCGCGGAAGGCCTTCGCGGAGGCCAGGCGCTACGATCCCGGCGACCTCTTCGCGGCAGAAGAGGACCTGGCCCTCGCGGCGCGCGCGGGCGACGGTGCCGCCGTGCTCGCGCTGGCCCGGGAGCTTTCCGCCGGGGCCGAGCGATACGCGGTCGATCACCTCTGGCAGGAGGGGCTTCCCGTCGTCCTCGCCGACCGCCAGCTCTGCGGGCTGGCCGATCTTGCCGCCGACGCGGCGCGCGCGGCCCGGCAAGCCGCCCCGGCCGCGTCGGAGGAGCAGCGCGCGATCTCGGGGCACGAGAGCCGGATTGCCGCGATGCTGGCCGACGCCGAGCGCGGTGCGCGCCTGCAGGACGCGGCGTTCCTCGGGTGCGCGTCGGGCTTCCCGCCGCCCAGGGTTGCCGCCGCTGTCGCACGTCGCCTCCAGGCCCTCTCCGTGCTGTCCGAATCCGCCAAGGGCGCCCCCGAACCCGAGGTCGAGGCGGTCCGCGCGGTCCTCGAGGAGGTGGCGCTCCACGACGGGGCCCGGCAGGTGCAAGATGCGGCGCGTGCGGCCGCGGCGCGCCTCTGACGCGACACGCCGGATCCATCGTGCCGCCGGTCGAGGCCGGGATCGCGGTCGCTCACGCTCCCCATCCTCGGCGTGCGAACGTCGCCTTTCTCTCTTCCGTGTACCCGCCCGCGGCCTCCGCGGCCGGTCGGTCCGTGACGGCTTGGGAACGCGATCGGCGCCTTGCCCGGCGCGCGGCCTCCCTGCTATGCTCGAAGGGTCATGTCGTCCGCCACCTCGGCTCCCAAGAAGCGCTCGGTCCTCATCGTCGACGACTCGACGGCGCTTCTGGACGCGCTCACCGCGGCCTTCGAGCAGGCCGGCTTCGAGGTCGGTTATGCGGTCGATGGCGAAGAGGTCTTTCGCAAGATGACGGCGTACGACCCCGAGGCGCTGCTGCTCGACATCTACATGCCGAAGATCAACGGCGCGGACGTCTGCCGGCTGATCAAGGCGCACCCGCACTGGAAGAAGACCTACCTCGTCCTCATGTCCGCCCGGATGAGCGACAAGGAAGCCGAGACGTACCGCCGACTCGGCGCGGACGACATCCTGAAGAAGCCGTTCGACCCGGCCGTCGCCGTCACCCGAATTCAGGACGCGCTGAAGGCGGCCGAGAGTCGCGGGTAGCGCGCCGTGCGGTGGCTCCCGGTCGCAGCGGCGGCCGTGCTGGCCGCGGCGGGCGGGCAGAGCGTCCGCGGTATCAACGGAAAGCCGATTCCGCTCGGCCGCACGCTGAAGATCGACCCTCCCGGCTTCCACCGCTGGATCTTCCGCGCGAAGGGCGGCGAGCGCTACCACGTCGAGGCGACCTGGCCGACCGGAAAGCTCAGGGTCCAGGTGGGGACCGAGCGGCTCGACGAGGACGGCGACGAGGACGACGACGAGGCGACCGGCCGGCGGGAGATCGACGTCGCTCCCTCGGGTGCCCACCGATGGGTCGCGACCTGGAAGGTTCCTCCCGAGGCGAACGTCGCTTTCGTCTGGATCGCGCTCGCCGGCGGCGGAGATCCCGTGCGGGACGAGGCGATCCGCGTCCGGATCACCCGCCGCTGACTGCGTTGCTCAGTTGCCCGGGCAGGTCTTCGTCACCCCGAAGCCGTAGAGCGTCGGCTTGTCCATGGCGCTCGCGCCGCCTCCGAGCGAGCAGACCTTCGGGTACAGGATCGCCTCGACGACCAGGTACTGGCCGCCCGGCAGGTTGTAGCTCTCGAGGTTGATCGGGTTCGGGCACTTGCCGCCCTGGGCCGACTGGCAGACCGTGATCGGCGAGAGGGTCGAGAGGACCGCGGGGTCGAGCGAGTTCGAGACGACGACCTGGATCTCCATGTCGGTGCCGGGGGGTAGCGACGCCTGGTACGAGAGGTCGTCCCACTGCGTGAACTCCGGGGCGGAGGGGCAGCCCGCGAAGTCCTGCGTGACGAGTGCCGTCGCCAGCGTCACGTTCCGAAGGGCGTAGCCGGTGAAGTCCGAATAGGAGTAGACGCCGTTGCCCACCGGGACGTTCGCGAGCGTCGTCCCGCTCGCGCCGTCGAGGCGGGTGGCAGAGCCGTAGTAGTTGCCGGCCCAGACGTCGTTCTCCTGATCGAAATCCACGCCGACGACGCAGCTCGCACCCGGCCAGGCGTTGATCCAGTTGAAGAGCGCCGACGGACAGCTCGCCCCGGTGCCGTCGTAGCACGGGACGCTCCCAGACTTGTCGGGGTTGAACGACTCCGCGCCACCGCACCAGACGCCGAGCGCGATGTTGTTGTTCATATCGGAGTTGACGCCGCGCGTGGCGCCGTTGTTGCCGGTGATGCCTGCGAACTGGTACGTCCGCCACGAGCTGTTCACGTCGCCCGACGGGATCGAGGGGAGGGCGCCGTTCTGCACCGCGATGTAGTCGCGCAGGAAGGTCTTGGCGTCGAACGAGCAGGCCTGGTTGCCGCCGCACCAGGACGCGAGCCAGATGCGCTGCTTCACGTCGGAGCCGATGCCGTACTGCCCGCAGCCCGACCGGTTGGGGATATAGCCCGATAGGCCGGCGACGTTCGTCAGGTCGGTGTACGGGGGAATGTAGGTGCCGGTCGCGGTATCGGTGTAGCCGACCGTGGTGATGCCGACGATGCCGTTGCCGCAGACGGGGCCTTCCCACAAGATGCCGGCGCAGTCGACCGTGTTGCCGTAGGGATTCTCGGCGGTCCAGAGCACCTTGTAGACGTCGTACGGGGCCCCGTTGCTGCCGGCGTACGAGAGATCGATCTCGGCCTGGCCATTCCACTGCCCGATCCAGACGTCGCACTGCGACGTGGCGGCGTTGCAGTGCGGCGACATCGCCGCGGCGCGCGAGAAGCTCGAGCCTCGGGTCATCCCCTTCGGGTCCGCGTTGGGGTCCGGGTTCGGGTCGCCGAGCGGGATCGAGAACTTGATGCAGTCGTCGTAGTTGACCGGGTCGGTCTCGACCGTCCCGGTGGTGTCGTGGCCCGGGTCGTTGCAGTGGTATAGCATGGAATAGGGGCTCTTCGGCGCGATCAGCGCGGGCGGGGTCAACGTGACCGTCGTCCCGATCGCCGTCTGAAGCGGCACGCCCTCGGTGAAGCTCTGTCCCGGCTGCAGCCCCTGGCGGTTCTGGCAGCGCGGCGTGCACTGCGAGAGGTTGTCGCTGACGTTGACGATCTCGGTCGCGCCCGCCTGCCAGCCCGGGGCCCGCAGCGCGACCCAGACGTTGCCGCTGCGGTCGACGAGCGTCCGCGAGGGTGAGTTGCCGCCGCCGTTCCCGGTGTTGAGCTGATCGGCGGTCACCTGCCACTCGTCGCGCTCGCCGTTCGTGCAGAAGCCCGACGCGCCCGTCTTGCCCGGGCCGGTGCAAGGCTCCACGCCGTGGTTGTCGATCGGCACGATGCAGTAGTAGCGCGCCTGCTCGTAGGGGCTGCCGTTCGCGGGGATGAGGATGCGCGAGATCGTCCCGTCCGCCGAGTTCGACATGTAGACGAAGTCGCTCTTGAAGCTCGCCGCGCTGCCGACCGTCACGCCGCCGTCCGCGCCGGGCGCCGTGCCCGACTGTCCCCCGTCGGTGGAGTACGAGATCGGCGTCGTCTGGCCCACGGTGCCGGCCTGGCCGCCCTGCGGGTTGCCGCCGCCCGGGTTCGGGTTGATGGTCGTCGTCCCGCCGTCGGGCAGGCTGTAGGTCTTGCAGGTCCAGGGGCCGGACCAAGCGGTCACGAGCAGCAACGGAGCCAGCGTCACCAGCCGATTCATCCGTAACCTCCGCGCAGGGCCGCCAACCGACTCCGCCATTCTACCGCCATTGCGATCCTCGCGACAGGCCTGCGGACCGCACACCTTTCCTCACCACGCCTCGACGTGCGCCCTCGACGCCGGGTACACTTCCACCCCCCTAGGTGAGCAAGCAACGTGCCGGCCTCGGCCCGCGGCGGCGTCGCGGCCGATCTCGACATTCTCGCGGGTTCGGACGACGGATGGCGCATTGCGCCGCGCGGACCGGTCAGCGGCTGCATAGTCCTATGCAACCGTTGCAACGTTGCCGCGTCGGCGTTCCAACTGTCCGGCCTTGCCCCGCGCGGCGGCCGCGGCGTACAACTGCCTCTGACACCCCCTTCCCGAGGAGGCCACTGTGAACCGCGTCGGCTGGCTCAGCGTTGCCCTTTTCTTCGCCGCCTGCTCGACGGGCACGGGTGGAGGCGGTCCGCCTCCGGGCATCGGCACCGGCAGCGGAACCAGCGGCAGCACGCACTGCCCGTCCGGGCACTGCTCGGGCCAGACGAGCGGTTCGAGCTCGAGCGGCTCGGTCTCGGGAAGCTCGGGGTCGAGCAGCGGCTCCAGCACCACCGGCGGCAGCGGCTCCGCGAGCGGGTCGAGCAGCAGCAGCAGCGGCGGCAGCTCCGGAGAGTCGTGCCGCACGATGGGCGCGCCCTGCGGCGCCCCGGGCTGCTGCGGCTCGTTCGTCTGCGGCGACGCGGGCTACTGCTGCCAGCCCGAGATCGGCCAGCCATGCGGCGGCAACGAAGATTGCTGCTCCGGCCACTGCGGCGGCTCGGGATGCTGCCTCGCCGGCGGCGCGGCCTGCACGGCGCCGTCGGAGTGCTGCACCGGATCTTGCCTGGACGGCGGTTGCACGTCGCTCTCCGGCCAGTCCTGCACCGGACCCGCCGACTGCGCGGCCGGCCAGACCTGCCTCGGCGGCCAGTGCTGCCAGGGCGACGGCCCCTGTGGCTCGATCGCGAACAACTGCTGCTCGGGGAGCTGCTTCAGCGACGCCTGCCAGTGCCAGCCGGTCGACGCGGGCTGCGCCACCGCGGCCGACTGCTGCAGCCTCGCCTGCGTGGACGGCGGTTGCGTCTGCTCGCCGGCCGGGACCCCCTGCACCGTCGGCTTCTCCCACTGCTGCAGCGGGCAATGCGTGAACAGCGTCTGCCAGTGAGGCCGCTCACTCCTCGAGGTGATCGAGGAGGAAGGCGGCGGCCTTCGCCCACATGAGTCGCTGGGTCGCCTGCTCGGCGAACATGTGGGTCTGTCCCGGGATCAGGAAGAGCTCGGGCGCCTTGCCGGCCTCCTCGAGCGCCGAGACGAGCTTCATCGTCCCGACGACGTGCACGTTGTCGTCCGCGGTCCCGTGCACGACGAGCAGCGGCCGCGACAGCGATCCGGCCCCGGTCAACAAAGAGCTCTGGCGGTAGCCGCCGGGGTTCTGGTCGGGCAGCCCGAGGTAGCGCTCGGTGTAGTGCGTGTCGTAGTCCTCCCAGTCCACGACCGGCGCGATCGCCACCGCCGCCTTGAAGACGTCCGGCCGCCGCAGCACCGCCAGCGCCGACAGGTAGCCGCCGAAGGACGCTCCGATCGCCCCCACCCGGTCGAGGTCCACGAACGGCCGGGCCGCCGCGATCGCCTGCAGGCCGGCGACCTGATCGGCGAGCGGGATGTCGGCGAAGCTGCCGGCGATCGCCCGCTCCCAGGCGCGGCCGCGCCGCGGCGTCCCGCGGTTGTCGATCTTCACCACCACGGCGCCCTGGTCCGCGAGCCACTGCTGGAGCGCGTAGCCCTCTTCGTCCCGCTCGACCTCGACGACTCCCGGGCCGCCGTAGACCCAGTCGACGACCGGGTAGTGCTTCCGGGGGTCGAAGTCGTGCGGCACGACGATCGCCGCCTCGAGCGTCCCCGCCGTGGTGGGCAGCGCCAGGATCTCCACCCGCGGCGGGAGCGCCGGCCGATCGGCGCGGTCGGGCAGCGTACCCACCACCGACCCGTCCGCGATCCGGATCACGACCGTGCGCGTCGGCTGGTCCAGCCGCTCCTCGTGGTCGACGATCACCGCCGCGCCGTCGGCCCCGGTTCCGTCGTGCACCGCGGCGCCTCCGGCGATCAGGACCGGCGGACCACCCCCGAGCGGGACGCGCCAGATCGACTGCACCGTGGAGTCGCTGCCGCCCTCGACCACGACCGAGTCCCCGGCCAGCGCGACGACCCGGCGGAAGCCCATCGCCGGGGTCGTCAGCGTCCGCTCGGGCGTCCCGTCCGGCGCGCGCAGCTCGAGCTCGGCCTGCCCGGTCCGTTCGCTCGACCAGAGGAAGCCGCGCCCCGGCAGCCAGCGCAGGTCGTCGTTCAGGTTCACCCACGCGGCGTCGCGCTCGGCGAGCAGCGCCTTGGTCTTGCCGGAGCTCGGGTCGGCCTCGAGCAGCAGCAGTTCCTTCTGATCGCGCGTCTCGACCTCGAGCAGGAGCGGGCCGCCCTCCGGCCACGCGACGCGCGCCAGGTACGGGTAGCGCTCGTGATCCCAGGCGATCCAGCGGGTGCGCCCGCCCTCGCGCCCGACCACCCCGAGCCGCACGTCGACGTTCGGCTTGCCGGGGCGCGGGTAGGGCGTCGCCTCGGCCGGCCGGTCCGGGTGCGCGACGTCCGCGAGGTAGAACGGTTCGACCCGCGAGGCGTCGGCCTCCTCGTAGGCGATGCGGCGGCCGTCCGGGGACCACCAGAAGCCGCGGAAGCGGTCCATCTCCTCCTCGGCCACGAACTCCGCTTCGCCGTGGGTGACGGCCCGGCCCGCCCCGCGGGTGATCGGGTGCGCCCGGCCGGACGGCACCGCCCGCACGTAGACTTCGTCGTTCTCGACCGACGCGACGTGCCTGCCGTCCCGCGACAGCTCGGGGTCGAAGTCCGGGCCATCGCCGGGCGAGAGCGCGGCCGCGCGACCGGTGGCGACGTCCACGAGGTAGACGCTCCCGCCGAACGGCACGAGCGCGGACCGGCCGTCGCTCGAGAGGGTGAACGTCCCGAGCCCGCGCGCCGTCAGCCGCATCCGCTCCCGCTGCGCGGCCTCCTCCGCCGTCAGCGGCCGGTCGTTCTGGCCCGAGAGCCTCTCCGCGTTCGCGACCTCGCGGACCTTCCCCGTGGCGACGTCGAAGGCCCACAGGCTCCGCACGTCCGACCGGGGCCCGGACTGGAGGTAGAGCACGGTCGCGCCGTCGGGCGTCAGGCGCACCGCGGCCGGCTGGCCGAGCCGAAAGCGGCGCGTGGCGACGTAGGCCGTCAGCGCGGGGTCGGCCGCGAGCCGGCCCACCGAAGCGTGCCGGCAGTGCGCCGCCGCAGGTGCCGCCGGCGACGGCGGCGGCGCCGGGGCACCGAACAGCGCGCAGGCGGGCAGCAGGCCCGCGGCGGCCAGGGTGAGCGCGCGCATGGGTGACCGGAGGTTATCAGATCGCGCCTCCGCGCGATCAGCGGATTGCGCCGCGGCGGTGGGCCGGCCGGGCCTCGGCCGCGCCCTTGCGCGTCGAGGCAAAGGCCTTCACATCGACGGTGCGCTCTTCCTTGACGCCGGTCTGGTCGTCGACGACCGTGAGGACGTGGCTTCCCTCGACCATGGCGATGGGCGGCCCCGGCACCTGGCCGATCTCCGCGGTGTGGAAGAAGACGTGGTAGTGGCGGCCCTTCACGAGCGCGAGCGTCACCGTCCCCTGCGGAAAGGACTTGCGCAGCTCGGTGACCTTCCCCTCCGCGACCGTCACCGGGATCGTCGTGTCGAGCGCCACCGCGTCGTTCACGATCCGGACGTTCACCGTGCCCGCGTTGACCGCCGCCTCGACCACCGGCGAGGAGCCCAGCTCGTCGCCGCCCGCGAAGACCTTGGACGGGGGATCGGTCACGACCGTCAGCTTGCCCTGGGCCTGGGGGAGCAGCCCGCACAGCAGGCACCCCCCGTCGGCCGCACCGCCCGCGGCGGGCGATCCCGAAGCGCCCCGGCCCGCCACGACGGGCGCGGTCAGCGCGAGGACCAGCGCCCCGCCCGCGAGCCCCGCCGCCAGCGCGATCTTCGTCGCGCGCCCGTTCCACGAGAAGGCGAAGCGGCGCGGCGCGGGATCGGCGGGCGTGTCCTCGACGTCGAGCGAATCGGTGGGCCCGCGCGCCGCTCGGCCTCGGGCCTGCGGCGCTCTGGCGCCCGCCGCGCCCCCGCGCCCTCGGTCGGGCTCCTCCGCCCTCCCTCGGGCCTTGCGCGCGACGATC
>DAIDIT010000098.1 GCA_027451705.1 Pseudomonadota bacterium
TCGTAGTAATCGCCGCCGACTTCGTCGGCGGTGAGCATGACCGCGGCCATTCGCCAGTCCCCGAGCGCGCGCGACCGCGGCAGGAGCGCCGTCTGGATCCGCTTGGCGATCTCCATCTCGCTCCAGAGCGCGTCCCGGGCCCGGCCGAGCGCCTCGCGCCCGAAGTACTCGCTGCGGACGAGCCGCTGCTTGACCGCGTTGATGCTCGTCGCGATCACCGCGGTGGCCAGGAGGAAGTAGAGGTTGTTGACGACGATGGGCCGCGGCGGCGGACCGGCCTGCGGCCAGGCGAGGTTGAAGCCGAGGTAGAGCGCCAGGATCAGGAGGCTGTTGAGCGCCGAGTGGACGGCCGCCCAGGGCATGAGCAGGTCGACGGCGATGATCACGAGGTTCAGGCCCGCGTAGTAGGGCGAGGCGAAGCCCCCGAGGTCGGTGGTCATCAGCGCGATCATCGAGCCCGCGACCAGGGAGAAGAAGTAGCCGTGGAGGAACGCGTAGCGGCTCGGGCGCGTCCGGCGGAGGACGAGGTACTGCAGGAAGACGAGCAGTGTCGTCTCCAGGCGGTAGCCCCCGAAGCGGGGGAGGAGCCGCGAGGGCATCATGAAGACGTCGAGCGCGAAGAAGAGCGGGATGAGGGTGACGCCGAGCAGCGTCAGGGTCCGCGCCCAGGCGTGGGTGAGCGTCCAGAGGTAGGCGGCGAGCCCGTCGTCCTGCTCCACCGGGCGCGGCCGGGCCGGCGCGCCCTCGGCCGGCGCCCGCTCCAAGGCTGCAACCGCGGTCGACGGGCGCATTTCTTACGAGGGCTTGCGCAGCCGCAGGAATATCTGGATGCCGGTCTGGTCGAAGGAGAGCGAGGTCTGCGCGCCGGGCAGATCCCGGGCGAGATCCAGGAGCTCGTCCTCCCTCCGGTAGACCAGCACCCAGTCCATCCAGTACTCCATGTACGCCCGCGTCGGGTTCCGCTCGTGGAAGTTGCCGACGACCAGCTCGCCCCCCGGCAGGACCAGCTCGTAGAGCCGCCCGAGCACGGCGCGGGCGACGCGCGTCGTCAGGTAGTCGAAGAGGCCGAGCGTGTAGATCACGTCGAAGCGGCCCCAGCGCGACGAGAGGTCCCGGGTCCGGAGCATGGTCCGGACCGAATCCTGCACGAGGCGGAGCGGCGGGGCGGCGCCGACCTCCGCCGCGAGCCGATCGCGGTTGGCCTGGGCCTCCGCGAGCGCCGCCGCGTCCTGGTCGAGCAGGACGAGCTCGAGGCCTTCCGCGTCGGCGGGCGTGCGCACCATGTCGCGCAGCTCGCACGCCGGGCCGCAGGCGACCGACATCACGCGGACGCGCCGGCCCGGCCGGTCGGCGCGCCGCTCGGAGACGATCCGCGCGACCATCCGGCGGCGGTTGCGGACCGCGTCGGCGGCCGTGGTCTGGATCGGGTGCCGGTGCAGGAGCTGCGCGAAGATCGAGCCGTCCACGAAGGCGTCGTCGTAGACCATCCGCATCATCTCGGAGTCGCCCGCGTAGCCGCGCGGCTTGAGGTTCGTCCGCCGCAGGAAGGCCGACGCCTCGATCAGGTCCCAGACCTGCTTGCGGAAGTAGAAGCCGTGCGCCTCGTGCTCCTCGCGGAGGAAACCGGCGGTCTCGTCCTCGAGGGCGATCATCCGCTCGTCGAAGAGGGCGCAGAAGCCCGGGAAGGTGTCCCGGACGGCCGCGGCGCGGATCTCCGATCGGCTGGGCTCCGGCTCGACCTCGAGGTTGCGGTCGATGCCGTCCACGACGCCGCGGTAGACTTGGAGGTCGTAGTGCAGGTCGGCGGCGTACGCGCGGAAGCTCGGCCGGATGCCCTTGCGCCGGTTCCAGAGGAGGGGGAGCTGCCGGAGCTTCTGCGCGAGCTCGCGGGGCGCGCCGTCGGTGAGGAGCGAGCTGAAGTCGTAGACGTGCGCGAGGGGCACCAGGCGCCCGTCGCCGGCGGCCGGAGGTGACGAAGCGGCGTCGGCGCCCTCCGCGGGGTCGTTCGGCACGTAGCGCGAGGGGCCGAGATCTTCGGACCTGTCGCCGAAGCCGAGCGACGTCACGGCGAACTCCTCGGGCGAGGAGGGGGCCGGCAGTCCGCCGCCGAGCGCGATCTCGAGGGCGTGGGCGGTCGTACCGACGACCCGGAAGGGGAACCGGCGCCCGTCGGCCGCGGTCAGCTCGCCGCGAACCTCGGCGGAAGGGGGCGCACTAGACACCGCAGATCCTGATGGCCGTGTCGCGGGCGTGGAGCGCTTCGAGCGCGGTGAAGTTGGTCGCCTGCCATTTGACGCCCCGGGCGTACTGGACCGTGACCGCGGCGCCGCGCGCCTTCGCCTCCTCGAGCAGCCGCAGGACCGGGGTCAGGGTCGAGGAGTTCATGTACTGGAGCGCCTGGAACTCGATCTGAAGCGGCTTGTGGCACAGCAGCGCCGTCTCGAGCGCCCCTCCGAGGAGCGGTCCTAGGAACTCGGCCGGTCGGCGGGCGAGGCTCCGGCCGCGCCACGACATCCGGACGACCGGTCCCTCCTCGAAGATCTCGACCTCGAGGTCGCCGTCGCGGAATTGCTTTTCGTTCATCAGAGCGTGACCTCGACGGGCGCGGGCCCGGGCTAGAGTGGGTAGACGGCGGAGACGGCCAGCCGGTCGTCGGGCTTGACGTAGAAGTCGAGGACGGCCTGCCCCTCGTAGGCAATCCGGACGAGGCCGAGCCCGTTCTCCATCGCCTTGGGATCGCGCCGCGAGATCTCCTCGATCCGGCGCAGGTAGGCCTCGAACGGGGTCTGGTGTCCCCGGATCCACTGGATGGTCCGATCGAGCCGCTGGAGGTCGAGCGGGCCGTTGCCGAGGCGGTTCACGACCTCGACGGTGACCGCGCGCGCTCCCACCGAGACGTCGAGCTCGATGGTGCCGCCGTCCTCCGTCCCGTACTTGAGGCCGTTCTCGACGAGTTCCGACGAGACCATCTCCAGGGCGTCGACCGCGTCCGGGGCGAGGCCGCGCTGGGCGAGGAAGCCGCGCACCTTGGTCTGGACGGCGGGCAACTCGTCCCACTGCGGCCGGATCGACAGCTCGAGCTTCGTCTCCATCCCATCCACCTCTGCCGGTTCGCGCCGGTCGGGCCCGCCAAAGGGGACCTGCCGCCGGGAGCAGTCACGATCGCCAGCGCCCCGCCGGTTGGACAGGCCCCAATTGGGCCCACCCGATCCAAATGCCCGATCGGAGGGCGGCCGGTACGGGTGCCACCGCCGCCGCGTGCGGCCCGGGGGGATGCCGGACGGCCGGGCGCTGGCCACCCTTTCGGGCGGACGGGCACCCATGCCGGACGCCGTGGACAGCGACCCGCGCTACCTCGCGCTCCTCGAGGCCAACCGCCGCCTGCGCGAGCAGGGCAAGCGCGAGGACGAGGCGCTCGAGGTCTGCGCGCACGATCTGCGAAGCCCCCTCGACGCCGTGCTCGCCCAGGCCCGGATTCTCCTGCGGGAGTCGGTGGACCGTCTCGAGGCGGGCCACCGGAAGAGCCTCGAAGCGATCGAGCGCCAGGCGGGACGCATGGTCGAGCTGATCGAGGACCTGCTGGACCTGCGGGCGCTCTCGGCGGAAAGCCTCGAGCTGGAGCGCCGGCAAGAGGATCTCGCGGCCCTCTGCGCCGACGTCTGCGGCAGCCTCGGGATCCTCGCCTCGAACCGGGACCTCGCGCTCGACTGCCGGGTCCCCGACGGGTCGCTGTCGGTCGCGCTCGACGCGGTCAAGTTCCGCGAGGTGCTGGTCAACCTCCTTTCGAACGCTCTCAGGCTCACGCCGCCGCCGGGGCGCGTCAGCCTCGAGCTCGAACGGATCGGGGACGAGGCCGTGATCGAGGTCCGCGACACCGGGCCCGGCATCCCCGCCGCGGAGCTGGCCCACCTCTTCGAGGCCGCCGCGCCGACGCGGCGGACGCGCCGGGGCGGGGCGGGAAACGGCCTCGGCCTGGCCATCTCGCGCGAGGTCGTCGAGCGGCACGGCGGCCGGATCGAGGTCGCGAACCTCCCCGCGGGGGGCGCTCGCTTCCGGGTCCTGATCCCGCTGCGCGAGCGCGCGACACCGCCCGCGCCCGGTCGGCCTTCGGTGCTCGTCGCCGAGGACGAGCCCGACGCCCGCGCGATCGTGGCCGAGCTGCTCGCCGAGAGGTATGCGGTGATCGGCGCCGGCGACGGCGACGAGGCGCTGCGCCTCGCCCGGTCGCAGCGGCCCGATCTGATCGTCCTCGACCTCTTCATGCCTCGGCTCGACGGTTTCGCCGCCCTCGAGGACCTGCGGCGCGACCCGCGGACGACCGACGTGCCGGTGATCCTCGTCTCCGCGCAGAACGACGATCTCGCCAAGGTCCGCGGCCTCGACCTCGGCGCGGCCGACTACCTGGTGAAGCCGTTCTCCGGGCGCGAGCTGCTGGCCCGCGTCGCCAAGGCGCTCGAGCAGAAGGGCCAGCGCGAGCGGTTTCGGACGCTGGCGCAGACGGACGGCCTCACGGGGCTGCCGAACTTCCGCGCCTTCCGCGCGCGCCTCGACGAGGAGCTGCGGCGGACCGATCGCCGGGGGAAGCCGCTCGCGCTGGTGATGATCGACCTCGACGACCTCAAGCGCCTCAACGACGTGCACGGCCACCTGGCCGGGAACCAGGCGATCGCCGCCTTCGCGAACGTGATCCGCCAGGAGCTGCGGAGCTCCGATTTCGCCGCCCGTTACGGCGGCGACGAGTTCGTCGTCCTCCTGCCCCAGACCGACGCCAGCCAGGCCGCCCGCTTCGCCGAGCGGGTGCGGGCCGAGGTCGCGCGGGCCGGCGAGCAACTCGGCCTCCCGCTGCACGGCTCCCTCGGCGTCTCGCAGCTCGACCCCGATCGGCTCGAGCCCGAACTCCTCGTGCGGATGGCCGACGCGGCCCTCTACGAAGCAAAGCGCGCAGGCCGCGACCGTGTCGCGATCGCGCCGCTTTCGGCCGGGGGCGCGGCGGCCGCTCGGTAGCCGCGCCGCCCGGACTCGCGCCGTGCGCCGCCGGTTCGAGGATGAATCGCCACGACGAAAAAAACCGGCCCGCGGGTGTCTCCACTCGCGGGCCGGCGCCCCCCGGCGCTTGCGCCATCGCCCCCTCCGGGTCACCGGCGCCGTCCGGCCTCGCGGTCCGGACGGCGTCCGCTGCCCCGTCCCCCCCCGGCGCATCGCCTCCAAGTCACAAGATGGGCCGAGGCTATCCCTGCCGCAAGA
Organism: Pseudomonadota bacterium; assembly: GCA_027451705.1. GTDB lineage: Bacteria > Myxococcota > Myxococcia > Myxococcales > JAKAPL01 > JAKAPL01. The sequence goes on from DAIDIT010000098.1 coordinate 5,245, forward strand.
GGTCGGCGCGGAACGCTCGCGCGAAGTCGTCCTCCGAGAGGCCGAGCGCGCGCTCGAAGGCCGCGCGGAAAGTGAGCCCGCTCCGCATGGCGTCGAGGACGCGGCGCACGCCGGGCTCGCCGAAGCGCGCGATCAGCGCCAAGAACGCCCAGTGGGCCGCGGAGTAGGCGAGCGCCGGCCTGCGGAGCGAGAGGGCCTCGCCGTCGCGCAGAGGATGGAGCTCCGCGCCGCCCGGACGGCGGAGGATCTCGGCGAGCTCGTGCCGCGTGAACCGGCGGTCGCCCTGCTTCGCCGCCCAGCTCGCCATCCCTTCGCGGAACCAGAGGGGGATGCGTCGGCTCGTCCAGTCGTCGGGGCCGGCGGCGGCCTGGAACATCGCGCAGTGGGTCAGCTCGTGCGTGAGGAGATCCCGAAGCGACGCGGCGCCGCCCGCGAAGAGGCCCCAGGTCCGCGGCGACTGGACGTAGACGACATCGTAGCGGGCCCACGCGCGGAGCCACGGCCAGCCCGGCCGCCGGATGGCCCGCTCGAGGGCGCCGTGGTCGGGCAGCACGTCGATCGTCACCTCGTGCGAGGGCGGGCCCCACCGCCCCAGCGCCGGGAGGGCGGCCCGCGCGGCGGCGGCGATTTCCGCGACCGCGTCCGCGTCGGTCCCGGACTCGCCGCGGACCTCGAGCAGCCCGGGCGCGACCTCGACCGGCGCCGGCGGGAGCGGTCCGAGGGTCTCGCAGCCCGCGAGGAGAAGGCACGACAGCGCCAGCCGCCGGGCGGTCACGCGAGCGCCGCCTGCAAGAGGACTTCGGCCACGCCGTCGAGGCGGTCGGGCAGCGGGCGCGACGCGGCGGGCCCGAAGGCGAGCAGCGGCACGCGCGCCAGGGTGTGGTTTCGGGTTCGCAGATCCTCGAGGTTGCCGTGGTCGCTCACGACGAACAGCGACGTGCCGTCCAGCGGGAGGCGATCGAGCAGGCGGCGCAGGAATCGGTCGAGGTCCGCGATCGCGACGTCGGCCGCCGCGAAGTCCTGCGCGTGGCCGGCGTCGTCGGTCCGGTAGTCGTCGACGAGGCAGAAGTCGAGCTCGGCGGAGCGGTCGGCGAGGACGTCGGCGGCCTCCTCCGGCGTGCGGACGGGGATCTGCGGGAAGCGGCGGTGGGCGGCGGCGCCGGTCAGATCGTGCGTGAGGGCGCGGCCGGCCCGGACGTCGTCGAACGTCGCGATGGGCAGCCCGGCGGACGCGGTGGCAAAGAGTGCGGCGGCGGGCTTGAGCCGTCGCGCCGCCAGCGGCAACGCGGGCTCGGCGGGGCCCGCGAGCGGGCGGTGCGGCAGGCCGAGCGCGTCGAGGTAGCCGACCGGGTAGGCGTTGAGCAGCGCGGCGCGGCGGCCGGCGTCGCGGAGCCTTCGGAAGATCGAGCGGCGCGCGAGCAGATCGCGGAGCGGCGCGTTCGGGAAGCCGAGGAGGTGGCGGCCGAGGAGCGCCGGGGCGTTCTCGCCGGTGAGGATCGACGTCTGGCCGGTGGCGGACTGCGGCCGGCCCGGGACGCCGAGGGTCGCGTCCACGTCGCGCCGGGCCCCGCCGCGCGGGAGCGGCGTGCCGCTGCCGTCCGCGAACTGCGAGAGGAGGGTTTCGCGCCGCGCGAGCGGGTTGACGGAAGGGTCGCGCGCGCCGATGCCCACCCCGTCGACGAAAACGAGCACCGCGCCCATGCCGCGGGTCTAGGGGAGGGCCGCGACCGGGTCAAGGGTACGGGTCGCGATCGGCCCGGCCGGTTGGAGCAGCCACGCCCTCGATGTCCACGGGTGACGCGGTGCGTTCCCCGCGAGCTCTCGGGTCCCCACGATCGGCGGGGCGCGTTCGATGCTCGGCGGCCTCCGTGCGAAGGTCCATCGCGGCCGTTTCCACGTCGGAAGGCGGCGTTTGCCGTTCCATCGCCGCCGTTTCCCCTTCCAACGCGTGCGAGAGACGGTCCATCGTGGGCGACGGACGGTCGAACGGGGCCGATGGCGAGGGAAACGGCCGCGATGGAAGAGGAAACGGCCGCGATGGAAGACGAAGCGGCTGCGATGGACGCGACATCGCGGTCGACGGAGGGGGATTTGGGGGCGATGGACTGGGAAACGGCGGCGATGGAAGGGGAATCGGCCCCGTGTGAGGTTTGGACGCCTGCGTCCGACCTCCGAACGCCGGCCGAAGCCGTGCGCTCGCAGCCGCTTCGCGGGAACGCGCAGCGACTGCGCCGCCGGTGAATGCGGTTGCCCGGCCGCTCGGCCGGGTTTAGATCCCCGGCGCCACGAGAGACTCCGATGCCCGAGGCGCTCACCGTCGACCGCTGGCAGTTCGCGTTCACCGTCACGTTCCACTACCTGTTCCCGCAGCTCACGATGGGGCTGTCGCTGCTCCTCGTCGTCTTCAAGCTGCTCGGCCGCGGTGGGCGCGCGCCGCGCTGGGACGAGGCGTCGCGCTTCTGGGCGCGGATCTTCGCGATCAACTTCGTCGCGGGCGTGGTCACCGGCATTCCGATGGAGATGCAGTTCGGCACGAACTGGTCCTCCTTCTCGCGCTACGCCGGCCAGGTCATCGGGCAGCCGCTGGCGATGGAAGGGCTCTTCGCCTTCTTCCTCGAGTCGAGCTTCCTCGGACTCTTCCTGTACGGCGAGAAGCGGCTCGGTCCCCGTGGCCACCTGGCGGCGGCGATCCTGGTCTTCGCCGGCACCTGGCTCTCGGGCTACTTCATCCTCGCGACCGACGCCTTCCTCCAGCACCCGGCCGGCCAGGTCGCGACGCCGGCGGGCCCGCTCGCGCTCGCGAGCCTCGGCGATCTCCTCGCCAACCCGTGGCTGCCCTGGCAGTACCTGCACGACATGTCCGCCGCGGTCGTGACCGGCGCGTTCGTCGTGGCCGCGGTCGGCGCGTTCTACCTCCTCTCGGGACGCCACGCGGAGCATGGCCGCGGCTTCCTCCGCGTGGGCGTCGTCGCCGCCTTCGCGGCCTCGCTCTTCCAGCTCTTCCCGAGCGGCGACGGCCAGGGCCGCAACCTCGCGCGCTGGCAGCCCGCGACGCTCGCGGCCATGGAGGGCGTCTTCCACACCGAGTCGGGGGCGCCGCTCGCGATCCTCGGGCAGCCGGACATGGAGCGATTGCGGCTCGACAACCCGCTGATCGTGCCGAGGGCGCTGAGCTTCCTCACCTACCGCCACTGGGCCGCGACCGTGCGGGGCCTGGACGCGTTTCCGCGCGCGGACTGGCCGGACGACGTGCCGCTCGTCTACTTCAGCTACCACATCATGGTCGGGCTCGGGACGCTCCTGCTGCTGCTCGCGGCGATCGCACTGCTGCAACTGCGCGGGGCCCGCCTCTTCCGCGCGCGGGGGACGCTCTGGGCCCTCCTGCTCGCCGCCCCGTTCCCGTACATCGCGACGACCGCGGGCTGGCTGACGGCGGAGCTCGGGCGCCAGCCGTGGCTCGTCTACGGCCTCTTCCGCACCGCGCAGGGGCCGTCGCCCCGGGTGTCGAGCGGCAACGTCCTCTTCACGCTCCTCGGCTGGTGCGGCCTCTACCTGGTCGTCGGTCTCCTCGTCCTCTTCCTGCTCGGCCGCGAGATCCTCCACGGCCCCGCCGCGCCCGCGGGCGGGGAGGGCTAGCGTGCCCGTCGCCTGGTTCGCGATCCTCTCGGGGATGCTGGCCGTCTACCTGCTCCTCGACGGCTTCGACCTCGGCGTCGGCGCGGTCTACCTCTGGCTCGGCCGGACCTCGGAGGAGCGCTCCGCGCTGCTTTCCGCGATCGGTCCGTTCTGGGACGGCAACGAGGTGTGGCTGATCGCGGGCGGCGGCGTCCTCTTCCTCGCGTTCCCGGAAGTCTACGCCTCGAGCATGAGCGGCTTCTACCTGCCGATGACGCTCGCGCTCTGGCTCTTCCTCTCGCGCGGCCTCTCGCTCGAGCTGCGCGGCCACGTCGACGACCGGCTCTGGCGCGGCTTCTGGGACGCCGCGTTCGCGCTCTCCTCGACCCTGCTCGCGGTGGTGCTCGGGGCGGCGCTCGGCAACGTGCTGCGCGGGGTGCCGCTCGACCCCCGCGGCGACTTCTTCATCCCCTTCTGGACCGACTGGCGCACCGGGCCCGCGCCGGGCGCGCTCGACTGGTACACGGTGCTCGTCGGGGTCCTGGCCGCGGTCACGCTCGCCCTGCACGGCGCGCTCTTCGCCGCCGCGCGGACCGAGGGCGGGCTGCGGAGCCGCGCGCGCCGGCTGGCCTTCGGCCTCGCGCTGGCCGTCGGGCCGCTGACCGCGGCGGCCCTGGCCGCGACCGCGATCGTCCGGCCCGCGAGCCTGGACGGCTTTAGGCACGGGCCGCTCGGCGCGATCTTCTTCGCGGTCGCGCTCGGCGGCTGGCTCGCGGCGCTCTTCTTCGTCCGGCGCGGGGCGGACATGTGGGCCTTCGCCGGTTCGTGCGCCTTCCTGGCGGGGCTGTTCGCGAGCGCCGCGGTCGGCCTCTACCCCTACCTCCTGCCTTCGGCCGGAGACCCCGCGCTCGGGCTGACGGTCGCGGGCGCGGCCTCGACGCCGTCGAGCCTCGGCTGGGCCATGCGCTGGTGGATCCCGGGCATCGTCCTCGCCGCCGCCGAGTTCACCTGGCTCTACCGCGTCTTCCGCGGCAGGGCGATCACTGGGTACCGTCAGTAGCGCAGTTCGATGGTGACCCGGCGCGGCTGCGGGGAGTGGACCTCGAGCGTGCTCCCGCCGGCCCCGACCTCGACGTCCGCGCCCGCGACCTGGACGGTCGCCTGGCGCTCGCCGTCCGCGACGTCGCCGCAGGGGACCGCGCCGGTGCGGCACGAGGGGAGGGCGCCCCCGCAGGCCGGACCCGGCGGGCTGCACGCGGAGAGCGGAGTCGGCGTGGCGCCGGGGGCGCTGACCAGGTCGAGGACCGTCCCGTCGTAGGCGGTGAACTCCTGCGAGCCGCCGAGGAAGGCACGCACCCACAGCTCGCCCTGCGCCTGTGCGAGCGTCTTCACCGCGGGATCCGCCGCGGTCGCGAGCGTGTCGACGTCCGGCGGCAGCCGCGGCACCACGCTCCCCGCGAGCGCGTACACGGGGCAGGTGTCGATGGGCGCCGGCACGGTGATCTCCGCGGGACCGTCGTGCGAGTCCGGCGTGTTCCAGCCGATCCAGTGGCCCGCGGGCAGGTAGAGGGTCCGCGAGGTCGCCCCCTCGGTGACGACGGGCGCGACGAGGAGCCCGTCGCCGAGCATGAATTCGTCGAGGATCGAGAGCGCCTTCGGGTCGCCCGGGAAGTCGAACCAGACCGGACGCATCGGTCCCACGCCGGCCTGCGCGGTCCCCTGCGCCAGCGTGTAAAGGTAGGGGAAGAGCTGGAGGTGCTCGCGGGCGTAGCGGCCGAAGATCTGGAGCGTCTCGGCGTCCTCGTCGAAGCGCCAGTCGGCGTCGGCCTGGTAGCCGTGGTGGGTGCGCATGACCGGCGAGTAGGCGCCGACCTCGGCCCAGCGCAGGTACAGCTCCTTGGTGGTCGGCGGCGCGTAGATCGCGGAATAGCCGCCGATGTCGGAGCCCCAGGCCGCCACGCCCTGGAGTCCCATGTTCATCCCCATGGGCAAGACGCTCGGCAAGCCGTCGTCGACGCCCCAGTCGGTGTTCTGGTCGCCGGCCCACATCGCCGGGATGTTCGAGGCCATGCCGGTCCAGCCGCTGCGGCTGAAGAAGACGTAGTCGCCGTCGGGAAAGGCCTGCGAGAGGGCGCTCCGGTTGAGCTGCCCCCAGAGGACCGGGAAGCGGTTGTGGCTCACGGCGCCGGTGGTGCCGTCCGCCATGACCGCGTCGTACGGCAGCCATTCGCCGAAATCGGCCATCCAGCCGTCCATTCCGGCACCGGCGACGGCCCGCATCGCCGCCCCCATCCAGGCGGTGGCTCTCGGGTTCGTGAGGTCGACGAGGCCCGTGGGCGTCAGCGAGGAGCCCGCGAAGACGTAGGGACCGCCGTCCGGCGACTGGACGAGCGTGCCGCCGTCGAGCCCCTGCTCCCACTCCGGGCTGCCCTGCTCGACGAAGCTGTTGAAATAGCCGAGCCACTTGTACCCCTCCTGGTGCAGCGAGGCCGCGAGCGCGGAGAAGCCCGGGTAGAGCGTCTCGTCCGGGGTCCAGTCGAAGCAGTTCGCCGAGGCGCCGCAGTGCTCGCCCGCCCAGTCCTCGGTCCAGATCACGGAGCTCGGCACGTGCGCGGCGCGCAGCTCGGTCTCGACCTGCTTCACGCGCGCCTCGCCTTCGATGGCGTCCACCCAGACGCCGTAGGTCCAGGGCGGAGAGAGCGGCTCGCGGCTCGTGAGCGCGGTGAGCCGCTCGACCAGCTCGCGGGGCGTCCCCCCGACGACGACGTGGAAGGCGAGCTTCCCGTCCCAGACGCCGACGCGAAAGGCGTCGGCACGGCCCGCGCAGAGGTCGAACTGGACGTAGCGCGTGTCGTCGACGACCAGGCCGAAGCCGCGCGGGTCGAGGAAGCTCGGCATCGGGAAGTAGCTGTCGTTGGTGTTGCCGGTCGGGTCGTAGACGTTCGGGTCGGTGTGGTCGGAGCCGGCCTTCTTGCCGAGCCCGTCCTCCATCGTCCAGGCGCCGAAGGCCTGGCCGCGCTGGTCGAGGGCGTTGGTCTGCTCGCCGAAGCCGAGGAAGTGATCGTCGGGCGTGCAGGCGAAGGCGACCGCGGTCTCGTCGGCCTTCGCCCCGGGCGGCGGGGTCACGACGGCGGCGAGCGTGGCGTCGTCCTGGGCGGTCAGCTCGAGGGTGCCGCCGCCTTGCAGCGCGAGCGTCACCGTCTCTCCGACGCCGGCGGGCTTGCCGCTGCCGCCGTCCGCGATCGAGGCGGAGGTCCACGGCTGCGCGCCCTCGATGAAGCCGAACTGCCCGAGCTGGCCGACGACCTGCTCGCCCCGGTCGGCCCAGAGCGCGGGCGCGAAGCCGGAGGAAGGGCTCGCGACGCTGTCGAGGATGTCGCCCCCGTCGGGCCGCGCGAGGTGCAGCCCGCCCCCCGAGATCGAGAGCTGGAAGTCGTTCGTCGCGATCAGCGGCGCGGTCGTGGCGCCGCACGCGGCGAGGAGGAGGCAGGCGGGGGCGAGAGAGCGCACCGCGCCATCCTAGCGCGGACCGGCCCGAGCGGGGCGGCGAGGTGGCCTGGCGCGATGGGCCCCGCCGGTGCGGGCCCAGTGCCTCGGCCTCGCCCGCCCGCGACCCGGGTCGGGAAGGCGGGGCAGCCGGGGACGCGGCGACGCGAGGCGGCTCCTGGGCCGTCATGAGCGCCTGTCGCGGTCGAGGTCGCGCCTCACCCAGCGGATGCCGAGGTCGCCGTTCTCTTCCACGCGCGGCCGACAGCAGGCCCTTTGCCCGGGGTGGGGCACGCGGTGTAGAGTCCCCCGGTATTTCCGCGGCGGAGGTGCGCCGCGGACGACAGCGAGGGCGTACCATGCGACGCTTCTTCTTCGGGGCCGGTACCATCGCTTGTGCCTGCGTGGCGGCGGCCGCGTCCGCGGCGCCGACCGCTTCGATCGACTGGGAGAAGCGGGTGATCACGGCGACCGGCGAAGGGGCGCCGGACCTCGGCGCCCCCAATCCCGCCGCGGCCCGCATCGGCGCCGAGCGCGCCGCGCGGCTCGACGCCTTTCGGAACCTGCTCGAGACGCTCAAGGGCGTGAAGGTCTCCGGGGGCCGCACCGCGGGCGCGCTGATGGACGCGGACGCCTCGCTCGCCGCGTCGGTCGAGGGCGTGCTCCGGCAGTTCACGGTGCTCGCGCCCCACTACTTCTCGGACGGCGGGGTCGAGCTGACCGTCCAGATGCCGCTCGACGGCAAGCTCTCGACGCTGCTCGTGCCGGCCTGCCGGGACCCCGCGGAGGCGGTCGCCGCCAGCGGCGCGGACGTCGGCTCCGGGCTGGTGATCGTGGCGAAGGGGCTCCCGGTCGTCCCCGCGCTCGCGCCCCGGATCCTCGACGCCTCGGGGAAGGTCGTCTACGGCCCCGGTTTCGTGCAGACGGCGGCGCTTCGGCAGAACGGCATCGCGGGCTACCTGCGCGACGCGGCCGCCGCCGAGCAGAGCGCGCGCGTCGGGCCGCGGCCGCTCACCGTCAAGGCCATCGCCGCGCGCGGCGCGGACGTGATCATCTCCGACGCCGACGCGAAGAAGCTGACCGATCCCCACGCGAACCTCGGCTTCCTCGCCGAGGGGAAGGTCATCATCGTCATCGACTGACGGACGCCGCCCCGAACGAAAGGATCGCCCGCATGACCTTGCAAATCCCGATCGCGCTCGCCGCCGCGCTCTTCGCCGCGGACGCCCCCCCGGCCGTGCAGGAGGTCGAGGTCACCGGCGAGGCCGCGGTCGTGGGCGGCGACGAAGGCGCGGCCCTCGAGCAGGCCAAGGAGGCAGCGCTTCGCGACGCGGTCGCGCAGGTCGCGGGGACGCTGGTCTCGAGCGACACCCTGACCGCGGGCAACATCCTCGTGAGCGACCGCATCTACGCCCACAGCGCCGGCTACGTGAAGAAGTACGAGCTGCTCGACAAGAAGGTCGAGGACGGCACGGCGACCGTGAAGATCCGGGCGTCGGTCGGCACGGCCAAGCTGGACGAGGACCTCGAGGCGGTCCGCGCCATCCTGGATCGCAAGGACAAGCCGCGGACCGTGCTGCTCATCGCCGAGCAGAACGGCGGCGCCACCGAGCCGTTCGCGTGGTGGTCGCGGGGCCAGAAGAAGGCGCAGGGGCCGCTCGTCTCGATGGACCTCGGGACGTTCGAGAACGGCTTCATCGCGGCCCTCCAGAAGTACGGCTGGAACTTCGTCGACCACGACGCGCTCGAGGGCAAGCTCAAGGTCGACCGGCCGGTCACGACCGACCTGTCGAACGCGGACGCCATCCAGTTCGGCAAGCTGGCCTCGGCGGACCTCGCCATCGTCGGCACCGTGGTCGCGCAGAGCCCGGGGCAGAGCGAGATGGCGCCCGGGATGTTCGCCGCGCACGCGAACCTCTCGCTGCGCGCGGTCAACTGCGACAACGGCGCGATCGTCGACACGGTCAACATGACGGTGGGCGACATCACGACGCTGGACGCGAGCGCGGAGAACGCCGGCGTCAAGGCGCTCCGCATGGCCGCGAAGAGGGCCGCCCTGCAGATGCAGCAGGAGATCCTCGCGCGCTGGGGCGCCGACCTGAACGGCACCGCCAGCATCACCATGAAGGTGACCGGGCTGCCGAACCGGCGCGTGCTCAAGAGTTTCGAGGGCGTCCTCGGGTCGGCCGTCCGCGGCGTCCGCGCCGTGCACGAGCAGAGCTACGACTCCGGCGAGGCGGCGCTCCAGCTCGACGTGCTGGGCAACCCCCAGATGCTCGCGGACCAGCTCGACGGCAAGAACGTCAAGGGGATGGCGATCAACGTCCGCCACGTGAGCGCGAATGAGCTGGACATCCAACTCGCCCGCTGACCTCGCGCGCGGCGCCGCGCTTCTGCTCTCCGCCTCCACGCTCGCCTGCGGCCACGCCGCGGCCGCCCCGCGGGTGCGGATCCGCGGCGGCGGGGACGACCCGGTCTTCGCGGCGCTGGTGTCCGCGCCCTCGGGCAACACGCTCGTGCGCTGCGCGCCGCCGGACGCGGAACTCGACGTGGACGGCGTACCGCGCGGGTTCGCTTCCGACTACGACGGCCGCAAGCGGCTGCTCGCCCTCGCGCCGGGCCGCCACCAGATCACGCTCGCGCACGCCGGTTTCGCGCCGGTCGCGATCGACGTGACCGTCTCCGCGGACGGCGGGCGGCAGACTCTCGACGCGGTCCTGCCGCCGCTGCGGCGCGCCGCGAACCCGTAGCGGGAGGAGGCGCCGAATGAGGACGATACGCTGGCTCGGGATCTTCGCGTTGCTCGCCGCCGTGCCCGCCTCCGCGGGCGAGCGCGGCGCCGGGATCAGGCCGCTCACGGGCAAGGTGACGTTCGTCGCGGGGCCGGCGGAGATCCGGCACGCCGGCCGGACGGTCGCGGCCAAGGTCGATTCGGTGGTGCTGCCCGGCGACGAGGTCTCGACCGGGCCCGCGAGCCGGCTCGAGCTGACCCTCTTCGATCGGAGCATCGTTCGGCTCGGCCCCGGGTCGCGCTTCGTCGTGAAGCAGGCTTCTTGGGGCCGGAACGAGCGTTTCACGGCGAAGCTCCTCTTCGGCCAGCTCTGGGCGAAGGTCGCGTCGGTGCTCGGGGGCCGGAGCCGCTTCGACGTCGAGACCGAGAACGCCGTCGCGGGCGTGCGCGGGACGACCTTCCGCGTCGACGCGCACCACGACCGCTCCGTGCTCGTGCGGGTCTACGCCGGCGCCGTGGCCATCGCGTCCGCGAATCGGCTGCCGACGGAGGCGCACGCGCCCGCGCGCGAGCGCCACGAGGTCCCGGGGCCGCAGGAGGTCGACCGGCGCTCCTACGAGAAGCTGCTCGCCAAGATGATGGAGCTGAAGGTCTCGGCGAGCGGCGAGCTGGGCGAGCCGCGGCCGTTCACCGCCTCGGACGAGGCCGGGGACGACTGGGTGGCCTGGAACACCGGGCGCGACGCCCGGTAGCGCCACGCCTCAGCGGTCCGCCGGACCGTGGCCGAAGGCCAGTGCGTCGACGATGCCAACGGCGTAGAGGGCGAGGGCCCCGTAGCAGCCGGCGAGGTAGCTCACGTTCAGGCCGCGGGCCAGCGGCGCCTGCGCGGGCGTGTAGAGCCCCTGGCCGTTTCGCATCGCGAGGTCGGCGGCGAGGCTGCCGAGGCCGACGGCGAGGGCGCCGAGTTGAGTCGCGGCGAGCACGTCGCCCCATGCGGCCGCGCCGCGCCGCCGCTGCGGCACCCCGAGCGGCGCGAGCGCCCAGAGCGCGCTGTCGGCGGGCGGCGGCGCGGCCAGCGCGAGGGCGGGTTGGGGCGCCTCGGCCCGTCTGGGCGGCCCTGCGGGAGGGCCGGCGGCCTCGGTTCGCGCGCGCAGCCGCGCGATGCGATCGGCCTCCTCGCGGCGGACGCGGAGATCGAAGTCGCGGAAGTCCGGCGGGAACAGGGCGGCGGAGAGCGACACCGGGGACGCGCCTCCGTGCGCCCGGACGAGGTCCTCGCGTGCCGCCGGCGCGTTGCCGCGGGCGAACGCCACGGCCGCCCGCAGGACCAGCGCGTGGCCGAGGTCGTCGGGTGCGACCGTGCCTCCCGGGAGCAGGAGGCCGTCGAGCAGGGTCTGGCAGCGGTCGAGCTGCCCTGCACGGTAGGCCGCCTCCGCCTGGGCGAGCGCGGGCGGAGGCGCGGCGGAGAGGGCGAGTGCGAGGAGGAGAGTCACGGTGCTCCCGCCGCGTTCGTGTTCGGCTCGAGCGCATAGTCGAGCGCCAGCGCCTGTCCGGAAGCGACGGTGACTCGCTCCTCCCGCGGCCGGTAGTAGGGGTTCACGAGCCGAAGCGTGTGAGGGCCCGGAGCGAGGTCGATCTCGCGGACGGTCGGGGTGTAGCCGACGTCGCGCCCGTCGACGAACACCTGCGCCCACGGCTCGGTGGTGAGGCGAAGCCGGCCGGGCGGGAGGGACGCGGGGGCCGCGGGTGCAGCCCCAACCCTTCCCTCCCCCGCAAGCGGGGGAGGGGGAAAGGCGGTCGGGATCGCGGTCGAGGGCGGCGGTGAGGCCTTGGACTCCCTCCCCCGCTGGCGGTGGTGTGCCGAGGCGTCGGCCGCGGACGGAGGCCGAGGTTCGCCGGGTGCAGGGGTGGGGGGCGGCTCGCGCTTCGGCGCGGTCGCGAGGAGGGGCTTCGGCGGCGCCGGAAGCTCCGGGGCCGCTTCCTTCGCCGGCGCGAGGGCGACGCGCTCCTCCGGGGCACTCCGGCCGTGGAGGATCGTCCATCCCGCCGCGCCCGCGAGCGCGACGGCAATCG
>DAIDIT010000099.1 GCA_027451705.1 Pseudomonadota bacterium
GACGCGCAGGAGCTGCCCCGTCAGCGGCGCCGCCAGGCCGCCGCCGAGAACGTAGCCGACGAACGCCGCGCCGAGGAGTACGCCGTACGGGTGCGCCTCCACCTGGGCCTTCCCCGCCTCGCCGAGCTGCGACGCGATCGCCCCCGCCTCCGACGCCACCGTCCGCGCGTCGTCCGCGAGCTTGCGGACGCGAACGACCGCATCCTGGCCGTCCTGCACGGTCTCCATCGGTCCCTCCTCTACCAGCGCCGCGAGGCGAGCCGCCCCACGGCGAAGCCGAACGCGAGCGCGCCGATCACGCAGCCCGCCGGATGTGCCCGGACGAACGCGACGACGCGCCGGTTCGCCTGGTCCAGCCGCTCGCGGACGTCGTCGAGGTCGATTGGAAGGATCCGCTCGACCATCTCGCCCGCACCGTTCGGGATCTCGGTTTCGTGCGCCATGACGAGGGCAAGCTACGCACCCACCGGCAGCGCGGCAACCCTGCCGCGGCGCGATGCATAGCTTCCGCCCATGTCGCGGCGTTCGCTCGCCGTCTCCTTCGCGGCGCTCGTGGCCTGCGCGCCGGCCAGGCTCGTCCCGATCGGGAACGCGCGGGGCCGGAGCGCGTCCTCGGCCGTGATGCAGAAGGACGGCATCACCGTCGTCGCCACCGCCAACGCCTGGCGGTTCGACGAGGACCTCACGCAGGTCGCCACGCCGCTCTTCCTCTTCGTCGTCGACGACGGCCCGCTCTCGCTGGACGTCCGCTACGCCGACTTCGGCCTCGTCGACCAGTCCGGCCGCGTCTACGCGCCGATCCCGCCCGCCGAGGTCGTGCGGATCCTCTATTCGTCGGCCGACGCGACCGGGCCCGCGGTCGCCGGGGGAGGGGAAGGGCAGTCCGGCCGGCCGGATCCTCCGCAGGGCGCGCCCACCCCACCGGAGCCGCCGCCGGGCCCGATGATGCGGCCGGGCTACGGTCTCGCCGGGGCCTGGGGCAGCTGGTCGGGGCCGTGGGGCTGGCCCTGGGCGTGGGAGTGGGGCCCGTACCCGGACGACTTCGTCGCCTACCGCGGCGTCCACGAAATCCTCGCGCTCGGCTTGCGCCCCGGTCCGCTCCCCGCCGGCGCGCGCGTCCAGGGCTTCCTCTACTTCCAGCCCGCCTGGAAGGCGCAGATGCTGACGCTCCGCTTCCAGGCGACCCCGCAGCACGGCGCGCCGTTCGCGATGCAGGCGCGCTTCGCGGTCGAGCACTGACGGGCGGCGATCCGGCCGCGTGGCGCGGCCTCCGAAGGCCGCAACCAAAGCGCGGCGCAGATCCTGGCCGCGCTACAACGTCCGGACTGCCTACCGGCAGTCCTCCAGCCGGGGAGCCCAGCTCCCCCCGCCGGGCAGATCTCCGTCGGCGCCGTTGGCGCCGCCGTCGACCTGCCGTCCATCACCTCTCGCCTTCGTCGATCGTCGCAGGAATCTTCGCACCGCCTGGGCATTCTCGGAAGTCGTAGATCAGAGCTTCCGCCGCTCGCCCGTCCGGCGGTACCGCAGGAAGTCGGCGAGGACCTCCGCGTGGTCGAAGCAGAGCGGCGCGGGCAGGGCATCGGGCGCGAACGCGCGGGCCTCCGCGGCGTCGTCGCCGCCGACCGGCTCGCCCTCGGCGCGCGCCCAGTAGACCGTCGTCATCGTGTGCCGGCGCGGGTCGCGGCGCGGGTCCGAGTAGGTGAAGAGCTGCTCGACGAGCCGGATCGCGAGCCCCGTCTCCTCGCGCGCCTCGCGCACCGCCGCCTCGCCGACCGTCTCGCCGGTCTCGACGTGCACCCCCGGCAGCGCCCAGCCGAGGGGAGGGTACTTGCGCCGCACGAGCACGAGGCGCCCGTCGGGCAGCTCGATGATCGCGTCGGCGGTGGGCACCGGATGGGGCTTCATGCCGGAGACACTACGGGAACTCGGGCGCAGGGGGAAGACGCGCGGGTGCGCCGGACACGGAAGGAGCGGCGCCGGCGCGCTCCGCGCACGGTCTCGGGCCCGTCCCCGGCGGAGCGATCACGCCTGGGCGCGCGCGATCGCGCAGTCGAGGCTCGTTCCGTCCTTCTGCACGTAGAAGTGGTCTCCGACGACCGTGACGGTCACCTGGGCGCGCCGCTCCTCCGCCGCCGCGAGCGCGTCGAGCAGCTCCGGCTCCACGGCCGCGAGCTCCACGCGCTCGAGACGCGCGACCCCGTCGGCGCGCGCCGCCGCGACGAAGTCTTCGAGCCGCGCCGGCGACTCGAAGAGGACCGAGACGCGGCCGTTGCGGTCGGCGGCGCGCTGGATCTTGCGGGGATCGGCGCGGCCCACGCGGATCCAGTGGACGACCTGCCCGGTCAGGTCGGTCTCGACGAGGTCGGGCGAATCGGGATCCGAGAGCCCCGGCCCGAAGGCCAGCCGCTCGGAGTACCAGAGGCAGTGGGCGAGGATCCGCAGCCAGACCCGCGCGAACGTCTCGGACGGATGGCGCGCCGTCTTGAGGCGAAGCATGGCCTCGCGGCCGAGGTCGACCTGGTGCAGCTCGACGGCGAAGTCGCAGAGCGAGGGGGCGAGGGTCATGGGCCGTCAGCCTAGTCTCCCGCGGCGCCTCCGAACAGGCTGGATGCGCCCCGACTACTTCTTGTCGAGCGCGACGATCAGACGGCCCACTGCCTCGCCGTCGGCGCGCTCGAGCGCCTGGGCGACTTGCTCCTGCGTCGCGTCGTTGGCGACCCCTCCGAAGGGTGGAATCATGGTCCAGAATCTGTCGGAGTTGGTCGAGAACCTGTCGGACCAGACGACCGCCCCGTCGGAGCCGCACGCCTCGATCCGGGTGTCGACGCTGACGACCTCCTGGCTCACAGGCCCAACCTCGAGCGCCGGCTGACCGTACGGTTGGTGCACGACGATGTCGTGGCGGACCGAAAGCAGCAGGTCGGCGCCGAGCGCCAGGGCGAGCGCGGGCGTGGCGGCGTGGGCGAAGTCGATGGGCCGCGCGAGGGGTGGAAAGTTGCCGGCTTCGTCCGCTCGCAGGGGCAGGGCGACGTACGCCGGGTGCGTGAAGACGGCCCGCTCGTTGGCCACGAGGAACAGCCGTGACCTGACCAGCGACGCCTCGAGGGCGGCGAGACCTCGGGCCGGCTCCCGCACGGGCCCCAAGTTGCCGAAGCCATCGCCGTTGGCGATCAGCCCGGTCTCGTAGTCCAGCACGGCTATCTTGCGGGGCGCGGGTGCAAAGGCCGCCGGCACCACCGCCAGGTGATGCGCGCACGCGGTGAGCGCGAAGGCGGCCGCGAGCGGCAGCGAATTGCGCATGGAATCGTCCCTGGGCTTGGAGAAGGCGCGACCATGCACCGCGCGGCACTGGGTGTCAAACGTTTCCGACCCTGCTTTCCGGAAGTCCCGCATGCCCCGTTTCGGTGTAGACTTCCGGGAGCCGCAGTGCACCGCGGTTCCTGCAACTGCCATGGACGGCGCGTCTTCGGTTGGCGGTGCCACTCGGGCGGCGGCGCTCGCGGGGATGCTGGTCCTCGCGGCGGGCGCGCCCGCTTCGACGGCCTCCGCGTTCACCCCGCCGGCGGCTCCTGCCGAGTTCGTCACGAGCTTCGAGCTGGGCGGCGGGACGCTCCTCGGCCCGTTCTCGAACTGGACCGGCATCTGCACGCGGGCCTGCGGCAACCTCTGGAAGTCGATGCGGTTGCCGATGTCGGTACCGGCGAACGGCTTCGGCGGCGCGGGCCTCGCGCTCGGCGCCGACGTCGGGATCACGCCGTGGCTGAGCCTCCAGATCCTGGTCGACGGCCAGCTCACGCTCGGCAGAATCGAGCAGGGGCCTCCGACGGTCTTTCCGTCGTCGCCGGAGTTGACGTTCCAGATCCAGCCCGGCTGGGAGTTCGGCCCGCTGCTGCTCGTCGACCTTCCCGTCGACCTGCGCGTCCGGCTCGGATTGTCGTGGGACCTCTTCGCCGGCGTCGCGCCGGGGTACGCGGCCGAGGCGGCGAAGATGCGCGCGAGCGGGACTCCGTTGGAGGCCTCGTTCGGGCAGACGACCGGCGGCATCGGGAACGGCGCCTGGACGTACTTCGTGCGGGCCGGCGTCGATCGCGCGTTCAACTACCGGAGTGCCGCGATCGGCGCGCTCGTCGAGTGGGCGCCCTACGGGGCCGTCGCGATCCTCGCGACCTTCTCCTTGCGGTTCGGGCGCGTGTATGAGGCGATCGACTAGCGGGCTCGTCGCGGCGCTGGCGTGCGGCGCGGGCGGCTGCCTCTGCTTCAGCCCCGGGCCGATCGGCGACGCCTACCCGAGGGGCGCGCGCCTCGCCGTCGTGCTCTTCCACGTCAGTCCGCCGCAGAACCGGGTGAGCCCCGAGGCGGAGCACGACGCGCTCGAGTCGGCCGGCGTTCCGTTCGCGTGGCTCCTTCGCGGCGAGGAGCTGCTCGGGCCGGCCACCCACCAGCCCGCCGTCGCGCTCGACGACGCCGCGCGCGTGTACGCGGCCTTCCGCACGGCGTTCGCCGCGGCCGCCGGTCCGGAGCTCGTCCCCGACGGCGCGGTCCGTGCGGCGGCCGGGAACGCCGCCGCCCTCGCCTGGTTCTCGGACGGCCCGGGCTGGCCTCCCGCCGCCGGCCAGCAGGCGCTTCCCCTCGAGAGCGGAGACTTTCTCTGGCTCGCGCCGCGCGACGGCGGCGGAGGCGCGAGCTGGCGTCCAGCCGCGTTGATCGCGTCCCTGCCGCTCTTCCACCTCGGCGGGTTGCGGCCGGCGCACGGCGAGCCGGCGCCCGCTCCGCTCGCGCGCCGCCTCGACGCGGACGGCTTCCTGATGGCCGCCGTCGTCCCGGTGTTCGAGCCGGGAGGGACCGCGCGCACCGGCCCGGATCGTTGGGTCGTCTCGACCTCGCTCCGCTTCTACGCCGCGGTCACGATCTTCGGCCGCGACGGCCGGCGGCGCTACGAGAACTTCTTCCGGTCGGGGCCGGTCCGCCTTCCGCGCCCCCCGGGCGCGGGGCCCGAACTGGAGCGGCGGACGATCGACTTCGCGCGCAAGCTCGCGCGCCGAGTCCGTGCCGAGGCGATCGCGGGCTGAGCGTGTTATGTCCCGGGCGTGGACTTCGAGCTGGCATCGGACTACCGGCCCACGGGCGACCAGCCGGCCGCCATCGAGGCGCTCTCGCGCGGCGTGCGGGCGGGCGAGAAGGCGCAGGTGCTGCTCGGCGTCACGGGCTCCGGCAAGACCTTCACGGTCGCGAACGTCATCGCGGCGGCGAAGAGGCCGACGCTGATCATCGCGCACAACAAGACGCTCGCGGCGCAGCTCTACGGGGAGCTCAAGGGCTTCTTCCCGAAGAACGCGGTCGAGTACTTCGTCAGCTACTACGACTACTACCAGCCCGAGGCCTACGTCCCCTCGACCGACACGTACATCGAGAAGGACTCGACCATCAACGACGAGATCGACCGGATGCGCCACGCGGCGACGCACTCGCTGATGACGCGCGACGACGTGATCATCGTCGCCTCGGTCTCGTGCATCTACGGCCTCGGCACCGCGGAGGCGTACCACGGGCTGGTCGTCCGCGTGGCGGCGGGGCAGGACTACCCGCGCGACGAGCTGCTCCGCGACCTCGTGAACCTCCAGTACGAGCGGAACGACTACGACTTCCACCGCGGGACGTTCCGCGTGCGCGGCGACACGGTCGAGATCTTCCCTCCCTACGAGGAGGCGCGGGCGTTCCGGCTCGGCTACTTCGGCGACACGATCGAGACGATCCACGAGGTCGACCCGCTCCGCGGCCTCGTGCTCGCGCAGATCGACAAGGCGGGAGTCTTCCCGTCGAGCCACTACGTGACGAGCCCCGAGGTCCGCCAGCTCGCGATGACCTCGATCCGCGACGAGCTGCGCGAGCGGCTGGCCGAGCTGCGCGGGACGGGGCGGCTGCTCGAGGCGCAGCGGCTCGAGCAGCGGACGCTCTTCGACCTCGAGCAGATCGAGCAGATGGGCTTCTGCCCCGGCATCGAGAACTACTCGCGCCACCTCTCGCGCCGCAAGCCGGGGGACCCGCCGCCCTGCCTGCTCGACTACTTCCCGGAGGACTGGCTGCTCGTGATCGACGAGAGCCACCAGACGGTGCCGCAGATCGGGGCGATGTACCGCGGCGACAGAAGCCGCAAGGAGACGCTCGTCGAGTACGGCTTCCGGCTTCCCTCCGCGCTCGACAACCGGCCGCTCCAGTTCGCGGAGTTCGAGCGGCTGGTGAAGCAGGCGATCTACGTTTCGGCGACGCCTTCGGACTACGAGCTCCAGAAGACCCAGGGCGTCGTGGTGGAGCAGATCATCCGGCCGACCGGGCTCGTCGATCCCGAGGTCGAGGTGCGGCCGGTGCTCTCGCAGGTCGACGACCTGCTCGGGGAGATCCGCGCGCGCGCCAAGGTCGGCGAGCGGGTGCTGGTGACGACGCTCACGAAGCGGATGGCGGAGGACCTGACCGAGCACTACGCGGACGTCGGCGTGCGGGTCCGCTACCTCCACTCGGACATCGACACGCTCGAGCGCGCGGAGATCGTCCGCGACCTGCGGCGCGGGGCCTTCGACGTGCTGGTGGGGATCAACCTGCTCCGCGAGGGGCTCGACCTCCCCGAGGTCTCGCTGGTCGCCATCCTCGACGCCGACAAGGAGGGCTTCCTGCGTTCGAGCGTGTCGCTCATCCAGACCATCGGCCGCGCGGCGCGCAACGTGAACGGCCGGGTCCTGATGTACGCGGACACGATGACCGAGTCGATGCGGAGGGCCCTCGCCGAGACCGAGCGGCGGCGGCGCGTCCAGGCCGAGTACAACCGGGCGCACGGCATCACGCCGCGCAGCATCCAGAAGGGCATCCTCGAGGCGACGGCGCTCTGGGGGCCGGCGATGGCCGACTACGTCGAGGTGCCGCTGGCCGCGGAGGCCGGCGAGGCGTTTCACGGCGAGGCGCTCGAGAAGGCGATCGAGGGGCTGCGCAAGAAGATGCTCGCGGCCGCGGAGCTCCTGGACTTCGAGGAGGCGGCGCGGCTGCGCGACCAGATCCAGCTCCTGCGCGACCGCGACCTCGGCCTGACGCGCGCGCTGCCGCACCCGGCCGCGGTCCCGACCGGCGTCCAGAAACGACGCGCCCCACGCCGCCGCCGCTGAGGCGATGCCGACCGCCCTCTGGACGGCCGGCGCCGCGCGGTCGCACAATCTCCCACCTTTCGTCCGAACCGCTTCCTTGCGGGCAGGGGCCGCTTGTGGCAGCGTCTTGCGCCCGAGCAGCAGCCCACACCGGAGGTCTGTCGTCGATGCGCACCGCACCCTGGGTCGCCCTCGTCTCGTTCACCACCGCCGCCTCCGGCTGCTCGGGCTGCTGCCAGCGCAAGGGCCAGGGGTCCTTCGTCGGGACGGACGCGACGCCCGTTGCCACGTGGCAGACCAGCTCGTCCGCGGCGTGGACCCCCCCGCCGGTCGACTTCGGCAGCGTGCCGGTGGGCGGGACCAAGGTCCTGCCGGTCAAGCTCGCCAACACCGGGTCGCTCGCGATGGACATCTCGAGCGTCGCCATCGTCCAGGGCCAGAGCGGGACCCCCGAGTTCAGCTTCGCCGAGCTGACCAACGCGCACGCGCCGTTCGGAGCGACGCTCCAGCCCGGTTCGTCCGCGGTCGTCTACGTCGAGTTCCAGCCGAACCGGGGCGGCGAGCAGACGGCGACCATCGCCGTCAAATCGAACAGCAACGCGACGCCCGAGTACGACATCCCGCTGCGCGGCAACGCGACCAACGTGACGATCGTCGTCGACCCGGCCGCGCTCGACTTCGGCAACGTGCAGGTCGGCACCTCGTCGACGATGAGCGTCACCTTCACCAACAAGGGCACCGACACCTCGGACCCGATCCAGGTCCAGCCGGTCATCGGCACCCAGGCGTCCGACTTCGCCTGGACGGGGACGCCCGGCGCGCTCGCGCCGAACCAGTCGTTCACCCTTCAAGTGACGTTCACCCCGGCGGTCCAGGGGCCGGCGGCCGCGCTGATCCCGTACCTCGACTGCGCGACCTGCAACCCCCAGTCGCTCTCGCTCCAGGGCGTGGGCGTGGACGGGCAGCTCGTCTTCGACCCCGACCCGGTGCAGTACTTCAACGTGCCCGGCGGCAGCAGCGAGGCGCAGACGGTGACAATCACGAACACCGGACTCGCCCAGGTGTCGCTCACGAGCCTCTCGACGGCCAAGCCTTCGCTCTTCGCCCTGGGCAACGGGCCGGCGCTGCCGATGACGCTCAAGCCGCTGGACTCGACCCAGGTGACGGTGACGTACGTCTCGAGCGGGGGCAGCAACGACCAGGACAACCTGACCGCGATCTCCCAGCCGCTGGACGATCAGGGCAACCCCGCGCAGGTGAAACCCGAGAGCGCGTCCGACCCGCTGGTCGGCAACGGGACCCTCAACCCGTGCAGCCTCCAGATCCAGCCGCCGTCCCTCAACTTCGGCAACCCGACGATCGGCAGCTCGGTGCAGAAGTCGGTGACGCTGACGAACGCGGGCCAGCAGGCCTGCAACGTCTCCGGCATCGCCATCGGCGCCGGCACGGACGCGGCCTTCACCCTGGTCAGCACGCAGACCACGCTGACGGTCGCCCCGGGCCAGACGGTGAGCGCGGCGATCACGGTCGCGTGCGACATCCAGAGCTCCAGCCCGCCCCTGTTCCACCGCGGGACGGTCACCTTCCAGAGCAACGACACGAACCGGCCGAACGCCACCATCCCGCTCTCGGCATTCGTCAAGGGGAGCGGACCCTACGCCGACGGCTGGCCGAAGTGGCACGCCGACAACACCGACCAGGGGCAGAGCCAGGCCGACACGTCGGCCAACAACGGGACGGTGATCTGGCAGTTCCGCGTCGGCGTGCCCCAGAGCGCGGGCGGGGTGCTCGGTTCGGTCGACCCGAACCCGACCTACATGAACTCGCCGGTCGTCGACGGCTCGGGCAACGTCTACCAGCTCGGGATGGACGGGACATTCTACGGCATCGACCCGGGCGGCAACGAGCTGTGGGCCACGACGCTGCTGCCGCCGAACCCGGACGAGCACCCGGCGACGCCGATCATCGCGGCGGACAACACGATCTACATCGAGACCGGCTGCGACGGCGCCGGCGGACTGAACAGCAACGGGGGCAACATCTTCCACATCGACGCGGCGACCGGGAAGATCCTCGCGCAGGTCGCGCCTCCCACCGACTGCCGCACCGACCCCTCGAGCGGGCAGTGCGACACCGCGGACGGGTTCGACGTGAACCCGAGCATCGGGCAGGACGGGCTGCTCTTCGACGGCGACGACTTCGGCCAGACGGTGGTCTACACGCCCGGATCGGGCGGGGCGTTCAGCGAGACCTCCCACGTCATCCTGCCGTGGATGGGCGAGCGGGTGGCGGTGGCGCTCGACGGCCAGGACAACAGCTACTGGTGCTGCCTCAACATCTGCTTCGGGGTGACCTCGCCGGCGTCGGGCTTCCAGATCATGCCGGCCTGGCCGTCGAGCGGCGCAACCATCGGGAACTCGGCCGGCGGCGGGATCACCGGCTTCACCAACTCGGACCTCGCCTTCGACGCGAACCACACCGGCTGGCTGATGGTCGAGGCCGGGACGCAGACCGGCAGCAGCGGCCAGACCGAGGTGGTGGCGATGGACCCCGCGAACGGGTCGGTCAAGTGGGACACGCCGCTGCCGTCCGGCGCGACTCCTGGATCGTTCAGCGCGTTCACCGAGCAGGGCATCTTCAGCTCGGACGTCGGCAACTCGGCGCCGGCGGTTGCGAACCTCCAGGGGCAGGCGAGCGACGGCACCGTCTACGTGGGCAATGTCGACGGGCTGTACGCGCTCGACGGCAAGACGGGCAGCAAGAAGTGGACGTTCGCGACGACCTCGGACGTCGACTCGGCGCCGGCCATCGGCGGCGACGGGACGATCTTCTTCGGCACCGCGGACGGCACCTTCTACGCGGTGAACCCGGACGGATCGAAGCGCTTCACCTTCAAAGCCCAGGGGCGCATCTCGTCGTCGCCCGCCATCGGCCCCGACGGCACGGTCTTCTTCGTCGCCGACGACGGCCAGCTCTACGCGCTGCGTTAGCCAGCCGTCCACCCTCCCGCCGCGGCCCCCCGGCCGCGCTCACCCACCCGTGCCGGTGGCACCGCGCCGGCCGCCGAGACGCGCTGGTGACGGCTCGCAAGCATCCGTCATGCCTGCGCTTTCCACCGGGGCCGCCTCGCTGGACCCAAACGATGCCCTGCTCACGCCGATCGACGCTTCGCTCCCCCCGAT
>DAIDIT010000100.1 GCA_027451705.1 Pseudomonadota bacterium
GCGGTCCCGCCCGCGGCGGCGTGGCTCCAGAGCCGCGCGAGGCGCGTATCGTTTCCGACCCCCGCCTCGAAGACGGCGACGCCGTGGTCGAACCGCCCGAGCATCCAGCGGCCGGGCTTGCTCCCGCCCTCGGACCGCTCCGGGCAGGCGGCCCAGGCGGTCGGGGCGGCGGCGTCTGCGGGCGCGGCGGGCGCGGCTGCCGAGAGCGAGAGGACGGCCCAGAGGCCCCCGAAGGCCGCAGTCATGGGAAGGCTTGTACCCCATCGGGGGCGCCCCGCCAACGCTAGGGTACGGTGATCTGGGCGCTCAGGTTGCCCGACGTCGCGGTGAGGGTGGTCGCCCCGCTCGCGGTTCCCGCGGGGAAGAACAGTTCGGCGGCGGCGTCGGCGAGCGAGAGTACGGTGCCCGGGCCGTCGATCGAGAAGCTCCAGGTGGGCACGCCGAGGACCTCGGTCCCGTCCTCCGTCAGCGCGCGGGCGAGCACGAAGACGCTGCCGTCGGGCGCGGTCCGCCGGTCGAGCTTGGCCCGGACGGCGGCGCCGACGAGCGCGATCTGGAAGGTGACGCCGCCCTGGCCCGACGCGAGGCCGCCCACGAAGGTGCCGCCGGCGTCCCCGCTCGCGGGGAGCGCGGTCAGGTAGAACTGGTCCGGCTCCTCGGGCACGACGGAGATGGCACCGGTGCCGTGGCCGGTCGCGAGGCCCTCGGAGGCGAGCGTGTCGCCGGCGGCGTCGGTGACGACGGCCTGTAGGATCTCCGAGCCGGTGCGGAGCAGGGCGAAGCTCGGCGGCAGGTCGGTCTCGCCCTGGAGGCCGGCGGCGAGGTGGCTCGGATCGCCGAAGGTGACGGAGGTGGCCTCCGCGGTGGTGACCGCGACGGTTCCGGCGGGCACGCCGCTGCCCGGAGCCATGACCTCGATCTCGGCCTGCCCGGCCGCGACGGCGCGCACGCCGAGGGTCTGGTTGCCCTGGTCGGTCACCGCGAGGACGGCGGGGTCGCTGCTCGTGGCCGTGTAGCCCGCGGAGCAACAGGCGGCGCCGGCGGCGGTCTCGAAGCTGACGGTGATCTGGCTGCCGACCGCGAGGGGTCGGGAATCGAGGCCGATCCAGCGCAGCGACCCGTTGGTCGCGCCGGAACCGCCCGAAGGTCCCTGCAGACCCATCACGGCGGGGCTCGCCGCGGCGCCGCAGCCGCCGTCGAACCCGGACAGCAGCACGACGCCCGCGGAGGCGAGGCAGAGGGTCCACAGGGATGGCCGCATCGGCTTCATATTCTAGGCAAAGAGCAAGGCGAGTGCCACTTTGCCCGCCGTGCAACCTGCCGATCCGGCAGGAACCCGGGCGCGGGATCATGGGTCGGCCCTGATCGAAATGTCAGGGTTCGGCGGGGGCTTCCTCACCCGTCCAGTCGTAGCGGGACTTGAGGTCGTCGACGTAGTTCGACCAGGCGTCGCGGTTGAACTTGTGGGCGCCCGAGACGCTGCCGAAGATCGCGCCGCCGTACCACATGGCGGTGAAGACCGCGACGACGGCGGTCAGGCCCCAGATCTGGTGGCGGGCGGCGTCGTAGACCCCGAACCCGAACAGGCCGTTCCAGGCGGCCGCGGCGAGGGCGATCCCGGGCTGCCCGAGGTAGAAGTAGCCCGCGCCCGGCACGGCCGCGGAGAGCAGCCCCGCGACGACGGGGCTCCGGTGCGGCAACCGGTCCGCGCGCGCGGCCTCGCCCTCGAGCCGACGGGCCTCGGCGCCGAAGAGCGGGTCCTGCGCGAGGGCGCGGAACGCCGCCGCGGCGCGGGCGGGCTGCCGGCCGAGCAGGTACGCCCAGCCGAGCAGGTAGGCGGCGCGGGAGCGGATCAGGGCGGGCGCCTTCAGCGGCGCCGGCGCGAGGACGCGCTCGAACGCGGCGGCGGCGACGGCGTTCTCGCCCTGGCGGTAGCGGGCGACCGCCGCCTCGAAGCCCGCCCGCAGCCGGAGGGAGGCGTCGCGGCTCGCGTCGGCGAGCCCCTCGAAGTAGTCCGCGGCCTGCGCGGGGCGGCCGCCGTTCAGGTACGCGAGGCCGATGCGGATCTGCGCGCGGCGGGACTCCGCGCCGCCGGGGTTCTCGAAGAGGTAGCGCTCGTACTCGCCGATGGCGCGGTAGTAGTCCCCGCTCGCGTAGAGGAAGTCGGCGAAGCCGAGGGGCTGCGCCGTCCGCGGCGCCGCGGACGGAGGAGCGGGCGGGGCCGCGGCGAGGAGCAGGGCGAGCGCGATCACCACGGCGAGCCGCGCGTCATCCAGAAGTCGCTCTCCGAGAGCGGATCGCGGTAGTAGGGCGCGCCCTCGATCCAGACGAGCGGCAGGGCCCGCAGGGCGCTCGAATCCGAACCGCGCAAGAGCCGGTCGATCGTCAGGAAGAAGCCCCACGGCCCGTGCTTCTGCACGGCCCGCATCCCGTAGACGGCGCAGGTCGGCCGGTGCTCGCAGCGCGCGCCGTCGAAGACGGTGATGGTCCTCCGGTAGATCTCGAAGGCCAGGTGGAAGGGGTTCGCGCTCGGCGGGTCGAACGCCCGGGCCGACGGCGGCGCGAGCTCCGAGGTCAGCGGCGCGGCGGGCGTCGCGAAGGGCCCGAAGTCGGCGGCGAGCGCGAGCGCGGCGGCGAGCGCGATCATCCTTTCTCCTCGACGCGCTTGCGCCAGGCGGCGAGCCGCGCGCCGATCTCCTTCTCGAGGCCGCTCTCGGAGGGCGCGTAGTAGCGGCGCCCCGCGAGCGCGTCGGGCAGGTAGGCTTCCGCGACGTGGTGGTCCGGGAAGTCGTGGGGGTAGCGGTAGCCGTCGCCGCGGCCGAGCGACTTCATGAGCGCCGTCGGGGCGTTGCGGAGCTTGCCCGGCACCGGGAGCGGCCCGTGGGCCTCGACGTCCGCGCGCGCCGCCGACCAGGCGGTCAGCGCGCCGTTGCTCTTGGGCGCGTAGGCGAGGTAGCAGATCGCCTGCGCGAGCGGCAGCACGGCCTCGGGCAGGCCGACGAACTCGCAGGCGTGGAGCGCGTCGATCGCGACCCCGAGCGCGCGCGGGTCCGCGTTGCCCACGTCCTCGGCGGCGAAGATGACGAGCCGGCGCAGGACGAAGCGCGGCGGCTCGCCGCCCTCGACGAGGCGGGCGGCGTAGTAGAGCGCCGCGTCGGGATCGCTGCCCCGCAGCGACTTGATCATCGCCGAGGCGAGGTCGTAGTGGCTGTCGCCCCCCTTGTCGTGGCGCAGGGCGGGGCGCGCGAGCGCCTCGGCGGCGCGCTCGCCCCCGAGCTCCCCGCCAGGTCCGGCCGCCTCCGCGGCGGCCTCGAGCGCGGTCAGGGCGCGGCGGGCGTCGCCGAAGGCGCCGCGGGCGAGCGCCGCGAGGGCCTCCGGCGCGACGCGGAGGCCCAGGCCCTTCAGCCGGGCGTCGCGCTCGAGCGCGCGGGCGAGCAGCCGCGCGACGTCGGCCTCCTCGATCGGCCGCAGCTCTAGGACCCGGCAGCGCGAGAGCAGGGCGGGGGTGAGCTCGAAGCTCGGGTTCTCGGTCGTCGCGCCGACGAGCGAGAGCGTCCCGCGCTCGAGGTGCGGCAGGAAGGCGTCCTGCTGCGTCTTGCTGAAGCGGTGGATCTCGTCGACGAACAGGAGGGTCGGGACGCGCCGCTCCTTCCAGCGGGCCTCGGCGGCGGCGACGATCTCGCGGATCTCCTTGACCCCGCCGAGCACCGCGGAGAAGGGCACGAACTCGCCGCGCACGCGGCGGGCGAGGGCGCGCGCGATCGTCGTCTTTCCGCAGCCGGGCGGCCCCCACAGGACGATCGACGGGATCCGCCCCTGCTCGATCGCCTGGCGCAACAGCCGCCCCTCGCCGATGAGCGGGTCCTGGCCGAGCACCTCGTCGAGGGTGGCCGGGCGCATCCGCTCCGCGAGCGGCGCCCGCTCGGCCGCGTCGCGCTCGGCCCCGTGGTCGAACAGATCCATTCCCCGCGCTCATACACCACTTCGCGCACTGGTTGAAATCGTCCACGCGGCGTTGTTGAATGCACGGCGCCTCTCACCCGGAGCCGTCCATGGCCATCGACTTCAGCCTCTCCCCCGAACAGCAGGACCTCCAGAAGCTCGCGCGCGACTTCGTCCGCAAGGAGCTGACCCCGGAGGTCGTCCGCCACCACGACGAGACCGGCGAGTTCCCGCGCAAGATCCTCGAGAAGGCCTTCGAGGTCGGCTTGATGAACACCCACATCCCCCAGGACTGCGGCGGCCTGGGCCTCGGCGCGGTGGACGGCGCGATCATCGCCGAGGAGATCGCGGCCGGCTGCACCGGCATCGGCACCGCGATGGAGGCGAACGGCCTCGCGCAGGCGCCGATCATCGTCGGCGGGAACGACGACCAGAAGAAGCGCTTCCTCGCGCCGATGGTCGAGAAGCTCTCGTTCGCGGCGTACGGGGTGACCGAGCCGGGCGCGGGCAGCGACGTGCAGGGCATCAAGACCACGGCCCGCAAGGTCGGCGACGACTACGTGATCAACGGCAGCAAGATGTGGATCACGAACGCGGGCGTCGCGGACTGGTACTTCGTGCTCGCCTACACCGACAAGGACGCCGGCGTGAAGGGCATGACGGGCTTCCTCGTGCCGCGCTCGACGCCGGGCATCACCGTCGGCAAGAAGGAGCAGAACATGGGGCAGCGGGCGAGCGACACCCGCGGGCTCACCTTCGAGGAGGTCGTCGTCCCGAAGAAGAACGTCCTCGGCGAGGAGGGCAAGGGCTGGAAGATCGCGATGGCCGCCTTCGACCACACCCGGCCGATGGTCGCCTCCGCCGCGGTCGGGCTCGCCCGCTCGGCCATGGAGCACGCCATCGCCTACGCGAAGGAGCGGCAGACGTTCGGCCAGCCGATCGCGATGCACGAGGCGGTGAGCTTCATGATCGCCGACATGGCGAAGGACGTCGAGGCCGCGCGGCAGCTCGTGCGGCTCGCGGCCTGGACGATCGACCAGGGCGAGCGCAACACCCGCTTCGCCGCCTACGCCAAGGCGTTCGCGGCCGACACGGCGATGCGGGTCGCGACCGACGCGGTGCAGGTCTTCGGCGGCAACGGCTTCAACAAGGAGTACCCGGTCGAGAAGCTCATGCGCGACGCGAAGATCTTCCAGATCTACGAGGGCACCTCCCAGATCCAGCGGCTGATCATCGCGAAGGAGATCTTCCTCCGGAGCTAGATGACGCGCCGCGCGAGCCTCTGGAAGGGAATCGGGGTCGTCCTCGCCGCCGCCGCGGCCGGCGGGGGGACGGCGCTGTGGTGGACCTGCCGCGACCTGCCGCGCTTCGACTCGCTGCTCGACTACGAGCCGCGCGAGGCGACGCGGCTGTTCACCCCGGACGGCCGGCAGGTCGGCGCCTTCTTCCACGAGGACCGGACGGTCGTCCCCTTCGACCAGATCCCGAAGATCCTCGAGCAGGCGGTGATCTCCTCCGAGGACAAGGACTTCTACACCCGGGTGGGGGGCGTGAGCTTCACCGGCATCCTGCGCGGCTTCGTCAAGCACTACATCTTTCGCGGCCGGCTCGAGGGCGGGAGCACCATCACCGCGCAGGTGGTAAAGACGTTCCTGCTCTCACCCGAGCGGACCTGGCGCCGCAAGATCCGCGAGGCGGTGCTGGCCGAGCGCATCGGCGCCCACCTCTCGCGCGACGAGATCCTCTACCTCTACCTGAACCAGGTCTGCTTCGGCCACGAGCGCTACGGCGTCGAGGAGGCCTCGCGCTACTACTTCGGCAAGCACGTCTGGGAGATCGACGTCGGGCAGGCGGCGATGCTCGCCGGCATGGTCCAGCGCCCGCAGGCCTTCTCGCCGATCCACCACCCGCAGGAGGCGAAGCGGCGGCAGCTCTACGTGTTGCACCGGATGGCCGAGGACGGCGTGATCACGCCGGCCGACGAGGCGGCCTGGGCCGCGCGCCCGATCGAGGTCCGCAAGAAGCCGGAGGATGCGGCGGGGCCCTACTACGTGGAGGAGGTGCGCCGCTACCTCGAGGCGCGCTACGGGCCGGCCCAGCTCTACGAGGGCGGGCTCTCGGTCACGGTCGGCATGGATCCCGACCTCCAGCGCGCCGCCGAGGCGGCGGTGGCCGCGGGGCTCGCCGGCATCGAGTCGCGCCACCACTACGCGGACGGGCTGCCGGAGGCCGCCTTCGCCGCCGTCGACCCGGTCGACCGCCGGGTCCTCGCCCTGGTGGGCGGCGGCAATTTCGCGAAGTCGAGCTTCGACCGCGCCACGCAGGCCAAGCGGCAGCCCGGGTCGGCGTTCAAGCCGTTCGTCTACTCGGCGGCCATCGACAGCGGGAAGTTCACCGCCGCGAGCGTCGTGCTCGACACCCCGGTCGTGGTCCGCGACCCGGCGACGGGCCGGGAGTGGAAGCCGCAGAACGACGAGCGCGACGTCTTCGAGGGGCCGATGACGCTGCGCACCGCGCTCGCGCGCTCCAAGAACACCGTCTCGGTCCAGCTCACCGAGGCCGTCGGCACCCAGGCGGTCGCGGACATGGCCCATCGGATGGGCATCGTCAGCAAGCTTCCCGAGGACAGCCCGACGATCGCGCTCGGCACCGGCGACGTCTCGCTCCTCGAGCTGACGAACGCCTACGCGACGCTCGACGACGGCGGGCAGGTGGCCGAGCCGCGCATCGTGCTGCGGGTGGCCGATCGCAAGGGCAAGGTCCTCGAGGACGACCCGGTGTCGCCGAAGTCCGCGCTCCGGCCCGAGGTGGCGTACATCGTGACCTCGCTCCTCCAGGCGGTCATCGACGATCCGACCGGCACCGGCCACCGCGCCCACGACCTGCCGGGGCCGCTCGCGGGAAAGACCGGCACGCCTTCGGATTTCCGGGACGCCTGGTTCGTCGGCTACTCGTCGTCGCTTGTCGCGGGCGCCTGGATCGGCTTCGACGACCACCGCCCGCTGGGCGCCGGCGAGCAGGGCGCGCGGGCGGCCCTGCCCATCTGGATGGCCTTCATGAAGCGGGCGCTCGCGCTGCGGCCGCCGGCGCCGTTCGCGGCCCCACCGTCCGTCGTCGTCGCCCGCGTCGATCCGGCGACCGGCAAGCTCGCGCCGCCGGAAGACCCCGACGGCGTCGACGAACCGTTCGTCCCCGGCACCCAGCCCACCGCGACCGCCCTACCCCCCGGCGAATCCCACGGCAAAGACATTTTCTTGCAGGGCGACCAACCCCTGTAGGCCGATTCTCCCTCCCCCGCGAAGCGGGGAGGGGACCGCTCGCAAAGAGGCCGCTACTCGCGAACCGGGGTTGCCTTCAGGGCGGCCTTGCCTTCCTTGACGTAGACCTGGAAGCGGACCGACTTGCAGGCGTACTTGGCGACGAGCTGCTCCCTGTTCTTGCGCAGCTTCTGGACGAACTTGTCGTAGGTCAGTCCGTCGGCGGCCTCGCCGCACTTCTCGCGCGTCGCGACGAACTCCCGGAAGACGGCCTGGAAATGCGTCTCCTCGGGGCTCGCCGACGGCGCCGGAAGGGGAACCGCGACCGAATCGTCGCCGAGCGGCGGCGGGGGAGGCGCGGGCGGCCGCGTCCCCCGGGTGGCGCGGACCAGCGCCTCGGGCACGGCAGCCACGACCGTCGCGTCCGGGTTGAAGGTGTCGGCGTCGTCGGCGATGCCTCCGCCGGCCGCAGCCGGCGGTGGGGGAGGCGGCGGAACCGCCTTGGCGGGCGCTGGCGCGGGCGCCTCGAAAAGGCCGCCGAAGTCGTCCTCGGCACGGGCGGCCGCCGGAGGGGTCGTGCCGTTCGATGCGG
>DAIDIT010000101.1 GCA_027451705.1 Pseudomonadota bacterium
GGTACCCTTTCCCCTCGCCTTCGGCCCTACCGCAGCATCATCCCAGCCACTCGGTGAATAAGGCGGGATGAATCGACGCGGTCGGTCGGCTCACCAAGGAAGGACGTGGACGCGAAAGCCTCCGGCTTGACCCAGGCGGCGTGGCTCGGCTACGTTCGCGACGAATTGGCGTAGCCGCCTGATTTTCAAGACGTATCGTCGATCGAGTCGCCATTGGATCGTACTTCTCAATTCAGTCCCGAGGTCGCGTTGGATGAAATAGACGTCGATCTCCTCGCGTACTGGCGAATCGTCCGCAAGCACCGCTGGACCATCGCGAGCGTCTTGGCGCTCGTCTTCGCCGGGGTGCTGCTCTGGACGCTCCACCAGACCAAGATCTACGAGGCGGTCGCGACCGTCGACATCGAGCAGAGCTCGCCGCAGGTCCTCGGCAGCAACGTCCAAGACGTCGTCGACCTCGCCCCCGCGTCGTACTGGTACGCGAAGGACTACTACGAGACTCAGTACAAGGTCATCGCGAGCCGCGCGGTCGCACAGCGCGCGGTGGACAAGCTCTCGCTGGCGGAGGATCCGGTCTTCTTGGGTATCGCGGGCATCGCCGATCCGGCGGCCCGCGAGCGTGCCCGCCAGGCCGTCGATCCGGTCGCGCTCCTCCAGTTGAAGATCAAGGTCGACCCCGTCAAGGACTCCCATCTGGTCTACATCCGCGCCGACGACCCTTCGCCCGAGCGGGCCGCCCTCTATGCCAACGCCGTCGCCCAAGCCTACCTCGAGCAGAACGCCGACCAGCGGCTCGACGCGACGAAGAGCGCGGCGGACTGGCTTCAGAGCCAGGTCGGCTCGCTCAAGACGCAGCTCGAGGGGAGCGAGCTGGCGCTCTACAACTACAAGCGCGACAACGACATCCTCTCGATGTCGCTCGAGGACCAGCAGAACACCACGAGCCAGAAGCTCCGGACTCTCGCAGACGACATCACCAAGGCGCAGGCCGACGAGATCGAGCTGGGGGCCAAGGTGCGGCAACTCCGCCTCCTCCAGTCGCGGGATCGCAAGGGCGGCGATCTGACCGAAGATTCCTTCGGCCCGGTACTCCAAAGCCCTCTGATCCAGAACCTCAAGGAGACGTACTTCACCCTCAAGCAGAAGGTGGCCGAGCTCTCCGAGCGCTACGAGGCGCACTACCCGAAGCTCCTGGAGGCCCAGGCGCAACTCGCGACCGCCCGCGCCGACCTCCAGAGGGAAATCGACCACATCGTCGCCGCGACCGAGGCGGAGCATGCCGCATCCATCGATGCGGAGCAGAACCTCGAGAAGCTCTTCGTCCAGACTCGGGCCGAGGCGTTCGAGATCAACAAGAAGGAGATCGAGTACAGGAAGCTCGACCGCGACGCGCAGGACAACCAGCGGCTCTACGAGTTGGTCCTGAAGCGCCTCAAGGAGACCGACCTCTCGGTCCTGCTCAAGACGAACAACCTGCACCTGCTCGACGCGCCCATCATCCCCAAGTTGCCGGTGAAACCGAACCTCCGTCTGAACGCCCTGGTCGGCCTCGCGCTCGGCCTGCTCGGGGGGCTCGCCCTGGCCATCGTTCAAGAGAAGCTCGACAACACGTTCAAGACCCAGGACGACGTCGACCGGGTGCTGGGCCTCTCGTTCCTAGGCATCCTGCCGTCGATCGCCGACGACGGGAAGGGACCAGCCGGTAGCGCCTTCAATTCCGATCTCTTCGTCCACACCCACCCGAAGTCCGCGGTTGCCGAATGCTGCCGCAGCGTCCGCACGAACCTCCTCTTCATGTCACCCGATCAGCCCCTGCGCCGGCTGCTCGTGACCTCGAGCGGGCCCCAGGAGGGCAAAACGACGACGGCCATCAGCCTCGCGATTGCGATGGCGCAGAGCGGGAGCCGGGTGCTCCTCGTCGACACCGATATGCGGCGCCCCAGGCTCCACCGGGCGTTCGGGGTCTCGAACGAGGTCGGACTCTCGACCGCGGTCGTGGGCGAGGCGCCGATCGACGGCTGCGTCAAGAGCACCGAGGTCCCGAACCTCTGGGTGCTCCCCTGTGGCCCGCTTCCCCCGAACCCCGCCGAACTGCTCCATGCGAGCAGGTTCCAGGAGATCCGCGAGGCGCTCTCCGGGCGCTTCGACCGGGTGATCTACGATTCCCCCCCCCTCGCCGCGGTCTCCGACGCCGCCGTGCTTTCGACCCAGGTCGACGGCACGCTCCTCGTCCTCAAGGCTGGCCGGACCACCCGCGAGCTGGCGCAGCGTGCGGTGGCGGCGCTCCAGAGCGTGAACGCCCGGATCACCGGCGCCGTTCTGAACGACCTCGATCTCGAGAGCCCGGAGTACGGCTACTACAGCTACTACTACTACCGCCGCGGCTACTACGGTGAGGACAAGCCGAGCAAGGTGACCGGATGACGGACGAAAGCGTCAAAGTGAAGTCGAGGAAGACCCCAGGGATATGAGAGCCATCGTCACGGGTGCGGCGGGTTTCATCGGGTCCCACGTCGCCGAACGACTCGTCTCGGAGGGGCACGAGGTCCTGGCGCTGGACGACCTGTCGGGCGGCTTCGAGTCGAATGTCCCGGACGGTGCGAAGTTCCACCGTGGATCGGTGCTGGACCCCCTGGACGACCTCTTCCGGCGCTTCCGGCCCGAGACCGTCTACCACCTCGCGGCTTACGCAGCCGAGGGGCTGTCCCACCACATCCCGGTCTTCAACTTCACGAACAACGCCGTCGGCACGGCGAACGTCCTCGCCGCCGCCTACCGCGCCGGGGCCGGACACTTCGTCTTCACTTCGTCGATTGCCGCGTATGGCCACCCCCACTCGGACGAACCGTTCGACGAGGCGACCCCGTGTGTCCCCTGCGACCCCTACGGGGCGGCGAAGCTCGCCTGCGAGCACCACGTCCGCGCCGTCCACGCCTACTACGGCCGCCCGGCGTTCACCATCTTCCGGCCGCACAACGTCTTCGGTCCCCGGCAGAACATTGCCGATCCCTACCGCAACGTCGTCGGAATCTTCATGGCCCGCGCCCTGGCCGGGAAGCCCATGCCGATCTTCGGTGACGGTCGCCAGACCCGGAGCTTCTCGTACATCGACGTCGTCGCGAGCTGCATCGCCCACGCGCCGATGGCGCCGGCCGCCCGGAACGCCACGATCAACCTGGGCGGGGACGAGCCGATGTCGGTCCTCGAACTCGCCAATCGGATTGCGGAGATCTTCGGCGTGCCGCGCGCCGTCGACTTCCTCCCCCCGCGCAAGGAGGTCCTGCACGCGCACTGCCGGCACGATCTCGCCCGCAGCGTCTTCCCCGCCGAGTATGAACGAGTGACCCCGATCGCCGAGGGCCTCCTGCGCATGGCAGACTACGTGCGCGCGAACGCCGTCCCAGCTCCGACCGAGTGCCCTGCCCCGATCGAGATTGCGGACAATCTCCCGCCGAGCTGGGCGGACCGCCTTGCGGCGCGATCGACCGCAGCCTGAGAGGCCCATGCAGCGCAGCGATTGGTATGCCGTTCGGCGGGCGGCGTCGCTTCCGAGGGCGCAGTGATCCGGTCGACCCCCGGCCCCGCCAGCGCCCCCAAGCGGCTGCGTCTCGCGATCGT
This sequence comes from Pseudomonadota bacterium, assembly GCA_027451705.1. GTDB lineage: Bacteria > Myxococcota > Myxococcia > Myxococcales > JAKAPL01 > JAKAPL01. Next base: position 3,619 of record DAIDIT010000101.1, read on the forward strand.
CACCAGCCATCCGATTCAGTACCAGGCGCCGCTATTTCGTGAACTCGCGCGCCGCCCCGAGGTCGACCTCACCGTCTTCTTCTGCTCCGATCACGGGCTGCGCGAGGCGTTCGACTCGGGGTTCGGGCAGACGTTCAAATGGGACATGCCGTTGCTCGAGGGCTATGCGTACGAGTTCGTCCCGAACCGTTCGCCGCGGCCCGGGGTCCAGGCAGGCTTCTGGGGCGAAGTCAATCCGGGATTGGTCACCCGTCTCTCGCGGGGCAAGTTTGATGCCGTTCTTGTCCACGGCTACGCGTACGCCTCCTCGTGGTTGGCGTTCGCTGGCGCTAGACTCGGCCGAGCGGCTCTCCTCATGCGGATGGAGTCCCACCTGCTGGAGCCCCGTGCGCGTTGGAAGCAAGGGCTCAAGAGGCTCCTGCTCGGCCCCGTCCTTCGCAGTATGGATCAGTGCGTCCCAATTGGCTCGTTGAACCACGAGTACTACCGCCATTACGGCGTCTCCCCTCTTCGCCTCACCTATTCGCCGTACGCCGTCGACGAAGGGCTATTTCGTTCTGAAAGCGAGCACATGCGACACTCGGGGCTTGTGCTCCGGCGTTCCCTCGGTCTACCCGAGACGCGGCCCGTCGTCCTCTTCTGCGCCAAATTGAGCCCGGTCAAACGGCCTCTTGACTTCCTCGCAGCGCTCGCGGCCTGCGGTGGCGAGACGCGCCCCCATGGTCTCGTCGTCGGAGATGGGGTCCTGCGCGGTGAGTGCGAGTGGTTCGCCAAGGAGCACCTTGCCGGCTGTGTCACGTTTGCTGGCTTCCAAAATCAAGCCGCCATTCCAAGGTTCTATGCTGCCGCAGATCTTCTTGTGCTGCCCTCCGGAAGAGAACCTTGGGGCCTTGTCATTAACGAGGCAATGGCAGCGGGTCTCCCGGTCATCACCACGACCGTCGTCGGGGCGGCACCCGATCTCGTGCGACACGGCGAGACAGGCTTCGTCTTCCCGGTAGGAGACGTCCCACTACTTGCACGGCTCATCCAGCAGGCGCTCGATCCAATGCTGCTCCCGCGTCTCGCGCAGAATGCTCGGGCTCGAATCGAACGCTGGTCCCTCCAACGATCCGCCGACGGCATCGTGTCCGCGGCATTCGCCGCCTCCGCTTCCCGCCAGCCTTCCTGGAAGACCCACTCACGAGGAGGCAACCCCCAGACGCCGATTGCACACGGAGGCGGTACGCCCCTCCTCCCGACTGACGAGTAGCAGCGCGAGAATAAGGGGTATCGCGACACGGAAGGGGCCTAGTTCCGACATCGTGTCGTGGGTCTCGAAGCAGATCAGAGGGATCAGGAAGGGTGCGAGCGCGGGGAAGAGAGCCGAGCGGCGTCGAGCCGCTCGGAAAAGCCTCGCCAGAAGACGGCCGAAAAGACCGTAGACTGCCGCAAGCAACAGAACCCCGAGCGTCCCGAAGTTGCAGTAGGCCTCAGTGATCGGCGTGAAGATGTAGTCAATCTGCCAGAGCCCGAAGGCGGCGCTGCACATGTCGAGCGGATTGCCTGCCACCGGCTTGTCCGGCCAGAGGATGTGGGGGACGAGCGCGGAGGCGCTCTGCAGATACGTCTCACCTTCGAGCCGCCGTCCGCGCCCGAGGTCCTCGCGATCCATCACGGCGGCCAGGTAGCCGCTGGCCGTCGAGCGAAGCGCCAAGGCCGTGGCGCCCGCATCCGCGGTTTGCAGAGTTCCGGCGATCGAGATCGCCGCGGACGGAAGGAAATCGCCGAAGATTTCTGCGATGCCGGGTCGCTCCCCACTCTCGCTGACCACGTGCCGCAGGCCGATCACCAAGGGGTGCACGACGAGGAGAAGCCCGATCACCGCCCACACGGCGGTCCGCGTCCGAAGGGGACGGTCGACGACGGACAAGAACGAAGCCAGAGCCAGCAGGAACCAGAAGACGGGCAAGCGTTCGCCCGCCCCGATGATGAAGGCGACTTCCGATGCGCCCAGCAGGACGGCGATCCGGCTGTGGCCGCGGGCCCAGGCCAGCGCGGTCGCGAGCGCCGGGACGAAACGCAGTACGACGTCGAGCTGTGCGACCAGGCCGACCCGTGCAGCCTCCACGTGAAGCGTGTTTCCGGCGTGGTTGAAGTACGTGCCGCTGGCGATCTCCCAAAGGCGGACGCTCCAGAGGACCGCAATGAGAGCAGCGATCGTGAAGGCGCCAATGGGCGCAAGTCGCCCGAGCCTCCAAGAGCGGTCCCTCTGCGGCTGTGGACGCCCCGCAATCAACACGAAGACTGCGAGAAAGAGCGTTCCCTCCAGCAGTGCGGGGCCGAGCCAATTCACGGCCTCGGCCGAGAGCAGCACGCTTGGGTTGCCCTCGGCCTCGAGGCCACCCGCCAACCAGTAGAGACCGATGATGATCCCCATGATCGCGCGGGGATGATCGAGCCAGATTCGTCCGGAGCGGATGCAGCTCGCGAGAATCCAGGTGATGAGGCCGGATAAGGACGCGACGCCGATCAGAAACAGCAAGGACGTGCCCCCAACCGCGAGGCCCGCGGCGACCGAGACTCCGGCGCCTGCGGCGGCGATCGGCAGCCGTGACGCGGCGCTGGGCGATTCGTCCGAAGAGCTGCTCGCCGTGACGGTTTCGGAAACGCGAACCCGGCTTCTCTTTCCATTTCGGATCAGGTACACGTCATCCAATCCCGGCGTTGATCAGCCTTACCACCTCGGGCGAGGAAGTACGAAGCCCACGGGCATCCGAGCGGCGCTTCCCTCATGCGCGAAGTCACGGTCATCCTTCCGGTTCACAACGGGGCGCGGTGCCTCGAGGAATCCATCCAGTCGGTGCTCCGGCAGGATGTCGACTTCGAGTTGCACGTCCTCGACGACGATTCTCGCGACGCGAGCCCGGACATCGCGCGATCAAGTGGCGATGCGCGGGTCCGGTATTCGAGAAACGAGGGACGATTCGGCCTTTTCAAGTCACTCAACCGAGGCTTCCGGGAGGCCGGAACCGAGCTCGTCAGGATCTGGTCGGACGACGACCGCATGACACCGGGAAGTTTGAGGAAATTCATCGAGTTCGGCCGCGGTCACCCTTCGGCCGGCATGTGGTTCTGTCGGTTTTCGAGTATGGATCCCCAGGGGCGACTCACGGGCAACGAGCGGCAGTTTGCCGAGCAGTGGCGGCGCATTCCCGAGACCTTCGGCGGGCAACTCGCCGCGCTCCTCTTCTACTGCTTCGGCTGCATGCCGGGCAACATCTCGACGGTCCTGATGCGCCGCTCGATCTGGGCGCGGCTCGGCGGCTTCATCGAGGGCATCCAGCAGGCGCCGGACTACGACATGTGGGTTCGCGCCGGAGAGGTCGCGGACGTCGGATTCCTGGATGCGCCGCTCGTCGAGTTGCGCGATCACCCGGGTCAGCTCGGCAAGCAGGGTGGCAAACTGATGACGGTCATCGAGGAGCAGCGGCAGGTCGTCGAACGGCTCGAGCGGAGTCTACGGGGAATCTTGTCGCCGAGCGAATTTTGGGCGGCCTGGCGAAATGGCAGCGGGCGCGACCACACCCACCTCGTCATGCGGGCGCTCCTTGCCGGCGACCTCCGTCACGCATGGCGTGGCGCGAAAGCCGTGCGCAGCTACGGTCGGCCCTTGCTGCCCCAACTTGCCACATGGCTGTTATCCGCCAACGGGCGGCTCTGGCGGCTCGATCGGCCGCGGTTCTTCGACGTCATGGTGCCTCGGGTCCGGCGCTCGGCAGCACCGCAATCAAGCGAGGCCGGCTGACGGCCCCGCCGGCGCAGGCCTTGCCCGCGCCCGCCGAACGCGATTCAGGACCTGGGTCGCGAGCGCGCGATCGAGCAGCGCGACGCCTGCGACGAAGGTGGCCGCGCCCGCGACGAGCCCGCAGAGAAGCCGCGGTGCGGCCGAAAGCGCGACGGTCTCACCCCATCCATTCACGAGGCGGTAGACCGCCGCGAGCACGAGTCCCAGGATACTCGCCTTGGCGGCGGGCGCGAGGACAGTCCGGACGCCCAGCTGCTCTCGGTGGACGAGCACGCCGGACGCCAGGGCCAGCGCAACGAGGTTCGCGGCCGGGTAAGCCAGCGCCAGCGCTAGAACTCCGGTCCCGAGGACGGGGATGACGTCGGCGGCGATCAGCAGGTAGACGGACAGTCCGGCCAAGTTTGGAACGAGAAGCGATCTGGCTCGCTTTGTTGCCATCAGGGCGGCGCTGACCGTTGGGAAGACCAACCCATAAACCAGGGACAAACCGTAGCGGCGTAGAAGGGGGGAGACGGCGAGGGTGTCTGCGGCCGTGAATGCGCCCCGCTGAAAGATGAGGCCAATGAGAGGCTGGCCCTCCACTGCAAACGTGGCAATCCCGGCGGCTGAGATGTAGCACCCGGCCCCGAAAAGAAGGGCGAAGAGCCGCCGGAAGCGCTCGGTCTCGCCCCGGGCGAGGTAAGCGCTCATCAGCGAGAGGCTCATCGCGGCCATGCCGTACGTGGCGATCCGCACGGTCGCGGACAGGAGCTTGCTCGCATAGAAGAGGTGCGACACGGCCCCGATCCCGAGCCCCGCCGCGAGATGCCGCTCGATCGGCGGGATCACCGTCATCGGCGCCGCGGCGAGCGCCAGGGCTACGGCCTGCCCGAGCATCCCGGACATACGCCGGAGAGTCGTGCGTGAAGGCCAGTGCAACCGGAAGCCAGTCCGTCGCACGCTGGCGACCAGGATTGCAAGCTGCAGGCTCGACGACAGCAGGTAGCCGGCCGGGAGCGCATAGATGGAGAGAGTCTGACCGCCGATCAGGAGGACGAGCGCCGGCACGCCCATGATGGCATTCACGGCAATGGCTGGAACGAGAAAGCGTCCCGCCGCCGCGAGTGCGCCGCCGATCAGCGCGGACGAGAGGGCAAACGACGCGCAGATGAAGCCGAGTGGCAGGACGAACGCCGCCGTTCCGCGCGCCGTGGCCGACGCCCCGGCGGTGGCGAAGGCCAGGACCCAGCGATGCCCGAGCAGCGCCACGGATCCGAGCCCGAGGAAGATCGCGAGCGCGAGGCCGAGTCCCTCGCCCGCCGCCCGCCAGGCTTGTCGTTCCCCCTCCGCCGCCCTGATCTGCGCAAAGTACGGGATGGTCGCATCTTGGAGCGCCATCCCGACGAGCGTCGCGAGCGACATCGGGATGACCCAGGCCTCGAGGTAGCCGTCCATCTTCGGCCGGGCGCCGAAGAGGCGCGCCGAGATCATCTCCTGGCCGAGCACGAGGAGCAATCCCGCCGCCTGGATGCCAGTGAGCAGGAGCCCGGTCCGAAAATGCCGTGCGCCGTCGCCGTGCGCCGGATCGGTCTCGAGGCGACCGTCATCGGCCATGGCGTGCCCCCACCTGTCCGCAAGCGCGCCGTTGACAAGCGCGCGGCCAGGCGGCCACAGTGCGCGCCGTGGGCCAGCCCAAGATCCTCGTTGTCGGCGAGTTCAGCCCAGGCCAGATCGGAAAATCCTTTGCGCGCGGTTTCGAGGCGCTCGGTTGCGCCGTTGCCCGCTGCAGCCCCACGGGGCATCGACCCGAGCACGTGCCGCTCAATCGGTTTACCTGGCCCGTCCTCGCGCCGGTCCTGATCCGGCGATGGGAGCAAGCGTTGATCGCCGAGGCCACCGCGGCCTCACCGGACGTCATCCTCGTCACCAAGGCCAACTGGCTCCGCCGACAGGCGATCGAGACGTTGCGCAGCCGAACGAAGGCGACGGTCATAAATTTCTACCCCGATGGGCCGTTTCACGCCCCCAACGCGAGCCGCGCTCTCTTCGCGGCCCTCGCGGCTTACGACCAGGTCTTCACGTTCTCGCACGCCTTCATTCCGCGCCTGATGGCGCTCGGAGCGAAGCCTTCCTTCCTGCCGTTCGCATGGGATCCCGAGATGCACCCGCCTCTCGCACCCGATCGCGCGATCTTCGCGGACGTCTCGTTCGTCGGAAACTGGTCCTCCGAGCGAGCCGCTTGGCTCGAGTCGATCGCGAATCACCGCCTCGAGATCTGGGGACACTGGCACCACCTGCGGGCGCGTTCGCCCCTCCGTCCTCACCTGCGCAACGTTATTCCCTACGAGCGCGAGATGGTCGATGCCATGGGGCGGGGCGCGATCAACCTCAACTTGATCCAGGTCTTCGCCAACGGCCACAACATGCGGACCTTCGAGGCGCCCGGTTGCGGCGTGTTCGTGCTGAGCCGGCGCACACCCGAGTTGCTCGACCTGTTCGCCGAGGGAGAGGAGATGGCTTGCTTCGAGACCCCGCTCGAACTGCGCGAGAAGATCCGCCACTACCTCGACCGCCCCGACGAGCGCGCGCGAATCGCCGAGGCCGGGCACCGGCGCTGCCAAGGGGAGACCTACGTGGAGCGCTGCCGGGAGATACTGCATGCTCTGGGCCATCTCGCGTAGAGGTCACGCCGCCCCGGCGGCAGATCGCGGTGCGACGGCCTCGCGGCCGCGCTCGAAGTCGATGACGTCCCGGAGGATTTCGTCGATCGAGCGGACGGGCGCGTAGCCGATCGCAAGGCAGATCTTCGAGATATCCGGCACCCGGCGCTCGATGTCCTCGAAGCCGGTCTCGTAGGCCTGCTCGTATGGGACCCTGACGATCTCCGAGGTCGAACCCACGGCGTCGCGAATCTTGACGGCCAGATCGTGCACCGTGATCTCGCCGACCCCGCCGATGTTGTAGACTTGGCCCACGGTCTTCTCGCTCTCGCAAAGGCCGCGTATGCCGCTCACGACGTCCGCGACGTGCCCAAAGCAGCGCGACTGCCGGCCGGTCCCGTAGACGGTGATCGGCTCGCCGCGAAGCGCCTGCCCGACGAACCGCGGGATGACCATGCCGTACCGGCCCGTCTGCCGCGGTCCCACCGTGTTGAACAGCCTTCCGACGGTCACCGGCAGCTTGCGCTCCTTCCAGTACGCCAGTCCGAGGAACTCGTCGACCAGCTTCGAGGCGGCGTAGCTCCAGCGGGACTTGGTCGAGGCGCCGTAGACGATGTCGTCCTCTTCCTGGAAGGGTACCTTCGTGCCCTTGCCGTAGACCTCGGAAGTCGACGCCAAGAAAACGCGCTTCTGCTTCTTTGCCGCCACCTCGAGGACCAACTCGGTGCCGCCGACATTCGTCGCGATGGTATGGACCGGCTGTTCGACGACCAGGCGCACACCGACGGCCGCGGCAAGGTGCACGACGACATCGCAGTCGTCGACCAGCTCTCGAAGGAGGCTGGCATTGGTGATGGTGTCCGCGACGAAGCGGTAGCGGGCGTTGGTGCGGAACCGCTCCACGTTCTCGATTGACCCGGTCGAGAGGTCGTCGATCGCCGTCACCGCCTGCCCGTCGCGCAGCAGCAGTTCAGTCAGGTGAGACGCGATGAAGCCTGCTCCGCCCGTAATGAGCCACTTCACTGACTTGCCTCCTGAAATTCCTCGTCGAAGGTGACAAAGACGTCTGGTCCGGGAACGCACCGTCTCGGATTGAAGTATCGCGGCGCGTCCGCCGATGGCAAGTGGCGGAGGTCGCCCTCAGCGTTCATCGCAGGATATGCGTGGCAGCCGGTCAAGCAACGCGGATTGGCCAGGAGCCGCCAGACGCCCGACCGAGGTGGAATCCATCCCCGCGTGGCTCGAAAAGCAGGCCGAGCGCCGGCCGGCACTTCGCATGATCCGCGATCGGCGTCGAAGGGGGTCGCGGCCTTCGGGCAGGGGGGCCACGGCAATCCACGACCGCGCGGGGATATCCCGCGGCCATCTCTCGGGCGGCGACGAGGGTGACGGACCAGACGGCGCCGGTTGCGGATGTGGTCGGCGATCACGCCGCCGCCTTCGCGACGGAGGCGAACCCATCCCGCGGGCCCGTGGCTCCGACCCGGCATGGGACTCTTCGCGAGGCTGTTCGGGCCGAAAGCGCCCGCGGTTTGGCCGGTGCACGTGGATGACGGGAGCTACGCGGCGGAAGTTCTGCGATCGCCCCTCCCGGTCCTGCTCGACGTCTGGGGGCCGGGCTGTATGCCGTGCAAGCAGCTCGAGCCGATCGTCGTCCGGCTCGCGACGCGCTACCAGGGACGGCTGAAGGTCGCGGAGATCAACGCCGCGGCGGCGCCCCGGACGATGCAGAAGCTCGGCATCCGAGGGACGCCGACGGTGGTGTACTACCGGGGCGGCCGCGAGCTCGAGCGGATCGTCGGCTTCCGGGGTGAGGCCTACCACGCGGACTACATCGAGAACGAGCTGCTCGCCGACGGTGCCACGGCCCAGCCCGCCCGCGCCCTCGGCGGCGATCGAACAAGCGGATTTCAATAGAGCGAAGGGCCTCGTCGCGGAGCTTGGCGTCGCCGGTGCGGCAGTTTCGGACCGCGCGGGAGGCGCGATTGCGCAACGCAGGCGACCCCCACCGCGAAATGGGGTCGGGACGACTGGGGGGCCGAGGAGCGTGCTTGGCGATGGGCCGGGCTTCCGGGTAGGTTTCCTGGGATGCGACGGCTCCTCCTCGTGCTCTTCGCGGCGCTGGCGGCCTCGGCCTGCTGTCCGCCTTCGCCTTCCACGGACGGCGGCGACGACGGAGGGCCGACGGGCTTTGGCGCGCCCGTCGACGCCGGGACGGGTCACGACGCGGGCGACGGCGGCGCAGGAGTCCTTCCGCCCGCGGACGCGGGCGAGGACGGTGGGGGTGTCCTTCCGCCCGGCGACGCGGGGACGAAAGGCGGCAGCGACGGCGGAGGCTGCGTCCCCGCCTGCGCGGGCAAGGGCTGCGGCGGCGACGGCTGCGGCGGGAGCTGCGGTTCGTGCGCGAGCAACCAGTACTGCGACGCGGCCGGCAAGTGCCACGCCTCCAACGTCGAGCACGTGGTGCTCATCGTGCAGGAGAACCACAGCTTCGATTCCTACTTCGGGAGCTGGTGTGAGGCGGCCCCGGGCTCGAACCCGACCTGCACGTCCGGCCCCGCGTGCTGCGAGGCGGCACCGGTGACGGAGCCGAGCGGCACCTCGCCGGGAGTCCTCGACGACGGGACGGACAACTCCGATTCGAACTTCGCGACCGACCGCGATCACCTCCAGGCGTGCGAAGTCCAGGAGATCAACGGCGGGGCGATGGACCAGTTCGTGACCGGGGCGCAGGGGGCAGCCATGACCTGCCTGGGCCTCGGCCCCGGCTGCTCGGAGTCCTACAACTGGGTGCTCGCCGACGGGTCGACGCCGGGAAGCCCGCTCTATTCCTACTGGCAGCTCGCCGCGCAGAACGCGGTCGCCGACCGCTACTTCCAGCCGATCGCCGGCGGGAGCGCCAGCAACGACATGTACTTCGCGGGCGCCCACTTCCGCTTCGTCGACAACGACGACATCCCCGCGGTGGGGGTCGGCAAGTCCAACGCGACCCTCTGCGCGGGCGGGCCCTGCGACAGCGCGCCGTCCGCCCAGTACCAACTCCCCACGGTGGCGGACCTGCTCCTCCAGGCCGGCCACAGCTTCGCGATGTACGCCGACGGCTTCGACGAGGCCTACACGGCCTGGGCGGGCGGTGGAAACTGCGCCTCGCCGTCGGTCGCGAGCGAGTGCCCCTACAACGATCAGCTCCTGCACCCGGCCGCCTCCTACGGCTGCCTCTACGATCCCTCCGACTACCCGTTCCTCTACTACGCGGGCTTTGGCGACACGGCCTCGGGGCCGACCGTCTACGAGAAGGACATCTCGCAGCTCCAGCAGGATCTCGCCCAGGGCGGGCTGCCGACCTTCGCGTTCGTGAAGGCGCGGCTCTACCACAACGAGCACCCGAACCTCTCGACGATCTCGGACGGCATCGCGTTTGCCACCTCGACGATCGAAATGATCGAGGCGTCGCCCTACGCGGCCACGACGCTCGTCCTGCTCACCTGGGACGAGGGCGGCGGCTTCTTTGACCACGTCCCGCCGCCGGCCTCGCCGCCGACCACGGTCGATCAGGACGACAGCGGGAACCCGGTGCCCTACGGCACGCGCGTGCCGCTGATCGCGATCGGGCCTCTGGTGCGCAAGGGGACGGTTTCCCACGTCCAGATGGAGCACTCCTCGATCGTGAAGTTCCTCGAGTGGAACTTCCTCGGTACGACGGGCCAGCTCCACGCCCGAGACGGCTGGGTCGACGACCTCGGCAGTCTGCTCGACCCCGCGAAGACCGGGGTCGCGGTGCCGGAAGGGCTCTGATCCGGACCGGTCTCGCGATCGTGATCGTCCGGCACCTCGATCCGACCGACGAGGGAGTACCGGCCCCATTCCCGCAGCGACTATTCCGGCAGGCCGGCGCCGATCCAGTTCACGAGGCGCGTGCGCTCGGTGTCCGAGGGGTGCGGTCCGCTTCCGATGGGAAATTGCCCCGCCGGAGGGAAGCTCGCGCAGTTCCAGGACGGGTCCTGGGTGACGGCCACGCCGCAGCGGATCGTCGTCGCGTTCGCCTGGACGTTCGAGAACTGCGTGAAGTCGAGCGTCGAGCCGTTCAAGCCGCTGCCGGCCCCTTGCCCGCCGGACGAATGGCAATTCAGGCAATAGGCCTGGAAAAAATCGGGCAGGGCCCAGTTCGACCACGTGTCGGCGACGCCGGAGTCGGCCAGTCCCGCCGACGTTCCCGCGTCGATCGCGCCCCCCGTCGACCCGCCGGTCGTGCCGCCCGAGGTCCCGCCGCCCGTGCCACCCGGCTTCGGGGTGGGAGCACCACACGCGAGAAGGGCGATTGCGAAAGCGACGAGGAGATTCGAAGGGGCGCGCAGGGAGCGCTTGGCGGCAGGCATGCCGAATGGAAACCACACGCTGCGAGCTCCGGCAAGTCGGCGAGTAACGAGGACCGCAACGGCCGGCGAAGCAAACCGGGTCCATGCAAGTCCCCCCTCGACCCGACTGGACGCGCGGGACAAATGGACTCGGGCGACGACGGAGTGAACGGGCGCGCTTGCCCCTGCGAACCACGTGGTCTGGCGTTTCATCCGCCGGAGGCGCGGAGGCGCCGGGCGGATGGGCATGAGCCGAACTGCGGAACTTTGGCGCGCCCAGGAGGATTCGAACCTCCGGCCTTCGGATTCGTAGTCCGACGCTCTATCCAACTGAGCTATGGGCGCATGCCTGTCCGACGATAACGGCCCATCTGCTTCGTTGCTCGGTCGCTGCGGCCCTCACCGTATCTCGTACGGTTTCGGTCCTCGCTCGGCCGCGCCTCGCATCTGGGCCCTTCTCGTCGGACGGGTTCCTGCGACGACGGAGAGGCAGGGATTCGAACCCTGGATGGAGCTTTTGACCCCATACTCGCTTAGCAGGCGAGTGCCTTCGGCCACTCGGCCACCTCTCCCTTGAAATCGGGGCCCTTGCGGCGCCGGCGCTCGCGCGCCGGCGTCCTCCGATGCCCCACACCCCGCGCGCGCGGCCGGCACAGCCGTCCTCGCGCCCTCGTTCGGGATGCGTGCTGCTATTCGGTTGTCGGGCGGAGGAGGCAGGATTCGAACCTGCGGGACGTTGCCGTCCAGCGGTTTTCAAGACCGCCGCCTTAAACCGCTCGGCCACTCCTCCGTTGCTGCCGAGGATGACGAACGGGTTGCTATCCGTTTCGGCCGGGGGAGTCAACGCTCGGAACGACGACCGCTCGGGTCAGTGGGCGGCTGGCCCGTCCCCGCCGCCGCTCGGGATGCCCTTCCAGACCGCTTGCGCGGCCCCGGGAAGCCGGTCGAGACGGGAGAGAAACTGGCTGACCTGCCAGACCTGCGTCTCCGAAAGTGCGCCGCCGAAGGCCGGCATGCCGGTGTAGCGGATGCCGTGGGCGACCGTCGCGTAAGTTCGCTCCTCCGGATCGTTCTCGACGCCGTCGCGCGGGAACTGCGGCGCGGGGACCCACATCCCGCGCGCCACGGCGGACGGCTTCCCGTCGGCAGAGCCGTGGCAGTCCGCGCAGTGGCGCGCGTAGACGTTGGCGCCGGCCTCGAGGTTCTGGTCGGAAACCGGCAATGGATCGCGAAGCCCGCGGCTCTCGCGGCGGACGGCGGCGCGCTGGGCGCGGTGGGCCACCCAGGTCTCGAACCAGCCAGGCCGCTGGTCGGCGGCGCCGGGAAGCCAGCCGTTCTCGACGGCCGCGAATCCAACTGCCGCGAGGAGGACGTAGCCCACGACGAGGCCGAGCAGGAAGTTCCGCATCCGGGCAATCTACGGGCCGCAGAGGGTCGCCGCAGGCCCGGGCGCAGACCCGAATGGGTTGCTCAACGGCCCTCGGACTCGAGCCGACGCAGGCCGCCCAGGTAGGGCCAGAGCGGTTCGGGGAGGTCGACGGAGCCGTCCGCCCGCTGGAAGTTCTCGAGGATCGCGACCAGCGTGCGCCCGACGGCGAGTCCCGAGCCGTTGAGCGTGTGGACGAGCCGCGGCTTGCTGCCGGGCCCCTCCTTGAAGCGGATCTTGCTGCGGCGCGCCTGGAAGTCCTCGAAGTTGGAGCAGGAGGAGATCTCGCGGTAGGCGTTCTGCCCCGGGAGCCAGACCTCGAGGTCGTAGCACTTGGCGGCGCCGAAGCCCATGTCGCCCGCGCAGAGGAGCACGACGCGGTAGGGCAGGCCGAGCCGCTTGAGGATCTCCTCGGCGTCATTGGTCAGCGCCTCGTGGGCGGAGTAGGAATCCTCGGGCCGGGTGAACTGCACCAACTCGACCTTCTGGAACTGGTGCTGGCGGATCAGGCCGCGGGTGTCCTTGCCGTAGCTTCCGGCCTCGGCGCGGAAGCAGGGGGTGTAGGCGACGTACTTTCGCGGGAGACTCGCCGCGTCGAGGATCTCGTCGCGGTGGAGGTTCGTGACCGGGACCTCCGCGGTGGAGATCAGGAAGAGGTCGTGGTCCTTCAGTCCGAAGACGTCCTCCTCGAACTTGGGGAACTGCCCGGTACCGACGTAGCTCGCCCGGTTGACCATGAACGGCGGCAGGACCTCGCGGTAGCCGCGGGAACGGTGGACGTCGAGCATGAACGCGGCCAGGGCGCGCTCGAGCCGCGCGGCGGCGCCCCAGTAGACGACGAAACGGGCCCCGGAGATTTTGGCGGCGCGCTCGAAGTCGAGGATCCCGAGCGCCTCGCCCACGTCGGAGTGCTCCTTGGGAACAAAGTCAAAGCGGCGCGGCTCGCCCACGGTCCGCACGACGACGTTGTCGGAGGCGTCCTTGCCGTCGGGCACGCTCTCGTGCGGAACGTTGGGGATTCGCAGCAACTCGGCCTCGAGGGCCTCTTCGAGCTCGCGCAGCCGGCCGTCCTTTTCCTTGATCTGGTCCGAGAGCTGCCGCATCTCCGCCCGGAGCGTGGCCATCGCCTCGGGGTCCTTCGCCTTGCCGCAGATCGCGTCGTTGGCGCCGTTCTGCTTTTGCCGCAGCCCCTCGACCTCCTGCGTGAGCGCGCGGCGCTCGGCGGCGAGCTTGGCGACGGGCGCGAGGTCGATGCCGGGGCCGCGGCGGCCGAGTTTGCGCGCGACCTCCTCGAGGTTCCCGGCGACGCTTTTGATGTCGAGCATGGCGGGTTGTCCTAGCGCCGGGCGGCGCCCGGGTCAACGTTCGCCGTCGCCCTAAATGTCGAAGTAGAGCGCGAACTCCAGGGGGCTCGGCCGCAGCCGGACCGGGTTGATCTCCTTGTCCGTCTTGTAGTCGATCCAGGTCTCGATCACGTCCTGGGTGAAGACGTCGCCCTTGAGCAGAAACTCGTGGTCCTTCTTGAGGCAGTCGAGCGCCTCGTCGAGCGAGCCCGGCATCTTCGGGATGTCCTTCAGCTCCTCCGGCGACAGTCCGTAGATGTCCTTGTCGAGCGGGTCGCCCGGGTCGATCTTCTTCTCGACGCCGTCGAGGCCCGCCATCAGCATCGCCGAGAAGGCGAGGTAGGGGTTGCACGACGGGTCGGGCGAGCGGAACTCCATCCGCTTCGCCTTCGGCGAGGGGCTGTACATCGGGATCCGGATCGCCGCCGAGCGGTTCCGCGAGGAGTAGGCGAGGTTGACCGGCGCTTCGAAGCCCGGCACGAGCCGCTTGTAGCTGTTGGTCGTCGGGTTGCAGAGCGCCGCGAGCGCGCGGGCGTGCCGGAGGATCCCGCCGATGTAGTGCATCGCGGTCTCGCTCATGCCCGCGTAACCCTCGCCCGCGAAGAGCGGCTTGCCGTTCTTCCAGAGGGACTGGTGGGTGTGCATCCCCGAGCCGTTGTCGCCGTACAGCGGCTTCGGCATGAACGTCACCGTCTTGCCGTGCCTGCGGGCGACGTTCTTGATGACGTACTTGAACCACATGAGCTTGTCGGCGCAGCTCGTCAGCGTGTCGAAGCGGATGTCGATTTCCGCCTGGCCCGCGGTGGCGACCTCGTGGTGCTGCCGCTCGACCTGGATCCCGACCTTCTCCATCGTCAGGACCATCTCGGTGCGGATGTCCTGCTGGCTGTCGGTCGGCGCGACCGGGAAGTAGCCCTCCTTGTAGCGCGGCTTGTAGCCGAGGTTGCCGCCCGGCTCCTGCCGGCCGGTGTTCCATTGCCCCTCGACCGAGTCGATCGCGTAAAAGGCGTGGTTCGGTCCCGCGTCGTAGCGGACCTCGTCGAAGATGAAGAACTCGGCCTCCGGGCCGAAGAACGCCTGGTCGCCGAGGCCCGTCTGCTTGAGGTACTTCTCCGCCTTCTGGGCGATGTTGCGGGGGTCGCGACTGTAGGCTTCCTTGGTGATGGGGTCGACGACGTTGCAGATGATCGACAGCGTCGGGACCTCCATGAAGGGATCGATCACCGCCGTCGCCGGGTCCGGCATCACCAGCATGTCGGAGGCGTGGATCGGCTGCCAGCCGCGGATCGACGAGCCGTCGAAGCCGTAGCCCTCGTCGAAGTTCTCCTCGTGCATCTCCGCGACGGGGATCGTGAAGTGCTGCCAGATGCCGACGAAGTCCATGAACTTGAGGTCGACCATCTGGGCCTTGCGGTCCTGCGCCAGCGCGACGACTTCCTTCGGCTTCAGTGCCATGGAGTGCTCCTCGGTCGGTGTTTCCGGACACCGGACGCTATGCATCCGGTGTGCCCCCGTCAAATCGCCTCGTCCCCGTGCTCGCCGGTCCTGATCCGGACGACCTCGTCCACCGGCAGGACGAAGATCTTCCCGTCGCCGATGCGTCCCGTCCGGGCCGCCTTGGCGATCGCCTCGACCACCCGCGCCACCCGGTCGTCGGGCACCACGACCTCGACCTTGATCTTCGGGAGGAAGTCGACCACGTACTCCGCCCCCCGGTAGAGCTCGGTGTGCCCCTTCTGCCGTCCGAACCCCTTCACCTCCGCGGCGGTCAGCCCCTGGATCCCGACCTCGGAGAGCGCTTCCTTCACCTCGTCGAGCTTGAACGGCTTGATGATGGCCTCGATCTTCTTCATGATCACCGCCCCGGGGCGCCCATCGCGGCCCTCGTCTAGCAGGCGAGCGCCCCACTGGCAAGCCTGCCCGGTGGCGCCGCCCAGCGGACCGGCGCGATCGCCCGCGGGGGCGTCAGGAGACGACGCGGAGCTTGCGGGGGGAGGCGCTGCCGATGGGGGTGCCGGGGTGGGCGGCTTTCCAGTCCTGGACGCGGGGGCAGCCGGGGTCGGGCTGCCACCAGTCGCCGTGGGCCTGCGCGACGACGCGGCAGCCTCCGCGGCAGAGGGCGAGGTAGTCGCAGGAGGCGCAGGGCTCGGGGGCGCGGGCGGCGTAGTCGCGGAACGCCGAGAAGCCGCGGTCCCAGATGCCCGCCTCGTCGAAGCGGCCCTCGGGGGGGCCGCCGAAGCTGCAACCGATCCACTGGCCGTCGGGCATGATCGAGGCGAGGACGTCGCCGCCGACGCACCCCATGACGCCGAGGAACGCGGCGACCCGGCGGGAGGGGCGGTGGGCGAAGATCATCGGGGCGAAGGAGCAGTCGAGCTTGATCCGCATCCGGTAGCGCAGGGCGTAGAAGAGCACGCGCCGGTACAGCTTGCGGCCTTGCTCGGGCGTGAGGTCGCGGTCTTCGAAGACGCCCGCGCCGCGGCCGGCGGGTTTGAAGCGCAAGAACTCGACTTCGGAGAGGCGCAGGCGCTTCGCCCAGGCCACGATGGGCGCGAGCCGGTCGGCGTTGTCGCGGGAAACGACGCAGTTGATCCCGACGTGCCGGCCGTGGGAGCGCAACAGGCGCAGCGCCCGCTGCGCCCGGTCGAAGCCGTCGTAGCCGCGGGCGCGGCGATAATCGTCGCCGAGGCCGTCGACGCTCACGTTGATCTGGCCGAAGACTTGGGCCGCCTCTCGCGCGAAGGGTTCGTCGACGGACAGGCCGCTGGTCGTGAGGTTCGGGACCAGGCCCCGCCGCCGCGCGTGTCGGGCGACCTCGATCAGGTAGGGCAGGTCGACGGCCTCGCCGCCGCCGAGCGCGACGTGGAAGACGCCCATCTCGGCGAGCCGGTCGATGGTCGCCTTGGCCTCGGCCTCGTCGAGCGCCGGGCCATCGGGCGTCGCGTCGACGTAGCAGCCGGTGCAGCCCGCGGAGCAACGGCGCGAGACGACGAGGTGGACCTCGGTCGGCGCGGCGAGCGGCCCGTCGCCGAGCGCGGCCTCGCCCTGCCAAAGCGGGCTGTCGGGAAAGCCGATTGAGCGGGCATAGTCGCGGTCGACATAGGCGAGTCCGCGCGGCCGGTGGAGCGAGACGATCCCGCCGAAGCGCTCGTATCGGAAGGTCGGCGCGGGCCGCACCTCCGGAGGGGAATCCCGTGAAGGTGCGGCGACGCGGGGATCGCCGTCCCGGGTCTCCCGGGGCGCCGGCGGATCGGGCCTCACGGGGCCGAGCCCTCCGGCCCGGGCGGCCCCGCGCGGCGGCGCCAGAGGCGGACGGCCGATCCGACGACGAGGGAGAGCGCGGTCACGGCCACCGAGCCGAAGAGCAAGAAGCTCACGTCGACCCCGAGCGAACTGGAATTGGGGTTGTAGCCCGGGGCGACGCGGAGGATCCGGCCCCGCCGGCGAAGCAGTTTCATCGGTCCGCTCCTTGCTCGATCGTGTCGACGACGAGCTCGGTCAGGTTCGTGCTGTAGACGACGCAGTATGCGATTCCGGCGGCGGCCCCTGCCGCGGCGAGCAGATGGAGCCAGCGCCGAAGGCCCCGGACCGCCGCCGCCCGGAGGTAGGCGCCGTTGAGCAGCAGCAGGAGCGCTCCGGAAGCGAAGATCGCGCTCACCGCGCCGCCGACGCGCCGACTTTCGTAGACGGTCAGCAAGGAGAAGAGGACCGCGATGGGCCCGTAGAGGCGCAGCTCGAACGGCAGCGGCAGGAGCCTCGCCCGCCTCCGGACGATGCCGACGGCGAGGCCGACGAGCAGTCCGCCGGCGACGAGCAACCCGAGCCAGAAGAGGCGCCGGAACGTCCGGGCCTCGAGCGTGAACTCGAGCTGGTTGCGCGCCAGCTCGCGCGCGAGCGGATCCGGCGAGTCGAGGAAGCGCCGGTCGATGGCGAGCGCCGCGGCGAAATGGTCGCGGCCGCTCTCGAGCTGGGCGATGGCGAGCTCGGCCCTGTGGGCGTCGCGGCTGCCGGGGGCGCCCTGGACGATGACGCCGAGCCAATGTTCGGCCTCGTCGTACCGCTCCTGCTGCCGGAGGACATTTGCGATCCAGAAACAGGCGCGGGCGCGGAGGGGAAACCCCGGGTACTTCTCCGCCAGAGTCTCCATCCGGGCGAGCGAGCCGCCGAGATCGCCACGCGAGAAAGCGCGCAACACGTCCTCGTATTCCGCAAGCGCTTCCGGCGGCCGGCCGTTCCTCGCGATGTAGTCGGCGCGATCGCGGGCGAGGCCGGCATACGGGCCCCTCGGGAATGCCGCGACGTACGCCGCATAGAGCCGCGACGCGCCGATTGGATCTTTCAGATCCTCGTCGGTGATCCGTGCCTGCTCGTAGAGGACGCGCCCCTGGAGGGCCGCGCCTTCCGGTCCCGCCGGGGGGCGCAACGCGCCGAGGGCCACGAGCGCATCCTGTGGCCGGCCCTGTCGCTCCAGGGCGAGGGCGGCGCCGAGGCCCGCGATTGGGCTCTGCGGAGCGGCGAGAAGCGAGGCGAGCGCGAGGGCGATCGTCACGAGACGCCCAGCATAGCGCACTCGACGGCCCGGACGCCTCCGGCGGGCGCGGTTGACCGCGGGGCCGGCGGAGGGCACGATCCGGGGGTGGCCCCCACAGCCCGTTCGCCCGCCGACAGTCGTGCGCCCGCCACCGTCCCGGAGCGCTGGGCCTCGGTCCGCTGGTTCGTCTCCAAGGCCGCCGCAATCCTGATCCTCGCGGGGGTCGGCGCGGGGGCGGGCCTGCTGCTGACCCCGGGGCTCGTGGGCCAGCGGATCCCGTATGACGACAAAAGCTTGGGCCAGATCGCCACCGTCACGGTCAAGGCGTCGCGGGACTACGACATCCCCGACGAGGAAACGACCAACCGCAAGCGCGAGGACGCGATGGCGCAGGTCCGGCCGGTCTACGACCTGGACGGCACCGCCTTGCTCGAGGTGGACAGCCGCATCCGCGACGCCTTCGCGACGATGCGGGCCGCGCTCGTCCAGGGGCCCGGCGCCGCTCCCGCGGGCGTCGACGCCGTGCCGCGGCCTGGCGCGACTCCCGGACTCCGGCTGTCGGCGGAGGACATGGAGTCGCTCCGCGGCACCCTCGTCGCGCAGCTCCAGACCGCGGTCGAGCCGCGGGATTTCGAGACGCTCGCCCGCGAGGGCTTCAGCCCCGAGGCCGAGCAGGCGGAGTTGGACCTCGTCGGCCGTCAGATGGCCGTGCGGCCGGACGTGCCTCGCCTCCTGGTCTCGGACCGGGAATGGCTCGGCACCGACCGCGACCTCGGCATCTTCGTGCGGCCGTTGCCGGAGGGGACGCCCGGCGGCGAGGTCGTGACCGACCTCGAGTCGATCCGGGACCTGGCGGCCGCGCGGGCCGACGTCGAGCGGTCCGCCATGGACCTTCCGGGTGGCTTCTCGGCTTCGGTGCGGCGGGCGCTCGCCCGGCTCGCCCGGGGCGCGCTCCGGCCGAACCTGACCTACGACTCGGCGGAGACCGATCGGCGCCGCGAGGAGGCCCGCCTGGGGGTGACTCCGGTCGTCATCCAGATCAAGAAGGGCGAGAAGATCATCGGCGACGGCGACCGGATCGAGGAACGGCACCTGATCGTGTTCCGCGGCATCCGCGCGCAGGCGCGGCCCGCCGACCTCACGCAGACCCGGCTCGGCGGCGGCCTCTTCGCGGCGCTCCTCGTGCTCCTCTGCTACCGCTTCGGACGGAGGCAGCTCCGCCGCTTCGCGCCGCGCCGCAAGGACGCGCTCTTCCTCGGCCTGTTGCTGCTCGGCGGCCTGGGACTGGCCGCGGCGATGTCCTCGGCGGGCGAGACTCTGACCAATCGGGCAAGCTGGCTGCCGGTCGACGCCGTGCGCTATGCCATCCCGATGGCGGCCGGCTCGATGCTCGTCCGGCTCTGTCTGGGGCCCGAACTCGCGCTGCTCTTCGCCCTCGTCGCCGCGTCACTGTTCGGCGTCCTCGAGGGAAATTCGCTGTCGTTCGCGCTTTTTGCGCTGGGGGGATCGCTCGTCGCGGCCGATCGGGTGGGTCGGGCCCAAAGCCGGGCGGGCGTGCTTCGGGCCGGCCTTTGGACGGGGGCCGCCAACGTGGCCCTGGTCGCCTGCTTCGCGCTCTTCGGGGCGCGGCTCTGGTCCGCCGGGGCGGGTGCCGAGGCGGCCGTCGGGGCCGAGGCTGTCGCGGCGTTCGTTGGAGGCACGGTCCTGGTGCCGGCGGTGGTGCTCGCCCTCCTGCCGCTCTCCGAAGGGATCTTCGGTTACACGACGAACCTCCGGCTGCTCGAGCTCGCGAACCTGAACCACCCCGCGCTCAAGGAGCTGATCGTCAAGGCGCCCGGGACCTACCACCACAGCATCATCCTCGGGAGCCTGGTCGAGGCCGCCGCCGAGGCGATCGGGGCCAACGCGCTCCTCGCGCGGGTCTCGGCCTACTACCACGACATCGGCAAGGGCAAGAACCCGCTGCTGTTCGGCGAGAACCTCAAGGGGGAGAGCCGGCACGACGCCATCGAGCCCGAGGAGAGCGCCGCGCTCATTCGCCAGCACGTCCAGGACGGCGTCGAGCTGGCGCGGCAGTACAAGCTTCCCCGGAGCGTCTCGGACGCGATCCCCCAGCACCACGGCACGCGGCTGATCGCGTTCTTCTACGACCGGGCGCGGGCGAAGCGGGAGTCGGTGGACATGGCGCTCTTCCGGTACGCCGGCCCCAAGCCCACGACTCGCGAGGCCGCGCTGGTCATGCTCGGCGACGGCGTCGAGGCGGCGAGCCGCGCCGCTCCCCAGGCCGGGGCTGGCGGCTTCGACGCGCTGGTCCGCGAGGTGATCGACAGCGTGGTCGCCGACGGACAGCTCGCGGGATGCGATCTCACCCTGGGGGATCTTGATGCGATCGCCCGGAGCTTCACCGCGACCCTCGAGTCGCTCGACCACGCGCAACCCGCGGGGGCGGGGCGCCCGCCCCGGGAGCCGGAGCTGCCCCTCGGCGCGGCGGCATCCGAGCGCCCCGCGGCCGAGCGGCTGCACCTCAACTGATCGGCGGCTACCGCGACATCAGCAGCACGTCCGCGGTCGGGAT
>DAIDIT010000102.1 GCA_027451705.1 Pseudomonadota bacterium
GGACGTTCCCGATCCTCGCCGGCACGCCGGCGGAGCTCGCGAAGGCGCTCCGCGCGCGGAAATCGAAGGCGAAGGTCCTCGAGCTCGCGGTCGGCGAGACCCGGACGTTCTGAAGCCGCCCCCGCGTTCAGAGGGCGGAGCGGACGAGCGATTCGAAGTCCGCCGCCGTCACCGGGCGCGGGTTCAGCGCGTGGCAGCCGTCCGCGAGCGCCCGCTCGACGACCTCGGGAAGCTGCTCCTCCCGCAGCCCGACGTCGCGCAGCGACGTCGGGATCCCGAGCGATCGCACGAGCGAGTCGATCCGCGCGACCGCCGCGTGGGCGAGATCGCGCGTCCCCGCACCGGCCGCCCCCATCGCGAGCGCGACCCGCGCCATCCGCTCCGGCACCGCGTCCCCGTTGAAGGCCGCGATGTGCGGGATCAGGATGGCGTTCGCGAGCCCGTGGTGCACGCCGCACACCGGCGTCAGCGCGTGCGCCAGGCTGTGGCAGGCGCCGAGCCCCTTCTGGAAGGCGACCGCCCCCATGATCGCGGCGACCATCATCTCCGAGCGCGCCCCGAGGTCGCGCGGGCTCGCGACCGCCACGGGCAGCGACCGCGCCGCGCGGCCGAGGCCGTCGAGGGCGACCGCGTCGGCGAGCGGGTGGAAGCCCTTCGCGCAATAGGCCTCGAGGCAGTGGACGAAGGCGTCCATGCCGGTCGCCGCCGTCGTGCGCGGAGGCAGCTCCAGCGTCAGCTCCGGGTCGCAGAGGGCGATCGAGGGGATCAGCGGCGGGGCGAAGACGACGATCTTCTTGTGGGGCTCCGCCGAGGCGCCCGCGCCGAGCGTCACCACCGCGCTGCGGCCGACCTCGCTGCCCGTGCCGGCCGTCGTCGGGATCGCCACCATCGGCGGCAAGCCCTTCACGACCTTCGCCGCGCCCCCCGCGAGGTCGTCGTACTGCGACAGCGGCCCCTCGTGGTTCACGAGCAACCGGACGATCTTGCCGGCGTCCATCGCCGAGCCCCCGCCCATCGCGACGACCGAATCCGCCCCCGCGCGCCGGTAGGCCTCGAGCGCGGCCAGGCAGTCCTGCTCGACCGGGTTCTCGTGGACCTCGGCGAAGAGCGCGTGCGCGATGCCGGCGGCCCCGAGGATCCCCTGGAGCTTGCCGTAGAGTCCCGCCTTGACGATTCCGGGGTCGGTGACGACGAGCGGCGACTTCGCCCCGAGCGCCTCGAGGTGCTTCGGCAGCTCCTGCAAACTCCCCGCGCCGAAGACGACGTGCGTCGGGAAGAACATCTCGCTCGCGCCCATGGAATCCTCCGTGGCCCTTCACCCCCGACAGGGGGTGCCTGAAAGGTCCGGCGACACGGGAGCCGCCGTTCCTGCTCTCTCGGGTCGCCTTTCGATCATCACTCAGACGGCTTCGAAGTAGCGCGCCAGCTCCCAGTCGGTGACCGCGCGCTCGTACTTGCGCCACTCCCATGCGCGGGTGCGGCAGTAGTGGTCGACGAACTCGGCGCCGAGCAGCTCGCGCGCGGCGCGGCTCTCGCGGAGCAGCGCCGTCGCCTCCCCGAGGTCGCGCGGCAACGGCCGGGTCCCGGCCCGCGGTTCGTAGGCGTTGCCCGAGACAGGCTCCGGCAGCGCCGGCCGCTTCTGCAGGCCGTACAGCCCCGCGGCCACCGAGGCCGCCATGGCGAGGTAGGGGTTCATGTCCGCGCCCGACATCCGGAACTCGATCCGCGTCGACTTCGGCCCCGGACGGATCACCCGCAGCGCGCAGGTGCGGTTCTCGACGCCCCAGGTCGCCGCGACCGGCGCCCAGGTGTTCGGCACGCTGCGCTTGTAGCTGTTGACCGTCGGCCAGACCAGCGCCGTCAGCTCGGGGAGCAGCGCCACCTGCCCCGCGACGTAGGCCGCGAGCGGCGCCGACAGCCCGTGCGCGCCGCCGCCGCCCGCGAACAGGTTCCGCTCGCCCGAAGGGTCCCAGATCGACTGGTGGAGGTGGCCGCTGCAGCCCGGCAGCTCCGCGTTCCACTTCGCCATGAAGCAGGCGACCAGGCCGTGGCGCGCCGCGATCTCCTTGACCGCGGTCTTGAAGAGCGCCGCCTTGTCCGCCGCCGGGAGCAGGTCGTCGTAGCCGATCGCGGCCTCGAAGACGCCCGGGCCGGTCTCGGTGTGGAAGCCCTCGATCGGAATCCCGAAGTCGCGCAGGCCGTCGAGCAGCGCGTGGACCAGCGCCGCCGACTCGCTCGTGCGCACCCACGAGTAGCCGAACATCCCCGGCGAAAGCGTCGTCAGGTTGCGGAAGCCCTTCTGCCGCAGCGTCGCCGGGGTCTCGCGGAAGAGGAAGAACTCGTACTCGGCGCCGCACTTGACCCGCAGCTTCATCTCCCGCGCCCGCGCCTCGACGCGCTGGAGGAGCTGCCGGGGGCTGACGGCGAGCGGACCGCCGGAGGCGTCCGCGAAGTCGACGATGAAGGCCGCGGTGTCCGGCTCCCAGGGGATCACCCGGAAGGTCGACAGGTCGATGCGCGCGAGCGTGTCGGGGTAGCCGGTGTGCCAGCCCGTCACCGTCGAGTTGTCGTAGAGCTCGTCGCCGACGTCCCAGCCGAAGACCACGTCGCAGAAGCCGAAGCCGCCCTCGGCCGCGCCCCAGAACTTGTCGAGCGAGAGGTACTTGCCGCGGAAGACCCCGTCGACGTCGAAGCCGCCGAGCTTCACCTGCCGGATCCCGCGCCGCGCGAACTCCGCCCGCAGCCCGCGCGCCGGCCCCGCACCGCCCGGCCTGCGCCGCACCTCTCGGACGGACCTCGCCATCGCCGCGTGGATGTATGCCTCTCAGCGCTTGGCGTCAACCTGCGCCCGGCCCGAGCGGGAGTCGATCCAGCGGTCGACCTCCGCCTCCAGGATCGGCAGCGGCAGCGCCCCGTGCAGAAGGATCTGGTCGTGGAACGCCCGGATGTCGAACGACTTGCCGAGCCGCGCCTTCGCCTCCTCGCGCAGCTTGAAGATCTCCTGCTCGCCCACCATGTAGCCCAGCGCCTGGCCCGGCCAGATGATGTAGCGGTCGATCTCGTTCGCCCCGTCGTTGGGGTCGTCGGTCGTGTGCGCGAGGTAGAAGTCCAGCGCCTGCTGCCGGCTCCAGTGCATCGCGTGCAGCCCGGTGTCGACGACCAGCCGCACCGCGCGCAGCGCCTGCCCGGCGAGCATCCCGTAGCGGGCGAGCGGCCCCGAGTAGAGTCCCAGCTCGTCGGCGAGCCGCTCGGAGTAGAGCGCCCAGCCCTCGACGTACGCCGTGCTGCCGCCGTTGCGCCGGAAGGCCGGCAGGCCCGAGAGCGACTGCGCGATCGAGATCTGGAGGTGGTGGCCCGGCACCCCCTCGTGGAACACCGTGCACTCCTGGTCGAAGAGCGTCCGGGTCCGCGGCTGGTCCGTGTTCACGTAGTAGTAGGCCGGCGTCAGCCCGTCGTCCGGGGCCTGCTGGTAGAAGGCCGAGGGCGAAGACGCCGCGCGCCAGTCCTCGACCGCCTTCACCTCGATCGGCCGCTTCGGCAGCGTGTCGAAGTCGCGCGGCAGCGCCGCCATGCCGCGGTCGAGCGTCTTGCGCGCCCAGGCGAGCAGCTCCTTCCCCGTGCCGAACGACTCGTCCGGCCGCGCCCGGACCTGCGCCTCGAACGCCTTGAGGTCCGGCGTGCCGTCGGGCTTGCGCGGCGCGCCCTCCGCGATCGCGATCGCCTTCTCCTCGGCCTCGATCCCGGCGAGCAGCCGAAGCCCCATCGCGTGCAGCTCCGCGGGCGTCATCGAGAGCCCGGTGTGCATCCGGATCGCCGCGGCGTAACAGGCCTTACCGTTCGGCATCGCCCAGAGCCCGGGCTCCGCCCGCGCCTTCGGCACGATCGCCGTCGCGAGGAAGTCGCGGTAGCGGCGGAGCGCCGGCAGCACGGAGGACGCGACCGCACCCTGGATCCGGGCGAGCGCCGCGGCGCGCCGGGCCGCCGGCACGAGGTCGAGCTTCTCCGCGGGCGGCAGGAGGTCCGAGTGCGCCGCGTCCTTCTTGAGCAGGTCGTCGAGCTGGCCGATCACCAGCTCGACGTTGTGGCGCGGCGCGACCTCGCCCCTGGCGAGCCCCTCCCGGAGCGAGGCGATCTGCTGGTCCACGAAGCGGCCGACCTGCGAGAAGCGCGCGACCAGGTGGTCCACCGCGCCGCTCTCGCCGAGCGGGTAGTACATCGCCGTCAGCGCCAGGTTGATCTGCGGCCCGCCGATCTGGTCGACCGTCCAGCGGTCGGCGTCGCAGACCTGCACCGCCCGGGTCGCGTCGAGCAGGTCGATCAGCACCGCCCGGGTGAGCCGGTCCTCCGTGGACAGCCCCGCCTCCGGGATCGCCTCGGCCGCAGCCTCGATCCCGTCGAACGCCGCGAGGAGCTTCGCCCGGCCCGCGGACGAGAGATCGTCGAGGTCTCCGTCGAAGCGGTGGTCGCCGAGCGAGGTCGCGGCGAGCGGCCCCCCGCTCTGCTCGCCGATCCAGTCGAGCGGCGCGCCTTCGAGGTTCAGGTTCCAGTACCGCTCCGAGAGCTCGGCGAGCTTCTGCGACGCGGTCTCCGCGACCGGCCGCTGCGCCCCCGCGCAACCCGCGAGCGCGACGGTGAGTGCGAGAAGTGGGCTGCGCCCCATGTGGCCTCCGGTGGAAGGCCGCGCAGCATAGCAAAAGGAATCGGACCTGCGGGCCCGGATGCGCTTCTCGCGTCCCCGGGGCGTCCGGAGGGCGAGCCGCGCGCCCACCTCGGGCCGGGGCGTCGCCGTGGTCCGACTTGCGCAGACCTTATACAAGGACTATACAATCCCAATGGAGCTCTACCGAATCCAGGTGGCCGCTCGCCTGTCCGGGGTTCCGGTCGGGCTCATCCGGCAGTGGGAGCGGCGCTACGGCATCCTCGCCAAGCCGGATCGACGCGCCGGCGGGTACCGGCTGTACGGGCCGGAGGACGTCGACCTCCTGCGGCACCTCAGGTTGGAGACCGAACGCGGGATTTCGATCCGCGAGGCGGCGGCGCAGATTCCGGCGAGGCTTTCGCCCCCCTCTCCGCGGCCCTCGGGGGGCGAAGAACGACCGGAGATCGAGGCGTTGATCGCGGCGGCGAGGGCCGGCAGTGCGGCCCGCGTCGATGAAGTGCTGGATCGCCTGCTCGCCTTCTCGCCTGCGCCGGAGGCCTTCGACCGCGTCCTCGCGCCGGTGCTTCGCTCGATGGGCGACCTTTGGCGCCGCGGGGAGGTTTCGGTGGCCCACGAGCACCTGCTCACCGAGGCGATCCGGGGCCGGTTGGTCGCCCTCCTTCGCGGAGCGCCGCGGGGGGGGACGTCGCTGGCCCTCTGCGCATGCTTCGAGGACGAGGCACACGACCTGGGGCTCGTCGGCGCGGCGCTCGAGCTGCGCCGACGCGGCTGCAGCGTCGTCTTCCTCGGCGCGCGGACTCCCGCCGCGGCGCTGGGCGTCATGGCGCGCACCCTCCGGCCGAGCTTCGTCGCGCTGGCCTCGGTGGTGGATCGCGGGCCGGCGCGCTTCCGGCGGGCCCTCGACGCCCATCTCGCGGAACTTCCCACCGGCACGCGGCTCGTCGTGGGCGGCCGGGCGGCCGAACGGTACGCCGACGACGTCCGCGAGCGGTGGCCGCAGGCGATGGTCGGGCTGGAGGGGATTCGGCGGGATGAGCACGCGGTCGGGTAGGAGGACGGAATGTTCGAAGGGTTCGTGAATGTGTGGACGCCGGTCACGCGCGCGAAGCGGCTCGGACGGAAGCCGCTCGCTGTCGAGCTCGCGGGAGAACGTCTGGTGTTCTTCCGGGGCTCCGGTGGACGGGCGGCGGCGCTGGTGGACCGCTGCCCCCACCGTGGGGTGAAGCTTTCGCTCGGAACGGTCGCGCCCGACGGCTGCCTCGAGTGCCCGTTCCATGCCTGGCGCTTCGACGGCGACGGCCGGGTCCGCGAGGTTCCGCTCAACCCGGATGCTCGCCTGGCCGCGTTCTCGGCGCAACGCGTGCCGGTGCGCGAGCTGGGCGGGCTGCTGTGGGCCTTCACCCGCGTCGGCGACGACCCGGCGGAGAGTCCGGCCGTTCCGGAGGCGTTGGTGGACGAGCGCCTCGCGCGCACCTACGTCGAGGTCGACTGGGACGCCCACTGGAGCCGGGCCATGGAGAACATGCTCGATTCACCGCATGTGCCGTTCGTGCACCGGCGAACCATCGGACGGGCCGTCCGTCCGCTGCTCGGGCCCCGCTCGCAGATGACCGTGCGCTGGGAGGAGACCGACCGGGGCTTCCGGGCGACGTCGTCGGTGGACGGCCGCCCGGAAGCGGAGGGCGGCACCCTCGAGTTCGTCCGGCCCAACCTGATGGCGCTGGACATCCCAATCCCCGGAAAGGTCTTTCGCATCCACGCGGCCTGCGTCCCGATCGGCGAACGGCGGACGCGGATGATCCTGATCGGAGCGCGGAGCTTTGCGCGGTCGCCGCTCTTGAACCCTCTCTTCAACTGGGTCAACCGCCGGATTGCCGAGGAGGACCGGCCGGTCGTCGAGTCGTCCGACCCGAGCGAGGTGCCGCCCCCCGGCGCCGAGGCCTCGGTGGCGACAGATCGGGTCACGCTCCACTTCCGCAAGTACTACCTCGAGCGGATGCGGGGCTCGACCTCCGGGCCGACGAACGGCGCGCCCCGCGGCGCCGCCTTGCGGGTGCTCGCGTGATCGCCCTGCTTGCCCTCGCGCTCGCGGCGGCCGCCCCGAGCCGCCCGGAGACGGCGAACATCGACGTCGCGCGGTACGCCGGGACGTGGCACGAGATCGCGCGCTTCGACACGTTTTTCGAGCGCGGATGCCGCGGTGCGACCGCGACCTACGCGTTGATGGCGAACGGCGACCTCGGGGTGACGAATGCCTGCGTCGATTCGGCGGGCCGCCGCAAGGAGGTGCACGGCAAGGCCTGGGTGTCCAATCCGAAGGTGCCGGGAAAGTTGAGGGTCCAGTTCTTTTGGCCATTCAGCGCGCCCTACTGGGTGCTCGACGTCGGGCCCGACTACGACTGGGCCCTGGTCGGCGGCCCCGACCGATCCACCTGCTGGATCCTGGCGCGCGCCCCGGCCATCTCCGCGCCGCTCTACGACCGGCTCGTCCGGGAGCTGCTCGAACGCGGTTACGACATCGCGAAGCTCGTGCGGGTGACCAGCCCCTCGGCGAAGTAGCCTCCCGTCGCGTCCCGGTCGAACCGGAGCGGACCACGACCATGGCCATCGCGCACCGCAGCGAGTCGGCCGCGAACCGGCCGGCGGGCGTGCCGTGGGATTCGACGCCGCCCGCGGACCGGCCGACGGCGATTTGGGAACTCGTCTTCGGACCGGGGGGCCCGGGGGCGCTTCTCGCGTCCCCGGGGCCCCCAGCCCTTCATGTTCGGCGCCGGCCGCTCGCCTCGGGGGTCCGTGTCGTGGCACGGTCGCCCCTTCGGCTACTTGCCGCCGCCGTTGCTACCCGACGCCCCGCCCGCGCTGTTCTGCGGGAAGGCCGCCCCACCCGACCCGTCGGTCCCCGCGGTCGCGCCGTTCGGCGCGGCCGTGGAGGCCTCGGGGGCGGGCGCCGCGGAGGAGGCGATGGTCGCCTCCCCGTTGGAGATGACAACGTCCGGGGCGGTCAGAGCCCGCACCGCGAGCTTCTGCTTCTTCCCCATCGTGTTGCGCATCTGGCGGGTCTTCTCCCTCTTGGCGGCCGCCGCCACGTTCTTGGTGGCGGTGGTCGTGCGCGGCTTCATCGGCGTGTAGCCGAACTGCTGAAGCTGAGGGTTCTTCCTCCCGAGCAACCCCACGATCGCAGCGTGAAGCTGCATGACGAACTCGTGGTCGGTCACCTGGTTGGCCCTCACCGCCTCGAGCTTGTTCTGCAGCGCGAGGCGGGCATCGAGGACGGCCTGGTGCTCCGCCACGATCGCCTGCAGCTTCGCGACGATCTGGGCGGGCGTCAGCACCGCGCCTCCGACGTTGATGGACGTCTTCGGCGGGAACACCTGCGTCACGCCCGCGATGACCTTCGCAATCGCAGCCAGGAAGGCCGACGGGGCGTTGTTCTTGATGTTCGATCCCATGGTTTCTCACCTCCTTTCGTGGTGGGCGTCGATGGCGCCCACCTGGACGGGAACGCTGCCCCGTCCAGCTTGGCCGGGCGAACGCCGTCGCCCGTCACTCGTCTTCCCCGGGGGGGCGGGACGGGCCCGAAGGCCCGTCCCGCCGATCCCTTACTGCCTCGGCAGCGGTTCGCCGGCTTCTTCGAGGAGCCGGTGGAACGCGTCCACCACCGCCGGTCGGTCGAGGTCGAAGTGGTAGAGCGCGTGGATCAGCTCCACCGCCTCCTCCGGCGACTGCGGCCGGCCCAGATCGAGCACCGTCTCGATCCACTCGATCGTGGAGGCCAGCCACCGCTTCAGCTCGCGCTCCCGCTTGCGCCGCACCGGCGCCGGCGGCCGCGCCTGGAGGTGCTCCAGCATGCCCGTCAGCTCGTCCAGCGCCCGATCGAGCCGCGCCGCCAACTGCTCCCAGCTCTCCTCGACCACCTTCGCTCGCGTCTCCACCCCCGGCAGGGGGTCCCGTGAGGGAGCGGCGACGCGGGATTCGCCGTCCCTGGTCTCCTGGGTCGCCGATCGATCGGATCTCATCGCGTCACCTCACTTCCCTTCCGGCGTGGACGGGTCCGAAGCCCGGGCCCGCTTGCGCGCGAGGAACGCCTCGATCGCGGACAGCTCCCGCCGCCGGTCCTCGGGCTTCTCCGGGGCCGCCCGCGACGGGAACGGCTCGCCGATCATCCGGAGCAGGTCCGCGTACCGGCCCCGCACCGCGAACACCGAGCAGCCGAGGTCCGCGAGCTCCTCGGCCAGGACCTCCTCGCCCGCCTGCTGGCGCCGCTCGTCCAGCGCCCGGGCCTCGGCCTCGATGCCGTCGAGCTCCCGGAGCATCTCGAGCTCGGACTGCCGATAGCCGCGCATCGGCCGCGACCGGAGGTAGTTGCTCCGCCGCCGCATCTCCTCGGCGACGAGCGACGGGGTCGTGAGCGTCCGGTCGAACGCCCTTCCGAGGCCCGCGCCCACCGCGGCCGCCTCCTTGTCTTCCCGAGCCTTCGCCACCGCGGCGTCCACCTGCCGCGCCCAGCCGCGCCCGTCGTCGCGCTCGGCCGGGGAGAAGTCGCCCTCCTCCGCCTCGCGCTCCGCTTCCTCTTCTGCCAGCCACTTCCACGCATCGCTCTCGGTCATCATGGTCGTCTCTCCGGTTCGCGCCGTGCGAAGTGCCCGGCGCTCGGGTCCGCTCTCTCGCGGCCCTCTAAAAAGACTGGTTGCAAGGCGTGCCAGCGCCCCCGGGCCGAGCGGCCGACAAGCGCCGATTCAGGCGCAACCCATCGCGATCCCTGCGGGATTCGCGCTGACGCAGGTCGGCGCCCGCCATCAAGGGCTCAGAATGAGCCCCTGGAAGGGGACCAAAGTGAGCCCTCGGGGCTCAAAGTGAGCCCCGGCCCCGGTCGCTTGCGTTTGGCCCGTGGACGCGCTTCACTCGCGGGCCAGAACCCCGAGGCTCTCCATGTCGGATCTCGACGTCCGCGCCGCCCGCAAGCGCGTCACGCTCCCGAGTCAGTTCACGCACCCGGTCCTCATCGAGAGCGCGGCCGTACACGGCGAGATCGTCATCGCCCGAATCCGCCGCCCCGATGGCGGGCTCGAGGACGTCACCCTCGACGTCGCGGAGTTGGAAGATGCCCTCGCCCGGGCCGCGATCGAGGGTCCGGAGATCCGCCCCGGCGATCAGGTGTTCGGCTCGCTCGAGGCAACCCGCATCCGCCTCGCGTACCATTTCGACCCCTACTTCGCTGTGTCCCTCTCCGGCGTCCGCGCCCTGCCGCACCAACTCGAGGCGGTCTATGAGCGCCTGCTGCCGCAGCCGCGCATCCGCTCGGTTCTCGCCCACGACCCCGGCGCCGGCAAGACGATCATGACGGGGCTCCTCATCAAGGAGCTGAAAATCCGCGGGGCGATCGATCGCGTCCTCATCCTCGTACCGGCGCCCATCACCGCCCAATGGCAGGACGAGCTCCAGGACAAGTTCGACGAGACGTTCGAGATCGTCGACTCCCACGTCGATACGGGGCAGGTCGCCGGCAACATCTGGCAACGCAAGCCGCTCTGCATCGCGTCGATCGACTACGCCAAGCGTGACGCGAGCGACAGCCCCGATAACCCCGGCCGGTCCGTCCGGGACGCGATTCTCCAGTGTTCCTGGGACCTCGTCATCGTCGACGAGGCCCACAAGGCTTCGGCCGCCAAGTACGGCGACGAGGTCAAGCCCACCAAACGCTACCGCCTCATCGAGGAGCTGTCGCGCTCGCCCCAGGTCAACCACCTCTTGCTGCTCACCGCGACGCCCCACCAGGGCAAGGAGGAGGCCTTTCGCCTCTTCCTCAGGCTCCTCGATCCCGATCAGTTCGAGTCCCTCGACATGGGTCGGATCCGGGCGCTCCTCGGCGAGGATCGCTGCCCCTTCTTCATGCGGCGCGTGAAGGAGGATCTGCGCGACTTCGACGGCAGGAAGCTGTTTCTGCCTCGCAACGCATGGACCGAGGCCTTCGAGCTACAGGGGGAGGAGAAGCAGCTCTACGAGGAGGTCGGCCGCTACATCAAGGACTTCCTCGGCCAGAGCTACGACGGCAGGAGGAAGATGGCCGTTGCCCTCGCCAGATCCGTCCTCCAGCGGCGCCTCGCCTCCAGCCTGAACGCCATCTCCGAATCCCTCCGCCGCCGCGAGACGAAGCTCACTACGCTTCTCGAAGAGGTCGAGCGGCTCCCGGCCGGGGCGCGCGAGAAACGGCTCGCCGAAGCCGGCCTGATCTCCCTCGACACCGAGACCGTCGACGACGACGAGGAGAGCGAGCAGATCCGCGACGAGGCCGTCGCGGAAGTCACGGTCGCCAACACCGTCGAGGGACTTCGTCGCGAGGTCGCCGCGGTGAGCAGCCTCCACGCGAAGGCCGCGGGACTGCGCGACGCCGCCCTGGCCGACCCGACGCGCGAATGCAAGCTCGCCGCCCTGAAGAAGTGCTTGGACCGATCCAACTTCGCCGAGCTTCGCGAGCGGCAAGGGAAGCTCCTCATCTTCACCGAGCACAAAGACACGCTCGACCACCAGGAGCACAACCTCCGGGAATGGGGCTATTCCGTCGTGACCATCCACGGCGGGCAGAACGCCGCGGATCGCAAGGAGCGCCAGCGTCGCTTCCGCCAGGAGGACCAGATCTGTGTCGCGACCGACGCGGCCGGCGAGAGCATCAACCTCCAGTTCTGCCACCTGATGATCAACTACGACGTTCCGTGGAACCCGAACCGGCTCGAGCAGCGCATGGGACGAATCCACCGAATCGGCCAGGACCGGGAGGTCCACGTCTTCAACTTCGTCGCGGTGAACACCGAGGAGGGTCGCGTCCTCAAGGCCCTGATCGACAAGATGCAGGCCATCCGCAAGGACCTCCGCAGCGATCGCATCTTCGACGTCATCGGCAACTACCTGCGCGTCGAAGGGTTGAACCCCGAGGAAGTGCTCCGGGAGGTGGCGGTCAACCCCAAGCGCGCCGAAGACTTCGTGAACGACATCGAGCGCCTCACCCGGGAGCAGCTCGAACGCTTCGAACAGGCGACGTCCGTCGCCCTCGCGCGCCGCCAGCTCGACCTCGGCCAGTTCCGGCAGAGCGAAGCCCTCCACGAGGATCTCCGCCTCATGCCGGAGTACGTCGAGCGCTTCTTCCGCCAGGCCGCCTCCGCCGTCGGGCTCACGGTCGAGGAGCGCGCCGATGGCCTGCTTCGAATTCCTTCCGTCCCGCACCGTCTCCGCGCCCCGACCCTCCGCTCCGTGCAGCGCTACGGCCCCGCCCGCGATCGCTACCTCAAGGTCACCTTCCGCAAGGACCAGCGGAAGGGCAAGAACGACGACGCCGACCTGCTCTCCCCCGGCCACCCGCTCTACGCCGCCCTCGTCGAACTCTACGAGGACAAGCTCGGTCCCGTGGAGGGCGGCACCGCCCTGTTCCGCGACGGACGGGCGGATCGCCCGTACTACCTTCACGCCTTCGAGATCGGCGTCGTCGGCGAGACCGCGGGGCCGAGCGCGCACGCGAGCCGCGCCGAGCCCATCGATTCGCGCTTCGTCCCGCTCATCGAGCAGCTCGACGGCAGCTACGAGATCGCCTCCCAGGACATCTTCCACGAACTGCTTCCGCTCGCCGTCGGCGAGGCGGAGGAGGTCGCCGCGGAGACTCCGCCGGGCAGTGTCCAGGTCGGCCCGATGGATCCCGAGCGAATCCAGCGGGCCAGCACCTGGCTCCGGGCACGCGTGCAGCACCCCATGGTGCAGGAGCAACGGCGGAGGCGCGCCGAGGAGGCGGGCATCCGGCGCCAGTACCTCGAGGAGTCGTTCGACGCGCGCGTCAACCGTCTCGACCAGGACCGCTACCGCCTGCTTGCCCAGGTAGATGCTGGCGAGCAGGGGGCCGCTGGCCGGCTCGCCCAGCTCGAGGACCAGCGCCAGCAGACCGAACGGCTGAAGGGGGAGCGACTGCGCGCTCTCGACCGCCTCGGCGTCGCCCGGGCCGGCATCGTCCGCCACCTCGCCTCTGTCATCGTCCTGCCCGTCGAAACGGACGAAGAGACCCACCGCCTCCTGCGCAGCGACCCCGTGGTCGAACGCATCGCCATGGAGGCGGCGATGGCCGAGGAGCGCCGGCGGGGCTGGTCGCCCGAGGACGTGAGCCAGCTCAAGGACGGTCGCGGCTACGACATCCTCTCGTTCGGCCCCGATTCGGCCGAGGGCGCACGTCCCATCCGGCGCATCGAGGTCAAGGGCCGCTCGGGCGACGGCGGCGACGTCGCCCTCACCACCAATGAATGGCTGAAGGCCCAGCGCCTGCGCATGGACTACTGGCTCTACGTCGTCTACGACGCCCGCGAGGGGGCGACGCCTCGCCTGGTCGCCATCCAGGACCCCGCCCACGCCTTCGCCAGCGCCTGCGAGAAACTGACGGTCGTCAAAGGCTGGCGGGTTCCGGGATTGGCAATTGCGGCGTTCGGCGCAAAGTGACGCGGCAACTCCCATCCGGGGCGTCGCCGGGGAGCTGACGCTGGGCGAGCGCACGGAGCCGGTCAAACGGAAGCTTGACACCCCCTCTACGCCCTGACTAAATCTTCGTCGGGTGGCCGAGACTGCTGCGCACGCGCGGCGGGTAGGGGTAGCTCCCCCTCGGCTGCCTTTTTATTTGTCTGGCGCCTGGTGTAGCCTGCCGCGCCGATGCTGCTGATGTACGTCGACGAGGCGGGCGATCCCGGTTATCGGGCTGGAGCCGCGCCATATGTCCTGGGGTCGGGACCGTCACCCTTTTTTGTCCGTGTCGGCGTCGTCGTCCACGAGGCAAAATGGTCGAAGATAGTGGCAGCGGTTCGGGCCTTTCGCCTGAGCCACGGCCTCGGGCGAAGCGACGAGATCCATGCGTCGGCGATCCGGCGGGGCAAGGGACCCTTCGCTCGCCTGCACTCCAAGCAGCGATCCGCTCTGCTTCGGGATTACGCAGCGTTCGTCGGCGGGCAGCCGGATCTCACGCTGGTTGGCGTGGCCATCGACAAGGGATGCATTCGGAATCCGGCGCAGACCAACGTGAAGCTCCGCTCCCTGGAGTTTCTGACCGAGCGGTTCAATTCGCTCCTCCGCGTCCGCAAGGCGCGCGGATTGATGATTCTGGATGCCGTCGAGGCGGCCGAGGATCAGATGCACCGCGAGTTCCAGAACTTCCTCTACGAAGGGTCCGCGCACGTCCAGGCGCGGCGCTTCATCGAGAGCTGCCTCGCAGAGCCGTCGGAGACGTCGGAGTTCCTGCAGATGGCGGATGTTTGCGCGAACGCGTTGCTCCGGCATCGCTGCGACCAGTCCTCCGACTTCTCCCTCGTCGAGCCACGCATCTACAGGTACCGGGGGCGTACCGTCGGCCTGAAGGACTGGCCGACGACGCAGGCCGAAGTCTCGCTGCACGCGCTGGCCGGTGGTGCCACGCAGAAGTGAGCGGCGGCGCCGGGAGCACAGGCGCCTGCCGCAATTCTAGGAGGTCGGATGGCGGCGGACCGGCGGATGATCGAGGAGCAGATACCGCTCGCGGCGGTGAACTACGCTTCCTCGAAGGAGAAGAAGCACCCCCGGCGGCACGTCGAGCTGATCCACCAGTGGCCGGCGCGGAGACCGCGGTCGGCGGCGCGCGTGGCCGTCGCGGCAGCGCTGCTCGGAGCGCCCGACGACCCGGCGGAGCGGGAGCGGCGGCTGAAGCTCCTCTCCGACCTCGCGCCCTACGAGTGCTCGCAAGGAGCCCTCGAGGAGGCCCGGCGGCTCATCCGCAAGGAGCACGGCGGGCGCGCCCCGCGGGTGCTCGACCTCTTCGCCGGCGGGGGCGCGATCCCGCTCGAGGCGGCGAACCTCGGCTGTCAGGCGCACGCGGTCGAGCTGAACCCGGTCGCCCACCTGATCGAGCTCGCAACCTGCGTCTACCCGCAAACCTACGGCAAGAAGCTCGCTGACTTGGTCGCGCGATGGGGCAAGGTGGTCCTCGACCGGGCGACCTCCGAGCTGTCGGACCTCTACCCGGCGGTCCGCGTCGCCGGCAATGCGCCCGAGAAGCAGCTCTCGTTCGCCCACGGGGGCACGCCCGAAGGCGAGCTGCTCGTCCACCCGATCGCCTACCTCTGGACGCGGACGGTCCCGTGCGTGAACCCCGCCTGCGGCGCGGCGGTCCCGCTCGTCCGGCAGACCTGGCTCTGCAAGAAGGAGAGCCGGGCGATCGCGATGAAGCTCGTCGCCCCCAAGGGCGGCAAGGCGGTCCGCTTCGAGATCGTCTCGGCGTCGAGCCCCTCGGCGCTGGGCTTCGACCCCGAGGGCCACTCCGAGCGCGGCGACGCCGAGTGCCCCTTCTGCGGGGCGGCGGTCTCGGCGAACCAGGTGAAGGCGTACGGGCAGGCGGGCCGGATCGGCGTCCAGCTCATGGCGATGGCGGGACTCGTGGACGGCGAGCGTGGCCGTGTCTACCTGCCCGCCGAGTCCGTCCCGGTCCCCTCCGAGGCGGCGTTGAAGGACCGCCTCGCCGCGTTCGGCGACGGGTGGCCGGGACCGGCGCGCCTTGCGCTTGCGCCCGAGTTCACCGGTGGCTCGTGCCTGCCCTACGGCTTCGACGAATTCTGGAAGCTCTTCACCGACCGGCAGGCGGTCGCGCTGCTCACCTTCTCGCGCGCCATCCGCGAGGCCCACCCGCAGATCCTCGCTGAGGTCCACGACGCGGCCCTCGCCCGCGCGGTCGTCACCTACCTCGCGCTGGCCGTCGATCGGTGCACAGACTACGGCAACGTCTGTTGTGCATGGGAACCGCAGGGACAGATCGCGGGCCATATCATGGCACGACAGGCGATCCCGATGGTCTGGGATTTCACCGAGATAGTTCCGACCGCCTCGATTACTGGCTCTGCGCAATATGCGCTCCCAGCCGTCGCCGAGGCGATCGAAGGGCTGACGAAGGTACCCGGATCCGCGCTTTGCGTGCGCACCTCCGCCACGGCCTTGAGCACTCTCGCCGACAACAGCTTGGATGCGGTGGTCACCGACCCGCCGTACTCCGACTACATCTCGTACGCCGACCTTTCCGACTTCTTCTTCGTCTGGCTCAAGCGGACGATCGGCGATCTCTATCCCGAGCACTTCGGGGCCGACCGGACGCCGAAGAAGCAGGAGGCAACCGTCGTCCCATACCGTCACGGCGGCGACGCGAATAAGGCTCGGGCGCACTACGAGCAGATGATGACCGCCGCCTTCCGAGAGGCCGGTCGGGTGCTGAAGCCTGGTGGTCCCTTCGTCGTCGTATACGCGCACAAGAGCGTCGCAGGCTGGGCGAGCCTCGTGGAGGCCCTCCGAAACGCCCGATGCGAGGTCCGCGAGGCGTGGCCACTCGCGACCGAGGCCAAGGGCCGCCAAAACGCCCAAGACACCGCCGCGCTCGCGACCTCGATCTTCCTCGCCGCGCGCAAGCGTACCGAGGAGAAGACCTGCCAGGATTACGACGAGGAGGTGCTCCCGGCCGTCCGAAGGGTCGTCGACGAGCGGATCCGGACCCTGTGGGACGGAGGGCTCCACGGCGCCGACCTCGTGATCGCGACCGTGGGGGCCGCGCTCGGGCCCTTCACCGCCTTTGCCACGGTCCGGCGCGGGAACGGGGCCGAGGTCGCGACCGCCGAGTTCCTCGAGGAGGCGCAGCGGCTCGTCCTCGACGCGGTCCTCCGGCAACTTCTCCGCGCGGCCAACGGGCCGGAGGAGGACGGCTCTGCCGGCCGACGGGCGGAGGGCGACTTCGGTGGCCGAAGCACGGAAGCCGGCGTGTCGATCGACGGCATCGACCCGATCTCGCGCCTCTACGCCGTCGCGCGCGTCCAGTTCGGCGAGGCGCCCGCCGAGTCCGACACCTTCAAGAACCTCGCGATCGGCGCGCTCCCGCCCGGCACCGAGCTGTTCGGGGCGAGGGGCGCGCTCACGGGCGG
This sequence comes from Pseudomonadota bacterium, assembly GCA_027451705.1. Taxonomy (GTDB): domain Bacteria; phylum Myxococcota; class Myxococcia; order Myxococcales; family JAKAPL01; genus JAKAPL01. The sequence goes on from DAIDIT010000102.1 coordinate 16,609, forward strand.
CGCCCACGCGCTGCTCGGCAAGAAGGGGAGCAAGATCACCCTGCGCGGCTTCGAGGAGCGCGGCGACGCGGCGTCCCTGGGGCTCCCCCGCGATGGCAAGCCGGCCCCCGTCGTCGACGTCCTGCACCGGCTCCTCTGGCTCCAGAAGCACCGCGCCGCCGAGGCGCCCGCCTTCCTCCAGGAGTCCGGCGCCGACGTCGACGCCGTCCGCCTGCTCGCCCAGGCCCTCGGCGGCCGCCCCCTGCGCGCCGAGCCCACCCCCGGCGCCCAGCGCGACGAGCGGACGGCCGAGCAGCGGGCCATCGACACCCTCCTCGCCTCCTTCGGCGACCTGACCCGCAACGCCCCCGCGGGCCCCCTCTTCGAAGCCGCCGCCCGCCGCCGCGAGGCGTAGTTCCACGAGCGCACGGATTCCCGCGACCGGACCCGCTGGTCTATAAGACTGGGCGTGCTGACGAAAGTCCGGATCAAGAACCTCAAGCGGCTCGACGCCGCCGAGATCCCGCTCGACGACACGATCATCCTCGCCGGTCCGAACAACTTCGGAAAGACGACCGCGCTGCAAGCACTGAGCCTCTGGAGCCTGGCCTACCGTCGCTGGAGGGAAGTCCGCGGCGCCGGCTCCAAGGCGACGGAGCGAACGGGCGTTCCGATCACCCGCAAGGACTTCAACGCGGTCCCGGTCCGGTCGATGGACCTGCTCTGGACTCACCGCGCGGTGGGAAAGAAGAAGAACGAGGCCCGCCCGCCGGTCATCGAGGTCGTCGTCGAGGGCGTCGATGGTGGCGCGACTTGGAAGGCCGGTATGGAGTTGCAGTACGCAAATCCAGAGATGGTCTACTGCCGGCCCATCGAGGGAATGCCGCTCCCAGACGAGGCTGCGCTGGTCACGATCGTGCACGTCCCCCCGCTGGGAGGGATCCAGACCGAGGAGGAGAAGCGAGAGCCGGGCATCCAAGACCGAATCATTGGCGAAGGCCGCCCCGGCGAGATCGTCCGGAACCTGCTCCTCAATGTGTCGACCCAACGGCCGCATGCCTGGAAGGAACTCTGCGGCCAGGTCCACGAGCTGTTCCAGCTCGACCTCGTCGAGCCGTCATTCTCGGGGACGTACATCACCTGCGAGTACCGATCGCGCAAGGGCAAGGCGCTCGACATCGCCAACGCGGGGAGCGGCTTCCTCCAGGTGCTCCTCTTGCTCGCTTTCTTCTATGCCCGCCCCGGCTCGGTCCTGCTGCTCGACGAGCCCGACGCCCACCTGCACGTGATCCTCCAGCGCGACGTCTATGCCCTCCTGCGGCGCGTCGCCTCCGAAGCCAAGGCCCAGCTCGTCATCTCGACTCATTCCGAGGTCCTGCTCGACGAGACCGACCCCACCCACATCGTAGCCTTCTCGGGCGAGAAGCCCCACCGACTCGTCAACACCTCCCAGCGGTCTCAGCTCAAGAAGGCACTCGACAAGCTCAAGAGCCTCGACTTCCTCCTCGCCGACGACGTCGGCGCGGTGCTCTACACCGAGGGCGAGACCGACGCGGGCCTCCTCAGGGAGTGGGCGCAGGTTCTCGACCATCCTGCACTCGCCTACCTCGAAAGGCCGTTCTTGCACCCGCTCGGCGGCAATGCCTGGCCCGAAGCCCCCGAGCACTTCTACGCGCTGCGCGACGCCTTCCCGAAGCTCCGCGGAGCCGCGGTCATCGATCGCCCGCCCAAGCCGGTCGACGACCCGAGCATCGCCGTCCACGTCTGGCGCCGCCGGGAGATCGAGAACTACCTCCTCGTCCCCGCCGCGATCCGCCGCTTCATCCAGAGTCGCTCGCCGGGTCCCTTGTTCGACCGATTGGCCGCGGAGCGCGCCCAAGTCGTCGATCGCGCCTTCGCGAAGCAAGTCCCAACGGGCTTCGATCCCTTCGACGACTCGGTCGTGTTCTTGCGCGACGTCAAGGCGAGCGACGATTTCCTTCTTCCCCTGCTGGGCGACTGCGGCCTTTCGACGAGCAAGAAGGACCTCTTCCTCATTGCGGCGCAAATGAGACCGGAAGAAATCCACCCGGAAATCAAAGAGGCGCTGGACGTGGTCGCCACGCTGTCGCCGCCGCCGACCGGAGATTCCGCCGAGGTGCCCGATGCCTGATCCTTCGCCGTCGCGGCTGGTGCCGTGGTCGAGTGTCGCGATGCCGCACGACGACGTGCGGGACGCTTCCGCGCTCAAGGCCGAGTATGCGGTCAACCTCGGAAAGATCGACCGCGGCGACCCTCGGGTGCCGCCGCACTACGCCAACCCGGCGCTCTTCTTCGCGACGACCTACCCGACCGAAGACCTCATCCGGCTCCTCGACGACGTCATGGCCGGCCTCGCCCGGACGCGGAAGGTGGACCGGGTGCTCCAGCTCCGCACCCCGTTCGGCGGCGGGAAGTCTCACTCCCTGCTCGCGCTCTACCACCTCGCGCGCAGCGAAAAGAAGACCATCGCGCCTGCGGGCGCGGCCGTCGACCGCGGCTACGCCGATGAGGCAGGGGTCAAGGTGGTCGTCTGGGGGCCCGCTGGGGAGCGGGCGTCCGAGCGCCAGAGCCAGTTCCCCGACCCCGGACCCGTCCGGGTCGCGGTACTTCCCTGCGCCGACCTGACCCCGGGGGTCCCGCGGCGGGTCGATGGTCTCTCGATCTCGACCCTCTGGGGGGAGTTGGCTTACCGGCTCGGCGGCGCCGAGGCCTACCGCGAGGTAGAGGCCATCGACGGACGGGGGAGCGCGCCCGGGGGCGAGCTGATTGAACGCCTGCTGCGGGATCCGAAGGGCCGGCCGACGCTGCTGCTCGCCGACGAGGTGCTGGTCTATGTGGAGAAGGCGCTGGCCCTGCCGGTCGGCGAGAGCAACCTCGGACGGCAGACTCTGACGTTCCTGCAGGCACTGACCGAGGCCGTCGCGCACGGCGACGAGGCGGTGTTCGTCTACTCGCTCCAGGCGAGCGTCGCCGAAGCCGTGGGCGACGAGGGGCTCCTCGGGACGCTCGACAAGCTCGTCGGGCGCGTCGACGCCCGGCGGGTGCCCGTCCGCGACGCGGAGGTCCGCGAGATCGTCCGGAGCCGGCTGTTCAAGACGCTGGGCGCCCCGAAGGATCGCGAGCGGGTGGCGGCCGCCTACGCCGATCTGTACCGCGCCCAGCGGAAGGCCTCCGCGGAGACGAAGGGCGACCTCGCCCGCGTCGAGGAGGAGGCCAAGGCGTTCCGCGAGGACGTCCTCCGCAGCTACCCCTTCCACCCCGACCTCCTACGATTGATGTACGAGCGCTGGGGGAGCCTGCCCTCGTACCAGCGCACCCGCGGCGCCCTCCAGTTCCTGGGCTCGGTCGTCCATGCGCTCTTCGCAAAGAGCCATGGCGGGGCCCTCATCGCCCCGGGGGACGTGCCGCTCGACGACTCCGACGTCCGATCCGAGTTCTTCCGGCAGATCGGCGAGCGGGAGAAATGGGACTCGGTCCTCGACGCCGACGTCGCCTCCGGCCGCGCCCGCGCCGGCCGGGTGGACCGGCAGATCGGCGAGTCGAGCCCCGCTCTGGCGCAGGCGCACGTCGGCACCACGGTAGCGCGGGCCATCACGCTCTTCTCCTTCGGGGCTCGGAAGGACGAGCTTTCCGGGGTGACGCGGGAGGATCTCGTCCGTGCGTGCCTCACGCCGTCCGTCGAGGCGCCGACCCTCGAGTCCGCGCTCTCGGCCCTGCGCGAGAACCTCCTGTACCTGCACGCCGGGGGCGGACGGTTCCGGATGGACACCATCCCGAGCCTGACCAAGCTCGTGGAGGAAGCCGTCGCCGCGGTCGATCCGGACGACGTCGTCCGCCAGATCCAGGCCACCCTCGAGGCGATGCTGAAGGGCGCCTCCAGCGCGCTGCTCTGGCCCGCAGAGCCGGGCCGTGTGCCCGACGGCCGGCGCGAGTTC
>DAIDIT010000103.1 GCA_027451705.1 Pseudomonadota bacterium
GAGGCGGGCGCGGAGCCGGCGGTCTTCGAGGCGGCCGAGCGTCCGGGCGGCAAGGTCGGCAGCCGAGCCGAGAAGGGCTTCCTCACCGAGGACGGGCCGAACGCGATGGCGCCCGGTGCGGCGTTCGCCCTCGGTCTCGCCGAGCGGGTCGGGCTCGCGGGGAAGATCCGCGACGCCCGGCCGAAGGCGGCGCGCTACGTCTGGCTCCGCGGCGCGCTGCGGCCCGCGCCGAGCGGAGGGCTATTGACGCCGGCCGGCTGGGGCCGCGCGATCCTCGAGCCGTTCTGGCCGGCGCGCGACCTTCCGGACCGCTCGCTGCGCGCCTACTTCGTCTCCCGCCTCGGCGCCCAGGCGGGCGGCCTCGCGGCCGAGGTCATGGCCAACGGGGTCTACGCCGGCGACCCCGACCGCCTCTCGCTCGACGAAGCCTTTCCCTCCGTGGGCGCGCTCGCGCGCCGCGGGCGCAGCCTCGTCGTGAGCGCGCTGCGGACCCCGCGCGGCCCGCCCAAGCCGCGGCGCGGCCTCTGGTCGTTCGAGGGCGGGCTCGGCGCCCTGACCGCGGCCCTCGCCGACCGACTCGGGGAGCGCCTCCGCCTCGCGACCCCCGTGCAGCGCCTCGTCCCCGACGGCGGCGGTTTCCGCGTCGGCTGGGGCGGCGCGACGCCCGGCGAGGACCGCTTCGAGGCGGTGCTCCTCGCGCTCCCGGCTTGGGGGGCGGCGGCCCTCTGTCGCGGCTTCGCGCCCGCGCTCGCGGACGCGCTCGAGAAGATCCCCTACGCCCCGATCGCAGTGGTGCACCTCGGGGTCCGCGGCGATCAGCTCCGACGGCCGGCCGAGGGGTTCGGCCTGCTCGACGGCGACGGCTCGCTCGAGCTTCTCGGCACGTTGTTCCCCGCCTGGCTCTACCCGGAGCGCGCGCCGGCGGGCCACGCGCTCTTGACCTCGATGATCGGCGGCGCGCGCAAGCCGGACCTCGCCGGGCGCGACGACGGCGCGCTCGTCGACCTCGCCTGCCGCTCGCTCGGCAAGACGCTCGGCCTGACGGGCGCGCCGGTCTACGCGCGCGTGGTCCGGCACGCGCGCGCCATCCCCCAGGTCGAGGTTGGCCACGGCGAGCGGGTGCGCGCTGTCGAGGCCGAGGCCGCGCGCTTCCCCGCCCTCGGCCTGTGCGGCGCGGCGTACCACGGCGTCTCGGTCGACTCCGCCGCCCACGACGGCGCCGACGCCGCCGCGCGGCTCCTCGCGGCACGGTGATATGCTCGCGGCTGCCGTGGCAACGATCCGATCCGTCGCGCTCGTCATCAAGCCTCAGAACGGCGAGGCGCGTGCGCTCGCCGAGGAACTCGTCGCGTTTCTGCGCGGTCGCGGCCTCCGCGTGCTCCTCGAGCCGTGGCTCGCCGCGCAGCTCGACCCCGCGCTCGAGTCGGCGCCCGAGGCGATGCGGCAGGCCGACCTGTGCGCCGTCGCGGGGGGCGACGGGACGCTCATCCACGCCGCCGCGCTCCTCGACGGCGCCGAGGTGCCGATCTTCGGGATCAACGCCGGCGGGCTGCTCGGATTCTTGACCGAGGTCCCGCGGGCCCGCGCGCTGCCGCTGCTCGACCTCGCCCTCCAGGGCCGCTGCGTCATCGAGCCCCGGATGAAGCTGCGGGTGCTGCTCGAGCGCGAGGGGGCCGTCCTGCTCGATTCCGAGGTCGTCAACGACGCCATCCTCCACCGCGGCGCGCTGCCGCAGATGGTCGACCTCCGCACCGCCATCGACGGCGCGCCGGTGTGCAGCTTCCGCGCCGACGGCGTCATCGTCGCGAGCCCCACCGGCAGCACCGCCTACAGCCTGGCCGCGAACGGCCCGATCCTCTACCCGACCCTCGATGCCGTGATCGTCAACCCGATCTGCCCGCACACGCTCACCCAGCGGCCCCTCGCCGTCCCGACCCGCTGCTGCACGTCGATCGAGGTCCTCGCCGCCGGAGGGGAGGTCCAGCTCTCGCTCGACGGCCGGACCTCGGCGCAGCTCCGCGTCGGCGACCGCGTCCAGATCGAGCGCGCCCCACACCGCCTCCTGCTCGTCAAGAATCCCGAGCTCGACTTCTTCAGGATCCTCCGCGAGAAGCTGCGGTGGGGGGAGCGATGAAGCTCGCGACCTGGAACGTCAACTCGATCCGCGCCCGGCAGGAGCGGCTCGTCGCCTGGCTCTCCGCGCAACAGCCGGACGTGCTCTGCCTGCAGGAGACCAAGGTCGAGGACGGCTCGTTTCCGCTCGAGCCGCTGCGCGCGCTCGGCTACGAGGCCGCGATCCACGGCCAGCGGACCTACAACGGCGTGGCGATCCTGTCGCGGCGGCCGATCGCGAACGTCGCCCGCGGCTTCGGCGACGGCGGCGACGACGCCCAGGCGCGCCTCGTCGCCGCGACGATCGACGGCGTCCGGATCGTCAACGCCTACGTCCCGAACGGCCACGCCGTGGGCACTCCGAAGTACGACTACAAGCTCGAGTGGCTGAGGCGGCTGCGCAACCACCTCGCGCCCGCGACCTCCGCCCCGCTCGTCCTGGTCGGCGACCTCAACGTCGCGCCGCAGGCGGCGGACGTCTACGACGCCGCGGCGCTGCGGAACGACGTGCTCTTCCACGAGGACGCGCGCGCGGCCTTCGGCGCCCTCCTCGGCGCGGGGCTCCTCGACGGCTTCCGGCTGCGCCGCCCCGAGCCCGGTCTCTACTCGTGGTGGGACTACCGGATGCTCGCCTTCCCGAAGAACCTCGGCGCGCGCATCGACCACGTCCTCGTCTCCGCCCCGATCGCCGAGCGGCTCGCGAGCGCGTCGATCGACCGCGAACAGCGCAAGGGCAAGGGCGCCTCCGACCACGCCCCGGTGGTGGTCGACATCGCACCCTGAGCCGGGACCAGCGTCAGGAACGCGATCTCACTCACATCCACCTCGCGCTGCGCAGGAAGCGCGTGCCCGTCATGACAGGATTGTCATGCGGCGCTTCTGGCGCCCTTCGATAACCTGCTGAACCGTGGGGCGAAGCGGCCTGGCACCGAACGTGCTATCAATCGCGCCATCCGTCCGAGGAGGAGACACATGCGAAGCAATGACCTGAGGCGTCAGCTCCGGCAGATCATCCTGGCGACCCCCTTCGTGGCGGGAATCGCCTGTGGTGGCGGCACGGCCGCCACGCGCGAATCGGTGTACCCGGTCGCCGCCGACGCGGGGAACGTCTGCTACGTTGTCTGCGACGCATTCGCGGACGCAGGAGAGACGGTTCGGAACTGTAGCTTCGATTCGCTCGACGGAGGACCGGCGGTCGATTGCACGTTTGGGCCACCGGTCAACACCTGCGGCCGCCGGCCTGCCGCGCTGCTCGCGAGCAGCGGCGCGTGGGGGGCGCATCCGGTGGGCGCGCTCTTCGCCGACGCCTCCCGCCTGGAAGCCGCCTCGATCGACGCGTTCCGAATCCTGGCCCGCGAGCTCGCCTCGTGCGGTGCTCCCGCCGGACTGGTTCGCAGGACGGAGCGCGCCGCCGCCGACGAGGTCCGGCACGCCGGCGTCACGGCACACCTCGCCCGGCGCTATGGGGCCGAGCCGATTGCGCCGGCCTTCGGCACGGCGACCGGTCCGCGCTCGCTCGCGGCGATCGCGCTGGAGAACGCCGCCGAGGGCTGCGTTCGCGAGACGTACGGCGCCATCGTCGCCGGCTGGCAGGCGCGGCACGCGAAGGATCGGTCCATTGCCCGTGCGATGGCCGCAATCGCCGACGACGAGGCCCGGCACGCGGAATTGGCGTGGGACATCTCGGCCTGGGCGGAGGGTCGGCTGTCCAACGCGGAACGCCGTTGCTGCGCGGCCGCGCGCTCCGAGGCCTTGGTGGCGCTCCTCCGGGACCTGCGGCAGCAGGTTGCCCTCGACTGCGTGGAGATCGCCGGCTTTCCCACGCCGGAGGTCGGACAGTCGCTCGCCCGGGGGCTGGCGCGCGAACTTCGGCTCCAAGCGTAGGAGGCATGCCCCGCGCTCCGAGGTCCCGAACCGCGGTCCCGCGGCGTACCGTCACGGGGCGGAGACGAGCGTGAGGAAGGCGATCTCGGAGGGGACCCGCACCCGCAGGGGCAGGCTCGCGCCCAGGCCGCGGTTGACGTAGACGCGCGCGCCCAGGACCTCGTACTCGCCGCCGAGGTAGTGGAATCCGCGCCGCCGCATGATCCGGCGGGTCACGCCCGGCACGTCCACCTGGCCGCCGTGGGTGTGGCCGGCGAGGATCAGGTGCGGGCGGTGGGCCGCGACGCGGTCCGTCTGCCGCGGGTCGTGCGTCAGCGCGATCCGCAGCCCTGCGGCGGGCACGGCGCGAAAGGCGCGGTCCGGGTCCGCGTGGTGCGTCGCGCCGTCGTCGACGCCCACGACGTGCAGTTCCGCGCCGCGCAGCCGCACCGTGGCATGCTCGTTGCGCAGGACGCGGATGCCGGCGGCGAGCAGCGTCGCGCTGACCTCCGCCGCGCCGGCGTTGTGGTCGTGGTTCCCGAGCGTCGCGAGCGCGGGCACCGCGAGGCGCCGCAGCGCGGCGGCAAAGCGGGGGAGCGAGCGCAGCGAGAGGCAGACGTAGTCGCCGGTCAACAGCGCCAGCTCCGCCCGCTCCGCGCTCACGAGGTCCAGCGCCCGCTCGAGCAGGCGCGGCCGGGAGAGGGCGCTGACGTGGATGTCCGAGAGGTGCGCGATCGTCAGCCCCGACAGGCGCGGGTCGAGGCCCACGACCGGCACCTCGACCCGCCGGACCGTCGGCCTCCGCCTGCGCCGCGGCGTGGTCCGGGGCGGGTGGGGCGCGGCGGTGCGGGAGGCGCCGTCCCTGGCGTCCGGGGGCCTCATCTCGGCAAGCGACAACAGCGGGCGGGCCGGCTTCATTTCCCGGCGGCCCCGGGCCGCGCGTCGGCGGTGGGCGGCGCGGCGCGGGCGAGCGCGGCCACGCGCGCCGAGGCGTCGCGGATCGAGAGCAGGGAAAGGCCGCTCACCGGCCACCCGTCGTAGCGCGCGTTGCGGGCGACGAAGTGGTCGAGCGGCTCGTCCGCGACCCGCCGATAGACGCTGCTCGCGTGGCGTAGGTAGGCGACGCCCGCGTGGTGGACGATCAGGCCGAGGTGGCTGACGCGCTCGGGCAGCGCGGCGCGGTCGGCGCGGACCACCAGCGCGATCGTGCCGTCGGGGATGCGCGGTGCCACTTCCAGCACGCGGTCGAGCGGCACCACCGGGAGCGCGAAGCGGCCGATCGGCGCGTCCGCGGGCGGGAGGTCGACGTCGCCCGGCCGGCGGCGCCGCCGGGCCCACGAGGCCGCCGTCACGGTCTTGCGCTCGAGGCGGGCGATCGGCCCCGCGACCGCGGCGGTCGCGTCGCGGACGTAGCCTTTCGCCTCGTTGCGAGGCACCCACTGCGACATGACGAAGTGGTCGCGACCGTCGTAGGACGGCGCCGCGGCGTACCGGACGTCGTCGAGGACCGCGAGCATGTCCACCGGGCCGTCGGCCTCGCCGAGTGCGAGCGCCTCCTCGACGAACGTCTGGCAGTCCACCGCGTCGAAGCGGATCCGCGGCTGTGGGTCGCGCCCCGCCCCTTCGCCGAGCGGACCGTCGTGGTACGGCGTGCCGACCATGAGCCGGCTCGCCGCCAGCGCCCGCGCCCGGCCCCGCGGAAAGCGCGCGAGGTAGCGGAAGACCTCCGGAGGCGGCACCGCCCCCGGCGCGACCGCGACGAGCGGCGGCAGCCGCGGCGCGGCGAGCAAGAGCACAGCGACGGTCGGAAGGACCACGAAGCCAGATTACCACCGCGCTCGGAATTCCCTCCCTCGCGAGCGCGCGCTTGCAAACGCGGCCGACCGAACCCTCACCCGCACGGACGAGCGCCGATCGAACCCTCCCCAGGTGCGAGGGAGCGCCGACCGAACCCTCCCCCCTCACGGACGAGCGCCGATCGAACCGCATGCGGGGGAGCGCCGATCGAACCCTCCCCCGCTTGCGGGGGAGGGCAGGGTGGGGGGTAAACTTCGTCTCCAGGGAGGATCCGGATGCCCGGGGAGCCGTCGCCCAAGGCCGCACCGACTCGCATCGGCAAGTACCGCATCCTGGGCCCCCTCTCCGAGGGCGGCATGGGCAGGGTCTACCGCGCCGCCATGTCCGGCCCGGGCGGCTTCGAGCGCGCGGTGGCCCTCAAGGTCATCCGGCCCGACGTGCTCGAGGACGACGGACACCCGTTCACCGCCATGTTCGAGCGCGAGGCGGAAATCCTCGGGATGCTCAGCCATGCGGGCATCGTCACCCTCCTCGACTTCGGCATCGACGGCAAGGAGCTCTACCTCTGCCTCGAATGGATCCGCGGGAAAGATCTCAAGGCGTGGTTCAAGGAAGCCCGCAAGGCGCGCGGGGGGCCGCTGCCGATCGCCATCTCCGTGCGGATCGTCGAGCAGGTCGCCGAAGCGCTCGACTACGCCCACCGGCTCCGGGTCCGCGGCGTGAACCAGAACCTCGTGCACCGGGACGTCACCCCGTCCAACATCCTGATCTCGTTCGACGGCGCCGTGAAGCTGACGGACTTCGGCATCGCCAAGATCAAGCAGAAGCCGCTCACCGAGGCCGGGGTCTGGAAGGGCAAGGTCGCGTACATGTCGCCCGAGCAGATCCTCTGCCGCGGGCTCGACGGCCGCTCCGACATCTTCTCGCTCGGCGTCGTGCTCTGGGAACTGCTCGCCCACCAGTTCCTCTTCGTCGAGCGCGGCGACAAGACGCAGGTCGCGGAGGCCGTCCGCACCCTGCCCATCAAGCCGCCGTCGTCGTTCGTTGCGGAAGTCCCGGCCGAGCTGGACGACATCGTCATGACGGCGATCGAGCGCGACGCGGCGCGCCGGTACGCGACCGCGGGCGAATTCGCAAAGGCCCTGGCGGAGTTCGCGGGTCGCCACGGGATGACCGCCTCGTCGTACGACGTGGCCCGGGCGCTCCGGGCCGCCTTCCCGCTGGAGGTCCCGTCCGTCGGCATCGACGTGCGTGGGACCACGGGCGTCGTCGCGCTGGACGGGCTCCGTGCGCCCGCCGCGGCCGAGGCGCCGGACGCGTCCGCCGGCCGGTCGAGCCAGCCCGAGACGGCTCCGGCGCGGCCGCACCTCCTGCCGCCGGCCCCGGCCTTCGCGCCGCGATCCGGCGAGACGACCGTGCGGACTCTCGCGCCTGCCGGGGGAGTCCTCGAGGACACCTCCGTTCCCCGGGTCACGGAGGTCACCACCTCGCCCGGCGGGCCGGGGTGGGCGGTCGACCGCCGATGGCGCGGCGCCGCCGTCGCGGGAGTCGTCGCGATCGCCGTGCTCACCGGCGCCCTCGTGCGCTTCCGCGGGACGGCCCCGGCTGCCGGGGGCCTTCCCGCCGCCGCGCCCACGCCCACGACGGAGCCCGCCCCCCACGACACCGTCCCCGCTGGACCCGAGGCCCGGGTTGCAGCCGCGCCGCCCGCCCCGCCGCAAGTTCCGAGCGCCCCATCGCCCTCCGTCCCGAGCCCGGCACCGGCGCGCCCGTCCCACCCTCCCAAGCACCGACGGTCCGCCGTCCCCGCCGGCCCTTCCGGCGTCTTCGACGTCATCAACGTGATTCCCGTGGTGGACGTCACCGTCGATGGCCACGAGGTCGGCTGGTCTCCCCATCTCGGCTTCCCGCTTCCGCCCGGCCGCCACCGGATCATCCTGAAGACCGAGGACGGCCCCCGCCGCTCGTTCACGGTGCACATGCCGCCGGCAGGCCACCTCCTCTTCCGCGGCCCGTTCCCCACCGTGAAGCCGCAGCTCGTGAAATAGGCCCAGCCTTCGGAGAAGCCGCCCTCGAATTCCCACCGTCGTCCGCGGCGAAGCGGCCCTCGAGGTGCCCTCCCCCGCGGCTACCTCCCGCGAGTGTTCCCCGCGGCGGGTTTCGCACCGCCGGCCGGCGTTCTCGCCACCGAGTCTCCCCGAGACGGCGACAGAAGGGCCGGAACCGAGATGTCTTCGTCCACATCCGACCAGTGGATTCCCATTCCGCCGCCGATCAGCCGGTATCTTGCCCTCTCGGTCGGGGAGGCATCGAGCAACCGCGGGAACCAGGCGAGCGGCACCGCGATCTCGCGGCCGTCGACGAGCGAAACGACGAGACGGTCCGCTTCCACCGTCACGCGCTGTGCGCGCGGACTCTCGAACACCGTGCCACTCATTCCACGCCTCCGGCAACACGCTCGACGTGGCTGTGCGCCGGCTCGCGACCCTCGTTGCTGAAAAAGAAAAACCTGAAGCCGTCGACTGTCAGCACCGTGGGCACCGGAAAATCCTATCCTTCCACCGCTCGTGCCGCACGGAACGACGTCCGAGATGGGCCGCGGCGAAAAGGGAAGAACGAGGGCGCCCGGCGGTGCTCTGCCGGGAGCCCTCGGTGCTGCTCGCGCTACTTCCCGCTGCCGCTCGGCG
>DAIDIT010000104.1 GCA_027451705.1 Pseudomonadota bacterium
GAAGAGCGCCTCGTCGACCTGCGGCAACCCCTGGAAGTCGGGGCCGAGGTCCTCGGCGACGACCTCGGCGACGCCCGCGAGCAGGCGGAGCTGGATCGACCGCGCGAGGGCGAGCCGCGCGTCCAGCTCGCCCCCGACGACGGTCTCGCCGGGGATGTTCTGGGCGCGGAGAAAGAGGCCGCGCTGCAGGAACTCGACGCGGTTCAGGACGTCGGTGCCGAAAAGGTCCGCGGTGATCTCCCCGCGCGCGGAGGGGAGGACGACCCCGCCCGCCAGCTCGAGGGTGTGGGCGTCCTGCGTCGTGAGCGCCGGGTTGCCGGTGAGCGTCAGGGCGGTCATCGGTTGCGTGAAGAGCTGGACGGGGCTCGGGGCCTGGAAGCTCGAGCCGTAGAGGAGCTTCGCGCTCCAAGCGGAGCCGGGCGGGGCGTAGACCAGACCCGCGCGCGCGCTCGGGTTGACGCCGTAGAGCGTGTGGTCGTCGACCCGGCCGCCGACGGTCGCGCTCCAGCTCGCCCCGAAGGCGTAGACGGCCTGGGCGTACGCGCCGAAGTTGACGAAGGTGATCTCGCCGCCCTCGCCGGGGCCGGGCACGAGCGTGCCGGGCGGGTACTGCGCCGTCCCCGTCGTGTAGAGCTGGCCGAACGACTGGAGGAGGTTCTGCTCGCGCGTGTAGTCGAGCCCCTCGGTGAGGCGCAGCTCGCCCCAGAGGAGCTGCTGGCTCTCGGCGTCCGCGCCGAAGCCCCAGGTCGCGACGTTCGGGATCGCGAGGACGCCGGGCTGGCCGAGGTCGAGCGCGTCCTGGGGGGCGGGGCGGCTGTCGAGCCAGTAGGCGTCGGCGGCGAACGAGACCGCGTCCGAGGCCTTCGCCTCCCAGCGCAGCCGGTAGTCCTGGTTCAGGAGCGCGACGCGGCTGCCGTGGGAGAGCGGCTCGTACTCCTGGAACTCGGCGCCCGAGTCGAGGTTCTGGATCGTGGCGAGCAGGGTGACGGTGCCCCCCGCGACATGGCCGAGGGCGAGCTTGCCGAGAAGCGACTTCGGCCGGGAGATGTCGCCCGCGGAGGGACCGGCCTGGCCCAGCCGCGGGACGGCGTCGAGCGACTGCTCCGACGGCGAGAGGCCGGAGCGGTCGAGCTCCAGGAAGCTGCCGGCCACGAGAGCGTCCACGTCGCCGCTCGCGCCGCCGAGCACGAGCTCCGCCCCGCCGCCCGGGTTGTCGCGGACGAGGGCGCCGTGCCCCACGACGGTGAGGCCGGAGACGTCGCGGCCCGTCCGGGTGATGACATTGACGACCCCGAGGAACGCGTCGGCCCCGTAGAGCGCCGAGGAGGGGCCGCGGATGATCTCGACCCGCTCCACCGCCTCGATGGGCACGAGCTCGGGGCCCAGGAAGTTCCCGTTCGTGGGGCGGTAGTCGACCGGCTGGCCGTCGATCATGACCTTTAGGACGTTGCCCGAGGCGCCGACGCCGCCGTTGATGCCGCGGACGCCGACGTTGTGGGTCACGAGGTCGTTCACGTCGTAGAAGCCCGGGACCCAGCGCAGCGCCTCGGCGAGCGAGGTGTAGCCGCGGGCGCGCAGCTCGTCGCCGGTGATGACGGTGACGACCGCCGGCGCCTCGACCGCCCGCTGCGGCGTCTTGGTCGACGAGACGACGGCCTTCTCGAGCTGCGAGCCCAGCTCGAGGAGGCTCTCCTCGTCGTTCTCGGCCGCGGCCGGCGCGGCGCGCGCGGCGGCCGGCAGCGCCAGCGCGGCGAGCCCAAAGACGACGATGGCGACGGCCCTCACCCGGCCCGCGATGAAAGCAGATCCGAGTGCCGGGTTCAACGATGTCCGCCGGGGGCCGCGCCTCCGCCCCGGCGTAAGGTCTCCGGGGCCCCGTGCGTCTGGGTACTCGAACGGAGGCGCTGGACGCGCCGCGAGGAGAACCGACATGGATGCACGCCGAATCGCGTTGATGGGCTGTCTCGCAACGATCGCCGTCCCCTGCCGGGCCCGCGCCGCCTGGGGAGGGGACCGCGCCGGGCCGTACGCGCTCGAGCTGGTCGACGGCTCGGGCAACGAGCTGCCGACGTACCGGCGCTCTGGGCGAACGTACGTCCTCGGGGAGCGCGGCGCGCGCTACGCGCTGCGGATCGAGAACCACTCCGGCCGCCGCGTCGAGTTCGTCGTCTCGGTGGACGGACGCGACGTGCTGGACGGTCGGCCCTCGAGCTGGAGGAAGGGTGGGTACGTCGTCGGTCCCTACGACCGCGTCGTCATCGAGGGCTTCCGCCTCAGCGGCGCCGCGGTGGCGGCGTTCCGGTTCGGCAGCGTCGCCGACTCGTACGCCGCGAAGATGGGCGACGCCCGCGACGTCGGGGTGATCGGCGTCGCGGTCTTCCCGGAGAAGCCGGCCTGGCCGGAAGTGGAGCCGCCGCCGAGCGAGGTCGCCGGCGAGGATCGGGTGCCGCTCGTCCCCGGGCCGGGCGCGACCGGCGGGGCAGGGCCGATCGACGAGCAGCGGGCGCCCGCGCCGAACCGCCCCGGCCGCGAGGCGGCCCGCTGCCTGCACCGGTTCCCGGCCCCCGCCTCCGCGGCCCCGTCCCCGGTGTCCCACCCGGCCGCCTCTCTCGCCGCCGGAAAGGTCGCCGCACTCGAGCGCCCCGGCCTCGCGACCGAGTTCGGCGAGCGGCGGACCTCGTACGCCGAGTCGGTGACCTTCGATCGGCAGAGCAGCCGCCCCGCGGCCGTGCTCTCGGTCCGCTACGACGATCGCGAGGGGCTGCTCGCGCTCGGGATCGACGTCGACGGCTGGCGCCTCCGCCGGGACCTCGGCCTGCGCGAGACGGCCGACCCGTTCCGCCGCGACCCGGGCTTCTCGCAGCCGCCCCCCGGCTGGAGCGGCCGGCGGTAGAGGGAAACTCTTCCGCCGGCACACGGGCCGGTAGGAAGAGGGGGCGGCGGGTGGACCGGTCCTGCGGCGGGCTGCTAGATTCCGCCCGCCCTTTCCCGGGAGGTCGCATGCCGCTTGCCGCCATCGCCTTCTTGCTCGCCGCTGCGCCGTCCCTCTCGCCCGGCTACGTCCCCGGCCCGAATCCCAAAGCGTACCGGCTCTCCGGAGACGCAGTCCCGCGCGCCTACCGCCTCGCCTTCGACGTGGCGCCGGCGCGCGGGACCTTCTCGGGCACGGAGGAGATCACCGTCCAGCTCGAGCGACCGGCCAGGGAGATCGTCCTTCACGCGGCCGACCTCGCCGTCGCCGACGCGAGGATCGAGGGCGACGGAGCCGGCTCGCAGGCGGCGACCGTCGTGCCGCATCCCGAGAGCGAGACGGTCTCCCTCGTCGTCGGAAAGCCCCTCGCCGCGGGGCCGGCGCTGGTCAAGCTCGCCTTCCGCGCGAAGCTCCGCGACGACCTGCGCGGGCTCTACCTCGTGAAGTCGAAGGACGGGACGCCCTACGCCTTCACGCAGTTCGAGCCGACCGACGCGCGCCGGGCCTTCCCGTGCTTCGACGAGCCGGCCTACAAGGCGACTTTCGACGTCAGCGTCGTGGTTCCGGAAGGGCTCCAGGCGATCGGCAACGGCCCGGAGCTTCCGCCCGAGATCGACGTGAAGAAGCACACGGCGATCTGGCGCTTCGCGACGACTCCTCCGATCTCGACCTACCTCGTCGCGCTCGCGGTCGGCCGCTTCTCGACCGTCGGGCCGCAGAAGGCCGGGGCGACCCCGATCCGCGTCGTCACGCTGCCCGGCGAGGAGGCGCTCGGGCGCTTCGCGCTGAAGATCGCCGCGGAGCTTCTGCCCTGGTACGAGGGCTACTTCGGCCTTCCGTACCCCTACGCCAAGCTCGACCTCGTCGCGGTCCCGGACTTCGAGGCCGGGGCGATGGAGAACGCGGGCGCGATCTTCTTCCGCGACCGCGACCTGCTCTCGGACTCCGGCCACGCGTCGGTGCAGCAGCAGAAGACCGTCGCGATCGTCGTCGCCCACGAGATGGCGCACCAGTGGTTCGGTGACCTCGTCACGATGAAGTGGTGGGACGACCTCTGGCTCAACGAGGCGTTCGCGAGCCTGATGGAGAACGAGAGCGTCGCGGCGCTTCGGCCCGCCTGGCACATCTGGGACATGTTCCGGGCCGAGGGCGAGCACGCGCTCTACGACGATTCGCTCCGGACCACCCACCCGATCCACTTCCAGGTCGCGACGGCCGAGGAGGCGAACGAGGCCTTCGACGACATCACCTACATCAAGGGGCAGGCCTGCCTGCGGATGCTCGAGCTGTTCCTCGGCCCGAAGATCTGGCAGGCGGGCATCCACGCGTATCTGAAGGCGCACGCGCTCGGCAACGCCGCGGAGGGCGACCTGTGGCAGGCGCTTGCCGCAATCTCGAAGCAGCCGGTCGCCTCCATCGCGAAGAGCTGGTTTACGCAACCGGGCTACCCGCTCCTCTCGGTCGAGCGGAAGGGCAAGTCGCTCGACTGGCGGCAGGCGCGTTTCTTCTCGAACCCGAAGGACGCGCCGCCGGACGAGGCGGCGCTCTGGCAGATCCCGGCGTGCGTCGAGTCCGCGGCGAAGCAGGGGACGCAGACGCGCTGCACGCTGCTCGCGGGACGCGAGGGCAGGCTCGCGGAGGCGGGCAAGGTCGACTGGTTCGACGCCAACGCCGCGGGCGCCGGCTTCTACCGCGTTCGGTACGCGCCCAGGGACCTCGCCGCCCTCGGCGCGCCGCTGCGCTCGGGCAAGCTCGACGCGCCCGAGGAGATCGCGCTCCTCACCGACGCCTGGGCGCTTGCGCGCAGCGGGCAGGCGAAGCTGTCACCCGAGCTGCGCCTCCTCGCCGACCTGCCGTCGGAGCGGAACGCGTCGGTCGCGCTCCAGGCCCAGGGGACGTTGCACGCGCTGGAACGGCGGCTCCTCCGGGAGAAGGACCGGCCTGCCTTCGATGCCTTCGTCGAATCGATCTTCGGCCCGACGCTGGCCGAGCTGAAGTGGGACTCGCCCCCCGGCGAGGATCCCGATCGGCGTGAGCTGCGGGCGATCGCCATCGGCGCGCTCGGGATCCAGGCGCGCGACCCCGCGGTCCTCGGCGAGGCGCGCAAGCAGCTCGCTGCCTGGGAGAAGGACCCCGCGGCGCTGGATCCGACGCTCGTCGGTGCGGTCCTGGAGATCTCCGCCCGCCACGGCGACGCGGCGCTCTGGACCGACTTCGTCGCGCGCATGAAGTCCGCGGCGACGCCCGAGGACCACGACCACTTCCTGTACGCCCTCGCCGAATTCCGCGATCCGTCGCTGATCCAGAGGAGCCTCGCCCTCGCGACCTCTGGGGCGATCCGCCGCCAGGACGTGGCGGGTTTCCTCGGGGTGCTGCTTCAGAACCGCGACGCCGCGACCGCGACCTGGTCCTTCGTGACCTCCCACTGGCCGGACGTCCTCGCCCACAGCACCTCGCAGTCGCTCGCCTGGCGCTTCGTGCCCGCCGTCGGCTCGCTCTGCACCGAGAAGGCCCACGCCGACGCCGCGGCCTTCTTCGCCGCCCATCCGGTCGAGGCCGGCGCCCGGCCGCTCGCCGAGGCGCTCGAGAGCATCGACCTCTGCGTGCGGCTCCGGCAGCTCCACGCGGGCGAGCTGGGCCGGTGGCTCGCCGCCCACCACTACTCCACTCGCGCGACCGCCTCGCGGTAGGGCGACCGGAGCCGCCCGAGGAGGCGGGACGCGAACCTCGGGGCCGTCTCTTCGTGCTTGAAGAAGACGTAGACGTCGCCTGGGAAGCCTGCGCCGGCGATGCGCGCCGCCCAGCGATCGACGTCCCCGGGCGTGTAGTCCTCGCGGCGCAGCCGGAAGTAGCCGAACGGCGCGGTGCGCACGGGCGGTGTCGCGAGCTTCTCGCTCTCGGCCACGCAGAGCGCGGCGCCGGCCGCGCGGAGCAGGCGGTAGACCTCGGCGTCGAACCAGGAAGGGTGCCGGAACTCGAAGGCGGCGCGCAGCTCGCCGGGCAGCTCCCCGATGAACGCGCGCAGCCTGCCGACGTCCTTGGGTAGGTCGGGCGGGAGCTGGAAGAGGACCGGCCCGAGCCGTTCGCCGAGCGCCTCGGCGGCCTCCCAGAACGACTCGACGAGCGGGCCGGCGTCGCGGAGCCGCCGCTCGTGGGTGATGCGCCGCCATGCCTTGAGCGCGAAGCGGAAGGCCTGGGGCACGCGCTCCGCCCAGCCGGCGAGCGTCGCCGGGCTCGGCTTGCGGTAGAACGAGTGGTTGATCTCGACGGCCCCGAGGCGCTCGGCGTAGAACGCGAGCCGCTTCGCGCGCGGCAGGTCCACCGGGTAGAAGGCGCCGCGCCAGGCGTCGTAGTCGTATCCGGACGTTCCCGCGTACACCCGCACCACTACCCGGATGGATGGGGGCGGCCGCGGCGGCCGTCAAGGACAACGGCTGGGCTGGCGGGCGACGGCACGCCCGGGCGCATGCTTTCGGCGCCAGGGCCGTCGTACCGTCCCGGATGGATGATCTCGCCGCGCAACCTCTCGATCTCGCCGAACGATCTCACGACGTAGCCCGCGGGAGCGACGCTCTCGCCGCCCGATCGCTTGGGCAGCGCGTCCGATCTCTTCGGCAAGCCGAAAGATCTCTCGCCGTCGCGGAAGAGATCGACGTTCTCGCCGACCGATCCCTCGGTGTCGCATGCGAGTCCGCCGATCCGGCCGGCCGGTGCGACGGTGACGCTGCCGATCTCGTCGGATCCTTCGAGGAGATCGACGATCCCTTCGCCCGCAGCGTCGGATGACTCGGCGAGATCGACGATCCTTTGGGCCACACGGACGATCCCTTCGGCTTGCCGAACGATCCCTTCGGCCTGCCGGACGATCCCTTCGGCCTGCCGAACGATCCCTTCGGCTTGCCGAACGATCCCTTCGGCCTGCCGGACGATCCCTTCGGCCTGCCGGACGATCCCTTCGGCCTGCCGTGCGATTCCTTTGCCCGGACGGGTGATCCAGTTACCCGGATCGCCGTGCTCTTCGCCCGCATGGCGCGTGCGTGCCAAGAGATTGCCAAGCCCGAAGACGTCTACGTCGGTCACGGCGAGACGATCGTCGCCGAGGCCGACCTCGCGATCGGATCGCTCGCCCTCGGCGCCGACGAGGGCGCGCAGATTGTCGTGCCGCCCGAGCTTTGCCCCGTGAACTTCGCCCGAGTCGAGCTGTCGGTCGACGGCAGCGTCCACGTCGCTACCCTCACGGGCGTTCCCACCTTCGACGCGGCCCGTTTCGGCGCGCCGCGTCGGCGACTCGACCACGGCGCCTTCGTACGTGCCTCGGGCTTCGCTGTGACGCGCCTGTGCTTCGCCGAACGGTCCGCCGCCGGGAGCCACAAGCGCCGCGTCGACGCCTTCCCGACCGTCGGATCGCCCGAGATTGCGGCCCCGAGCGGCCCACCGACGTCGCTCGAAGTCGAATCGCACGGCCGCAACCGGCACGACGACCCCGGCATCGGCCACGGCTCCACGATCGACGGCCGGTGGCTCCATGCTTCAGCCGCCGCCGCCCCCTCGTCCTCCCTCTCGCCGCCGCAAGAATTCGCTTACGGCAGGCAGACGTTCTCCAGAAGACCGCCAGCCGTGATCGTGACACATCGCGTCGGCGCCTGACACCCGGCCGTGCCGCTTTCGACGCCGGCGTCAGCCGTCGAGCACGCTTGGGCGCAGCCGCCGAGGCGAGCGTAGAGACCGACGTTCGGCGGCGGCGCAGCCGTGGGAACGCAGCGCTGGTTCGCGCCGCAACTCGGCCCGCCCTTCGCCGCTCCGTCGCAGAGTGGTAGGCAAATGCCCTGTCCGTCACCGGCGGTGTCGAGCATGCAGATCAGCCCCGGTGCGCACAGGCCGGGACCGGGACCGCGCAGGTACTGGCACGTCCCGCCCGCCGGCATGCTCCCGGCCTGAAGGCAGGTGCCGGGCATGCCCACGGCCGGAAGGCCATCGGAGAGTGGTGGCTGGCCCCATGGCTGCGTGGGAAACGGCACGCACGTTCCGCCGCCGTCGCCTCCGGCCGCCGCGCAAGGTTGCCACAGCGCTCCACAGGAGGTGGGCCAGCACGAGACTCCGTCAATGGCGCCGGTGCCATCGGCGGCAGAGAGCGTCTGGCAGGTCGTCAGAGGATCGGCGCAATCGGCCGACTCCGAGCACGGCCCCTGGAGGCACAGCCCATAGGTGACGTCGCAACCGAGGGGAGCAAGGCAGCCCGTCTCGAGAGTGCAGGGTTCCAGCTCGCTCGGCATCTGACAGGTGAAGCCTCCGTCGCCCGGGCCGCGCGAGCAGATCAGCCCCGACGGGTCGTGACCGGGGCCCAGCCCGATCTGTCCTCCAATCGGGCAAAGCCCGTGCAAGGCCGTTGGGTCGCAGTCCGACCCCACGGTGGGGCGCTGGCCGACGCCGCAAGCGCCGTCCTGGCAGAAGCATGCACCGCAAAACCCGAGTAGCCCGCACAGCCAAGCTCGGGTGCTTCGTCGTTTCATGCGCTCCCGTCCGGCGCCGCCTCGGCGCGCAACCCACGAGCCTCTCTGACGGGCGAACGCGCGCCCGATTCATGAAAAGCGAGAGATGGGTCGGCGTCCAGTCGGCGCATGAGCTGAATTTGCCGCTGCGGATGGAAACATTGCATCGTATACCGTCCGCCGTTGGCCGGGAAGACGGCTGGCCGCAGGACGGTGCGGATGCCGACGAAGGTTGTGCCGCCGCGCGGCAGGTGTGAATCCGGCGGCTCCTGCTCTCACGTTGGGCCCGGTCACGCTTTCGGCGTGCCCCCTCTCGACCCCCGAGGCGGCGTGAGGAGCATGGACGAGTGTCGCTTCACTCGGGCTTTTCCATGCCGCCGGGGGACTCGCCTGGCCGCTCGGGCCGCCGCGCGCCCGTCCCGAGGACCTCTCGAATCTTCTTGCCGAGATTCTCGGGGGTGATCGGCTTCTGAAGGAACGACAATCCGGAGTCGACGAGGCCGTGGCGCAGGACCGCTTCGTCGGTGTATCCAGACATGCAGAGGACCCTCATCTCCGGTCGGGTTGGCGTCAGTCTCTTCGCCAGCTCGGTCCCGCTCATCTGGGGCATGACGACGTCCGTCAGCAGCAGGTGAATCCTGCCCCGGTATCTCTCGCTGGCCAGCAGCGCTTCATGGGCATTGCTGTTCTCCAGCACCTGGTAGCCCAGTCTGCGCAGGACCGAGCGCAGCATGGCACGTACCTGGTCGTCGTCTTCCACCAGAAGGATGGTCTCCTTGCCGTTCAGGGATGCGACGTCCAACGTCTCGAGAGGAGTGGCGGCCTCGTCCGTCCTGGGCAAGTAGATCTTGATCGTCGTCCCCTTGCCCAGTTCGCTGTAGACCCAGATGTTCCCTCCGCTCTGCTTCACGATTCCGAAGACCGTCGCGAGGCCGAGTCCGGTCCCCTTGCCCTTTTCCTTGGTGGTGAAAAACGGCTCGAACATGCGCGCCTGTGTCGCGCTGTCCATCCCGCTTCCCGTGTCGCTGACGGCGAGCATGACAAACGGTCCCGGCGTGACGCCATGGTGCTGTCGGGCGTAGTCCTCCCCGAGATCGACGTTCGCCGTCTCGAGCGTCAGCTTCCCGCCGGTCGGCATCGCGTCGCGCGCGTTCACGACCAGGTTCATCAGCACTTGTTCCAGTTGCCCGGGATCGGCGCGAACGCTCCCCAACCCTTCGGCGAGAATGGTGGCGACGTCGATGTCCTCCCCGATGAGCCGACGCAGCATCTGGTCTATCCCGGGAATCACCTCGTTCAGGT
>DAIDIT010000105.1 GCA_027451705.1 Pseudomonadota bacterium
GCATTCCCCTTGGTGAAGTTCGTCGGCGACGAAGTCGCGATTGTCGGGCTCGCCTCGGCCCGAGTCCCGCTCAGCCCCGGAATCGCGGCGGGATGGGTCGGACGCACCCAGCGCGAGGCGCTCGCGGCCATCCTCGCCGAACCGCGCCTGCGGGGCCGAAGCGTGGTCGTCACCGTCCATCACGCTCCGCTCCGGCCAAACGGCCGCCCGGACCTCCCGCAGCACGGCCTCGCCGACTGGGAGCCGGTCCTCGAACTAGCCTCGCGGGCCAATGCGGCAGCGCTCTGCCACGGGCACATCCACCACCGCTATCGCGTCGCAGGTCCTCGCGATCTCCCGATTTTCTGCGCGGGTTCGAGCACCCAGCAAGGTATCGAGGGCTACTGGGTGCTCGACGTCGATCGCTCTGGTCTCAGGTCCGCCGAAGCCATCCACCTCGCTGCGCGGAGTTGACGCGGGTTGCGGTGCCCACTGGCGTCGACGGCGGGTGTGTTGCTGGCGCTCGCCTCGGCGGCGGGTTGTCGCCGAGGCGTTGCCGCCTCGATTCCCATCCGCTGGAGCACGCTCTCTCCGGGACTGGACGTAGCCACCTCCCCGCTCGCGGACGGCTTCGCCGCCTGGGCCGTCCGCTTCGATCAGCGCCGCTTCCAGACCGATTTGGCGTGGTCCGCGACGGGGCTGGAAGTCCCTGGCGCCGTGCCGCCCGGCTTTGCTGCCGTCGTCAACGGCGGCTATTTCGAACCGGACCTCAAGCCCAGCGGACTGCTGATCGATCATGGCCGAGAGGTCCACGTGCGAAGCGGCGGAAGCGGCGCCCTCGTCATCGACGGGGGGCGCCTCGACATCGTCCGAATCCACGACCTCGACGCGGGGACCCGAGCGAGCGTCGTCCAGGCGTGGCCATTTTTGATCGAACCCGGCGGCGCCAACGGGATCCGCGGGGACGACGGCAAGCGGTCGCGCCGATCGGCCGTCGCCCTCGACGCGCTCGGCCGCGGCATCTTCGTCGTCGTCCCGCAGGACGGGGTCACGCTCCTCGATCTGATGCGGTTGTGCCGTAGCGTCGGGGCGGTCGTCGCGGTCAACCTCGACGGCGGCCCCTCGACGGGTTTCGCCCTCGGCATGCCTCCGGGCTGGATGACGCCGTCCGAAACGCCAGTTTCCAACGCGCTCGTCGTTCGCCCGCGCCACTGAGCGGCCGTACCAACGTTCGCGCCCGAGCGACTCTTTCGCCGCGCCACGCCCGATGGTAGGAGGTCCGCCATGGTGCCCTTCGATCCCAACGCAGCGGCCGCCCCCGGCTCGGGTGTCTACGGCCTCGACGACTCGCCCGATCGCTCCGCGGTCGTGCTTCTCCCCGCGCCTTTCGAGGCGACGACGTCGTACGGCGGCGGAACGGCCGGCGGTCCGGCAGCCATCCTCGAGGCCAGCCACCAGGTCGATCTGTGGGACGCCGAGACCGGCAGGCCGTATGAGTCGGGCATCGCCTGGCTGCCCGAGCCCGAAGGGGTCGCACGCTGGAACCGCGAAGCCCTGGAGTTGGCCCGCCCGATCATCGAGGCGGGCGGCGCCCGCGGTTCATCGCTCGCCGACAACGCGCGGCAGGTGGATGCGTACTGCGATCGGATGAACGGGGCCGTCCGCGCGATCGCAGCCGAATGGAGCGCGCGCGGCAAGCTCGTGGGCCTCGTGGGCGGCGATCACTCGACCGCCTTCGGGGCCATCGCGGCGGCGTCGGAGGCCCACCCGGGTCTCGGCATTCTTCACGTCGACGCGCACGCCGACCTCCGCCGGGACTTCGAGGGCTTCGCCTGGTCGCATGCGTCGATCATGGAAAACGTCTCCCGGCGCCTTCCCGGCGTCGCTCGGATCGTTCAGGTTGCCGTCCGCGACCTCTGCGAAGAGGAGCACGAAGCGATCGAACGGTCCGGCGGGCGGATCGTCACCCACCACGACTCGGACCTCGCCCGAAACGCGCTCGAGGGTCGCCCGTTCGCCGAGTGGGCACGCGCCGCGGTCTCCCTGCTGCCCGACGCGGTTTACCTGTCGTTCGACATCGACGGTCTCGACCCGGCCCTGTGCCCGCACACGGGTACGCCGGTTCCCGGCGGCTTGTCGTTCAGAGAGGCCTGCCATCTCCTGCGCGCCGTCGTTCACGCCGGCAAGCGAATCGTCGGGTTCGACCTGACCGAAGTCGCGCCGGGACCTCCGGGAAACTGCTGGGACGCGAACGTCGCCGCCCGGCTCCTCTACAAGATGATCGGCTGGGCGCTTCTATCGCGCCGCGATCATTCAATCTCGAAGGAGTAGACGTAGCGAATTTCGGTGGCGACGGGCTCGCCGCCGTACCGCGCGGGTTTGAAGACGAAGGCCCGCGCCGCCGCGACGGCGGCTTCGTCGAGGCCATGCCCGGGTCCGGAGACCTTCTTGACCCGTGCCACCCGGCCACGGGTGTCGATGGTGAGCATCATGACGACCTCCCCCTCGATGCCCGCCTTTCTCGCGTCCGGTGGATAGGGCGCCTTGACGTCCGAGACGAGGACGGGAAGCTCCGCAACCTTGTAGGGGGCGACGTACTTCGGCGCCCAGTAGGGTCGGGCCGCCGGTTCCGGGTTCGCCGCCACCGACGGCGCCTGGCCGTACATCGTGTTGCCGACGGGGACCGCGAAGTCGCTCCCGGCAACAGTCGATTCCAGGCTGACGCCGATGTGGATGGGTGGCGGCGGCCCCGCTTGCCGCGGCGGCGGCGGACTGTTCGACGGTGGCGGGGGCGTCGCCGGAGGAGGGATGCGCGGCGGGGGAGGAGCGTTCTTCGGCGCGACCCGGCGTGCGAGCCGGACCGTCGGCACGGCCTTCGGCCTCGGGGGCTCCGGCGCGGGCGGCGGAGGTACTGGCGGCGGCGGCGGCGGGGGTGTTCGGATCTCGAGTTCGACCATCGGGTCGGGGCGCGCCGGCGGATGCTCGCGCGCCGCACGCTCCAGGCCCCGGAGGGCGGCGGCGTGCAAGAGCATCGAGAGCAGCAGCGCCAGGGCGAACCGGACGGCCGGCCGACCCGCGCCCTCGCGGCTGCCTCGCCCCGTGCCAGCCGACTGCGCCACGACGGGCACGCCCTAGTGTGGGAGGACCGGCGCGGAGCCGGACGAGGCCGCGCCCTGTGGCGAAGCGACCGCCCCCGCCGCGGCCTGCTCGGTGTTGATCGCGAACTTGGAGATGCCCTCTCCCTTGAGAAGATCGATGACGTGGACGAAGGCCCGGTGCCGCGAGTTGGCGTCCGCGGAGATGACGACACGCAGGTCGGGGTCGCGCAGCTTCTCCGCGTGCGCCCGCGAAACGAGCTCGGCGTCCGACACAGGCGCGCCGTCGAGGACGGTCGTCCCGTCCGACTTGACGACGACCATGAACATCTTGCCGACGACCTCGCCGCCGTGGGCCGCCTTGGGAAGGTTCACCTCGAATGACCGGCGGACGATGTAGGTTGCCGTCACCATGAAGATGATGAGGAGGACCAAGGTGATGTCCACGAGCGGGGTCACGTTGATCCCGCTGATCATCTCCTCGTCGTCGGAGCTGGAGGACGTGCCGGCCACGGTTCACGCCCCCGCGGATCGCGCGGGCGCGACCGCATGCGGTACCCCGGTCGCCCCCGGCCCGCGGAGGTGGGCGACGAGCGCGTGGCCGAGGGTGTTCGTCCGCGCGACGATCGTCTTCAGCCACCGCTGGAAGCTGTTGTATGCGACGACCGCGGGAAGCGCTACGAACAGGCCGATGGCGGTCGCCACCAGCGCCTGACTGATGCCAGCCATGACGGTCTGCGGCCCTTGCGCCGCCTGTCCGGGTCCCGCCATCGCGAGGTCCTGGAACGCCCGGATGATGCCGAGCACCGTGCCCAGCAGGCCGATGAAGGGCGCGTTGTTGCCAAGCGTGCCGAGGAAGGCGAGGAAGCGTTCGTAGTGCATCCGCTGGCGCACGATGCCGCCGGCGATGACCTCCTGCACGGCTTCGGGCCCCCGCGGCGCCGCGGATATCGCCGCACGAAGGACCTCTCCCTCCATGCCCCGCGTCCCGGCGAGCCGGCCCTGCACACCGACGACGTCCCCCTCCCGCAGGGCCTGCGCGAGAGCGTCCACCCCCGAAAGCCCGCGCATACCGAAGTAGGCGAGACGCTCCAGCATCACCGCCACCGACAGGAACGACAGCGCGATCAAGAGGTAAAGAATCCAATCTTCGCCGATGAGGGTGAAGCGCAGGAGGGTCTGGGTCAGCACTTGGAAGGCCTTGTCGCGCGGGAAGGGAGCGCCGGCCGATTCCATGCACCCGGCGCCGCACGGCGTCAAGGGCTTCTGCGCGAGAGTTTGACCGGCCGCCCGCTTGCCGGTAAGGTCGCCGCGTATTCTCCCCTTCGAGGTCCGACATGCGCCGAATTGCGCCCTACCTCCCCGTTCTGGCGTTCTCAGTCGTCGCCCTGGCGTTCGCCTGCCGGCCTCCCGTCGCGCCGAACGGCTCGGATGCCGGCGTGCCGACCCCCTGCCTGACCGACCAGGACTGCGCGATCGCCCTCGACGCCGGCAACTGCAACCTCGACGCGGGCGTCTGCGTCCTCTGCGAGAGCGACACCGACTGCGGGATTGGGACGTGCCAGGCGGGGACCTGCGTCTCCGACGGTGGAATCACGACGAGCAGCAGCGGTTCGAGCGGTTCCTCCGGCAGCCCCGACAGCGGCCTCCCGCCGGGCCAGTGCATCTCGAGCTGTGATTGCACCTCCGCGGCCAAACCCGCCTGCGTTTCCGGGAGCTGTGCGGCCAAGCTTGCGAGCTGCCAGCGCTCGAACGACTGCGGCTGCAAGGAGATCTGCTCGGGCGGAAGCTGCGTGCCCAAGTGCGCCTCGAGCGGCGTCTGCAATAACCCGACTCCGTTCTGCTACCTGCCGCAGGGACAGTGCGGTCCGTGCACGAACAGCCAGCAGTGCGGCGCCGGGGGAACGTGCCAGGGCGGGACTTGCCAGGGCGGCGGGGCGAACTGCAACCCGACCCATTGCTGCAGCAACGGCGACTGCCTGCGCACGAGCCCGGTCTGCAACGTGGACGCGGGGAGCTGCGGCCCCTGCGTCTCGTCCCTCCAGTGCAGCCAGGGCTACACCTGCACGAACGGGCAGTGCGAGCTGGCCGACGGCGGTGGCGGCGGCGCGTGCCCCAACGGCTGCACGGGCGGCCTCGTCTGCGTCAGCGGCCAGTGCCAGTCGACCAACTGCAATCCCCCCTGTGGCCCGCCCGCGACCTGCGGCGCGAACAACAGCTGCGTCTGCCCGGCGAATTGCGGAGGGATCTGCCCACAGGGACAGACCTGCGACACCACGCGCTGCCAGTGCACGAGCGCGACCGGCGGCAGCAGCGGCCTGAGCAGCAGCGGCCTTGGCGGCAGCGGCTTCCCGGGGCTGGGTGACGGCGGCTTCGGCCTTCCAGGAGCCTGCAGCGGTTCGACCTGCAACCCGTCGAGTTGTGGCGGTTGCCCCTCGGGCCAGAGCTGCAATTGCCCGCTCGAGGGCAGTGGGTGCAGCGCGCCCCTCGGCTGCCTTCTCGAGGGGTTCGTCGGCATGACCGGTTGCTGCCAGTAGGTCCCGGCGGCGCCGTTGACGGGAACCCCCTTCGTCTTCGACGGCGCCTTCCGGCGACGCCGCGCCGGCAACTGGATCCTCGCCGGCCTGATGTACGCGCTGTTCTACATGGCGCGCTACAACTTCGCCGCGATCAACGCCCAGCTCGCCGAGATCTTCGCCTGGAGCAACACCCAGATCGGGATCGTCTCCTCCGTCGCCACGCTGGTCTACGGGCTGTCGGTTTTCCTCAACGGCCCGCTCGCCGACCGGATCGGGGGCCGTCGCGCAATTCTCCTCGGCGCCGCGGGAGCCGCGATCTTCAACCTCCTCTTCGGGGCGATGCACCTCCTCCTGGCACGCGCCGCGGTCTGGCAAGGTGCCGGCGCCGGCAGGCACCTCGTGGTGGAAGCGCAGTTCCGCGCGGGCATGAGCGCGTCGACGGTGCTCGCCCTGTTCGCGACGCTCTGGGCCTTCAACCACTACTTCCAGTCGTTCGGCGCGCTCTCGATCGTCAAGATCAACGCCGCGTGGTTCCACGTCCGCGAGCGCGGCTTCTTCTCGGGAATCTTCGGCATCCTCATCCGCCTCGGGCTGGTGCTCGCCTTCTCGGGCTCCCCGCTCGTCCTGGCCCTGCTCCCCTGGCAGTGGGTCTTCTGGGTCCCGGCATTGCTGCTGGGCGTACTCTTCGTCCTGAACCATCTCTTCGTGCGCGACACGCCGGCCGAGGCCGGCTTTGGCGAGCTCGACACCGGTGACGGCGATCCCGCCACCTCCGCCGGCCGGGTCCCCATGGCCGCGGTACTGCGCAAGGTGTTCGCGAGCCGGGTGACGTGGTCCATCGCGGTCTGCTCCATGATGATCGGCTTCGTCCGGCGCAGCGTCATCGACGACTGGTGGCCCAAGTACTTCGTCAACGTCCACGGCGCGAACGCCCGCGCCCTCTCCGCCTTCGCCCCTTACGAGATCGCCGCATGGGGCATCGCCATCGCCGGGATCGCGGGCGGCCTGATCTTCGGCTACCTCTCCGACCGCGCCTTCGACGGCCGCCGGGCGCCCGTCGTCGTGATCGGCTTCGCCGGGATGACCGTCCTCCTCGCGGTCTTCGCCCTGGGCGACCGCTCGGGGGCCGGCCCGTTCGCCGCGGCCTTCTGCCTGGTCGCGCTCTCGTTCTTCGTCAACGGCGCGCACGGCATGATCGGCGGGGCGGCCAGCATGGACTTCGGCGGCCGCGAGGCGGCGGCCACCGCCGCCGGCCTCTTCGACGGCATGCAGTACATCGCGGGCTCGGTCGTCGGCATCAGCGTCGGCCGGCTCCTCGACCGCTTCGGCTGGAGCGTCTGGCAGCTCTTTCCGATCCCCTTCGCCATGGCCGGCGCGCTGCTGATGGCCACGCTGTGGAACGCCCGGCCGGGCAGGGTTCCGGCGGCGACCGCCCCCCAGGTCGCGGCGAAGCCCGCCGCCTAGCGCAGGAAGTTCGGCACGGAGGGGATGCCGGAGGCGAGCGGGATCGCCCGGCCCGAATCGTCCGTTTCGAGATGGACGCAGATGGCGTCCGGGAACGTCTGCCGGTAGCGGTTGATGTGCGCCGGCTCGTTGTCGAAGGCCGCCACGACGTGGCCCAGCGCCGCGACGCGCGCGCAGGCGCGTTCCTTCCACAGGTCGTCGTGCAGGTCCTGCTTCGGCTTCAGGAGCAGATGGACCGCGCGGCGCTCCGGGACGGGAAAGCCGGCACTCCGCAGGGAGGCGAGCGTTCCGGCCCTCATCGCCACGTGGCGCCCGGTCAGGTAGACGACCTCCGCGCCGGCGCGCCGAACCGCGGAGACGTACTCGACCGAGCCCCGGACGGGAACGTCGTGGCGGCAGTACGCGCTCGTGAAGAATCGGCCCCGCCAGAACCTGCGAGCCGGCTCGCGGAGCTCGGCGGCGCGCGCGGCCGGTAGTCCGGCGTGGCGCATCGCCACCTCGAGATCCCAGCCGTCGAAGTGCTCGGGACCGACCGCCGCGAGGCGGGGCTCGCCGATGGCGGCGCCGAACTCGCGGAGGATCAACGCCTGGCGCGGTCGATTGTCGAGGAGCGTCGAGTCGAGGTCGAAGACGCAGATCCCCGCGCTCCGGCCCAGGATCTCCAGGACGACGTCGAGTGGGTTTTGCGCAATCGCGGCGAGCGTCGGTGCGTCCATGGGCGCGCGGGCCCGCCACAATGCGGCGTCCGCGCCGCCCGAGTCAAGCGCCGGCGCCGTGCGTGCGAAATTGCCACGTTCGAAATTGACCCGACGGGCAAGCAGGCGTATTCTCGTCGGCAAGTGCAGCATCGGCCCACCCGGGAGGAGACATGCCGACGAAGAAGAAGGCAGCCCGCACGACGAAGAAGGCGGCCCCCAAGAAGAAGAAGGCCGCCAAGAAGAAGAAGTAGCGGCGGAGCTCGGCGCGTTGGCGCCGAAAGTCGCGTCCTCCGACAGGGGGCGGCCGGTTGGTCGCCCCCTTCGGTTTTTTTGGGGCCGTGCGGTCACCCACGGGAGCATGCGGCGCCGTGGCAGGATGGCGCGCATCCCACCGCTCACCCGACGCACCGATCGGACGAGGGCCGCCGGCCCCTTGCCTGGGGGCTCGGTTGTGCGCTAGACCTGCGAGGTTCGCGACCGCCCGATGAGCCATCCGGGCGACGCGCGGACGACGCAGGAGACCGCCATGCAGCCCGCCACGTTCGCCATCCTCGGCATCTTCATCTCGGTTTCGGCACAGGCCACGGCGGCTTCACCGGCCGCGCCCGCTCCCGTCCACGACGCAAGCCCGGGCGGCGGCGACGGCGTCGTCGCGGCCGAGGTCGCCGTACCCGACAGCGCCGCGGACACGGAAAAGCCGTCCGCCACGAAGCCCGGCTTCGGCGGCTGGTTCGACCTCGACAACTCGTTGGGCGGCGGCGCCTTCGCCGGCAACGCCTACAACAACAACCCCGCGCTCTCGACCAACCTGTACCTGAAGCCCAGCTACACCTTCAAGGCGTTCGGCCAGACCCTGGCCGTCACCGCGTGGGAGAACCTCTACTATGCGGACATTCTCGACAAGAACGCCTATGACACCCGGCAGATCGACTGGTCCGACCTCCGCCTGACGCTCTCCGACCAGAACATCTACGAGATCCCCAAGACCGGAATCAAGATCGGCGGCATGATCCGCGGCGTGGTCCCGATCAGCTACTCCTCGCGCTACACGTCGCTCGTGACCGCCATCTGGGCGGGCGTCAGCTTCAGCAAATCCTTCTACGGCCTCGACCTCTCGGCGGGCGTCCTGGGCGCGAAGGAGTTCCACCGCTTCACGACCGCGCAGTTCCCCTGCACGGGCGCCCAGGAGCCGATCTCGGCGTCGGCGGGCGAAGCCCCCACCGGCGGCTTCCTCGACGCGTTCACGAACGGGATCTGTCAGCCCGGCGAGCAGGGAGCACCGGCGGCGTCCGGCACCCCCACGGCGATGGTCGACAACGTGAGCTGGGATCTGGTCCCGTACTTCGAGGCCCAGTACAACTTCACGAGCAAGTGGAACCTGGGCGTGACGATCTACTACTTCGACCAGTTCGCCTACGCCGTCCCGGTCGACCAGTACAGCCCGCAGGTCGTCGACTCCAACGGCCAACCCGTCGCCCAGGCCAACGGCCGCCAGGATTCCCTCTGGACAATCGCCTCGCTGGGCTACAACATCGACGACCACTGGCAGCTCGGCCTCGGCCTCTGGGACACCGCGCTTCCCAAGACGCCCGACAACCGCGCCTTCATCCCGTGGTTCGTCGATCCCTACGGTCTGGCGACGAACGACTGGACGATGTACTTCGACGTCATCGCCACGTACTGAGCCGCCCGGGGCTAGCAGGCGCGCAGGAGCGCGAGCAGCTGGCCGTGCACCTCGCGGTTCGCCGCGAGGAACTCGCCCCCGTCCACCTCCGCCGCCTGTCCCCGCAGATCCGAGACGATCCCGCCCGCCTCGCGGACCAGAAGGATTCCGGCCGCGACGTCCCAGGGTTTCAGGCCCAGCTCGAAGTAGCCGTCGAATCGGCCGCAAGCGACGTAGGCGAGGTCGAGCGCCGCGGAGCCGAAGCGGCGCACCCCGCGCGCGTGGGTCACCGCGGCCCCGAGCATCCCCAGCGGCCGCTCGGGGCGGGTCCAGACGTCGTACGGAAAGCCGGTGGCCACGAGGCACGCCGACAGCGGCCGGCGATCGCTCGCGCGGATCGGCTGCCCGTCGAGAAAGGCCCCGCATCCCCGTCCTGCCGTGAAGATCTCGCCCGTGAGCGGCTGGTACACCGCGCCCGCGGCCAGGCCCATGGCGTCCGCGACGCCCGCGGAGACGCAGAAGTGCGGCACGCCGTGCGCGTAGTTCGAGGTCCCGTCCAGCGGATCGACGTACCAGCGGCACGGCCCGCCCCGGAGCTGTCCTCCGCTCTCTTCCGCGATCACGTCGTGGTCCGGCCAGCGCCTTCGCAGCAGCTCGAGGATCGCCGCCTCCGCGGCCCGGTCGGCGTCCGTGACGAGATCGATGCCGCCCTTGAAGTCGACCGTCCGGGGGACGCCCCATCGCTCCCGGAGGACCTCGCCCCCTCGGCGCGCGACCGCTTCCGCGGCCGCCATCAGCTCGTCGACGCTCTCCGCCACGGCGTCCCGCCGTCAGTGACCCATGAACTTCGTCATCCGCCCCTGGGCGATCAGCTTGCCGTCCCCGCCGAACACGTCGACCTGGACGTAGCCGAGCGTCCTCCCGACCCGCAGGGCGCGAGCGACCGCCTTCACCGCCGGCGGGCGGCCGGGCGCGAGGCAGCTAAGGTTGAGATCGGTCGTGACGCCCGGCCGGCCGTCGCGGTCGGCCGACGCAATCGCCACCGTCCCGGCCTCGTCGACCAGGAGCGCGAGGATCCCCCCGTGCAGATCCCCGTTGACGTTGCGGGTCGCTTCCGTCAGCGGGCACTCCATCTCGGCCATCCCCCCGCCGTGCGATAGCAGGCGGAAGCCGGCGAAGCGGTACAGGCTGTTCTCGCGGTGGCGGATCAGGAACGGCTCGATGTCGGCCATGGCTCCTCAGAACGGTGACGGGCGCCCGAACAGTAACCCTGGAGCAGATGGACCCCGAGTCGCTGGAGTTCCTCGGCGTCCTCCGGCCGCTCGACGCCCTCCGCGATCAGCTCGGCGGGCATCGCCCCGGCCGTCGCCACCAGCGCGGCGGCGAGCTGCCGCTTGACGCCGTTTCCCGACACGCCGTCGACGAGGTGCCGGTCGAGCTTGACGAATTGCGGCCGGATCTCGAGCAGCGCGTTCAGGTTCGAGTTTCCGGTGCCGACGTCGTCGAGCGCGATCGACATCCCCTGCTCGACGACTCGCCTCAGCGACTCCTGGAAGACCGCCAGGCTCTCGATGGCGTGCTGCTCGGTCACCTCGAGCACGACGCGGTTCGGCGAAAGCCGGGCGGCCGAGAGGGCCGCGGGCAACTCGCCCCCGACGAACGCCTGGTCGTAGAGGCTCGAGGGGAGCACGTTGATGAAGAGCCGGTCGGAGTCCGCGAGCCGCCCCGCAGCGGCGCGGATCGCTCCGAGGCAGCAGCCGCGGTCCAGCTCGTCGAGCAGCCCGACCTCCGAGGCCCGGCCGAAGAGCTGGTCCGGCCAGTTCCAGCCGTTCTCCGAAGGGCCGCGCACCAGCGCCTCCCAGCCGTATCGACGGCCATCCCGCTCGACGATGGGCTGGAAATGGAACGCGAGGCGCTCCTCGACGATGAGCCCCCGCAGCAGGCTGCGATCGCGCCCCTGGAGCCCCGCGAGCCGACGGGCGGCGGACTCGGCGGCCTCCTTGGTGACCTCGGCCACGATCCGCTCGACGGGCATCCGGCTCGAGTAGACCCCCTCGCCCCATCCGACGATGACGCGGCCGGGCGCCGGAATGAGCCGCTGCAGCCGCAGCAACTGGTGGTGGAGCGCCACCTCGAGCCGGCCCGCCAGCTCTTCTAGGTCGGCGCACGCCGGCGAGCGGGAGGCCCGTCTTCCCGGCACGAACACCAGCAGCCCGAGCTTCGCCTCGTCCTCGCACGTCCCGAGGATCGGCGTCCCCTCGAAGACCCCCACCGCTTGCAGGATCGCCTCCTCGAGCTGCGCGAGGAGCGCGCGGCACATCTGGGCACCGTACTCTTCCTCGACCTTCTGGAGCTGCGTCAGGGTCACGGAGAGCGCGGCGAGCGCGCCGTCGTTGCACAGCCGGCCGCCGAGCACGGGCAGCAGGCGCCGGTACGACCCCACCTCGCGGGTGGTGGGCCCTCCCGGGACCGAGAGGTGGCCCGCCATCGCGATCTGGTTGCGGCCCGCGTGCTTGGCCGCAAAGAGCGCCTCGTCGGCGCGGGCCACCAGATCCGCGGCACTTCCCGCGTCCGTCGGGAACGTCGCGATCCCGAAGCTCATCGTGAGCCGGCCGGACGGCTGGCCCTCGGCCCCGCGGATCGGGTGCCGGCCGATGGCCAGCCGGAGCCGCTCGGCCTTGATCCGGGCCCCGCCGGGATCCGTCTCCGGCAAGAGGAGGACGAACTCCTCGCCGCCGTAGCGCGCGACGATGTCCGAGGCGCGCGCCTGGGCGCCGTCCTCCTCGCTGCCCCCCCCCAGGATCCGCGCCACCTCGACGAGGCATTCGTCGCCGGCGGGGTGGCCGAGCCGGTCGTTGTAGAGCTTGAAGTGGTCGATGTCGCCGAACACGAGCGAGAGGGAGGTCCCGCAGCGCTTGGCGCGGGCGATCTCCTCGTCGAGCCGCTCCATCAGCGTCCGGTGGTTGTAGAGGTTCGTGAGACCGTCGCGGCGCGCCAGGCTGGCGAGGTGGTTGTTGAGCCGCTTCAGCTCGCGGTTCGCGGCGAGCAGCGCCTGGCCCCGGTCGTCGAGGTCGCGTTCGAGCAGGTCCTCCCGCCGGCGGAGGCTCTCGTTGGCGTCCCGAAGCTCGCGCAAGAGGCGCGCGGTCTCCATCTGGAGGCGGCGCAGCTCGAGCAGATCGCCGACGCTGCGCTTGATCGAGTTGCCGGCGAACGGCTTCGGGATGAGCCGGTCCACCTGGCTCTCGTTGACCGCGTCGACGAGCAGCGGCATGTCCGCGTAGCCCGTCATCAGGATCCGCCGCGCGTCGGGCCGCTTGCGCATCGTCTCGCGGAGCAGTTCGAGGCCGCTCATGAGCGGCATCCGCTGGTCGGTGATGACGTGCGCCACGTCGTTGCTGTCGAGCAGCTCGAGCGCCTCCTGCCCGTTGTGGGCGGTCAGCACGTGGTAGTCGTCGCGAAGCGAGCGCACCAGCAGGCTGAGGATCTCGTTCTCGTCGTCGACGACGAGCAGCCAGGGGCGCTCCGTCTCCTTCATTTCGACGGCCATGGGACGGTCGAATCGTAGCGCAGGAGCGCCGCACTGACCAGCGGCGCCGGTCGCCTATCCCGCGGGGACCGCGGCGGCCACCCCGGCGATCACCCGGGCGAGAAAGTAGAAGGCGACGTCGACGACCGCCGCGGTCACGCAGCCGTAGATCGCGTGGATCCCCTGGTAGGATCGCCCCTCGCGCCGGTAGGCGTCGGTGTACGCCGCGACGTAGGCCGGTGGCTTGCCGACGAGCCGCGCCGCCTCCGGCTCCGGCGTGACGAGGTAGCCGATCAGGACCCCGCCCACGCTCAGCAGGCACCCGACCCCGAACCAGCCGAGCCCGCTCGTCTCGAGGTCCGCGTCCATCTGGGCGTCCGCCACCGCGCGGCCGGCGTCGTCCAGCGCCGCCCGCGGCGGCGCAGCCTCGCGCGGCGGGGGGCCGGCCACCGGGGCGACCGGCGGCGGCACGACGACGTACTGGGCGAGGGCCGGGGTCGACGTCCCCGACAGCACGGCGGCGGCGAGGAGCCCCACGCCCGCGCGCCCCCGGAAGACTCGGAGGTTGGCCGCCGGATCGGACATCATCGCCCGACGCTACCACGTTTGGGGGTTGCGCCGCGGCGGGGCCGGTGCTCCAATCGGCGCGGCGCTTCTCCCCGAGGAGGACCGGATGGCCGCCAAGCCCCGCACCGCCCGCACCGCCGGCCGCACCGAGCTCACCTGGTACGGCCACGCCGCCTTCGCGATCAGGACCCCGAGGGGAACGGTGCTCGCCGTCGATCCGTGGCTCGGCAACCCGAGCGCGGTCGATCCGGACGCGCTCGGCAAGCTCGGCAAGGTCGACTTCGTCCTCCTGACCCACGGCCACGCGGATCACAGCGCCGATGCGGTCGCGCTGGGGAAGGGCGGCGCCCGGCTCGTCGGCTCCTACGAGCTGGGCGCGGCGCTCGCGGCCGCGGGCTTTCCGGCCGAGCGCGCAAACGACATGACGCTCGGGAACGCCGGCGGCACGATCGCCTTGACGGACGAGGTGAAGGTCACCTTCGTCTCCGCGATCCACAGCTCGAGCTGCCCGGTCCCGGCCGTCCCGGGCCCGGCGGTCTACACCGGCGCGCCCTGCGGCTTCGTCGTCCAGATCGCGGGCGGCCCGACGATTTACCACACGGGCGACACCGACGCGTTATACGACATGAAGGACCGCATCGGCGAGCGCTTCAAGGTGGACGTGATGCTCGCCTGCATCGGCGGCCACTTCACCATGGACCCCGAGGGCGCCGCCCTCGCCGCCTCGT
>DAIDIT010000106.1 GCA_027451705.1 Pseudomonadota bacterium
CTGCTGCGGCACCTGCATGGCCGCGGGCGCCTGCACCATCGCCTGCCCCACGGTCTGCCCGACCGACGCGGGGACGGGCTGCGGGCCCGGCCAGGTCTCGTGCACCGATTGCGACGGCGGGCAGAGCTGCGTGACCGGCCCCGGCTGCCCGGCCATCGCCTGCTCGATCTGCCCCGCGAACGAGTACGACTGCTGCGGCCAGTGCCTGCCCTCGGGCAGCGGCGCCGCCTGCGCCTGCCCGGTCCCGGACGCCGGCACCCCCACCTGTCCCCCGGGCCAGGTGGCCTGCGACGGGAGCTGCATCCCGTCGGGCGTCGCCTGCGTCATCTGCCCGTCGGGAGAGACGAACTGCTGCGGGAGCTGCGTCGCGCTCGCGCCGAACGAGGGCTGCGGCTGCGCGTCCTCCGGCGACGCCGGCACCGGCGGCGGCGGCGACGCCGGGCCCGGCTGCATCACCTGCCCCGCCGGCGAGTACGTCTGCCAGGGCTGCGGCTCGAACTGGAGCTGCATCCCCGACAGCCAGGCCTGCCCCGCGCTCGGCTGCATGCAGTCACCCGCGCCGCCGGTCTGCAGCTCCTGCCCGCCCGGCGACGTCCTCTGCAACGGCCAGTGCATCCCCGACACCGAACCGTGCTCGGGCGGCGGCGGGGCGGCCGATGCGGGGAGCTGCGTCGCCTGCCCCGTCGGCGAGTACTGGTGCGGCTGCACGCCGACCAGCGGCCAGTGCATCTCCGACCAGAAGGCCTGCCCGCTCATGTGCCCGGTGGGCGTCGACACCTGCGGCCCCTGCCCGGCCGGCGAGGTCGACTGCGACGGCGCCTGCGTGCCGTCGGGTCAGCCCTGCGCCGCCCCCGTCGACGCCGGAACGGCGTGCCCGTCCGGCGAGTACGCGTGCCCGAACGGCACGTGCATCCCGATCGGCGCGATGTGCACCAGCCTCGGCGGGGGCGACGGCGGCACCGTGGCGACCGACGGCGGCAACTGCACGCCGGCCTGCCAGTCCGGCTACAAGTGGTGCGGCTGCTCCGCCACGGCCGGCCAGTGCATCCCCGACACGCAGGGCTGCCCGCTGATGTGCCCGTCCTACCCGCCCTGCTGAGCGGCGGTCGAGAACCGCTTGCATTCGGACGCGTCGAGCCTGCACCCGACCGAATGCGGCTTGTATTCGACGCGATGCAGTCTGCACTCGACCGAATACAGCTTGTATTCGACCTGGTGCAGCCTGCACGCGACCGAATGCGGCTTGTATTCGACCCGATACAGCTTGCACGAGGTCGAATACAGCCTGCACGCGGCCCGATACAGCTTGCACGAGGCCGAATACAGCCTGCACGCGACCCGATACAGCTTGCACGAGGCCGGATACAGCTTGCACGAGGCCGGGTACAGCTTGCACGCGACCGAATACAGCTTGCGCGAGGCCCGATACAGCTTGCACGAGGTCGACGACAGCCTGTTTGCGGGGCGGCACAGCTTGCCCGGGTACGCGTGCGGCGTGCGAACGGACGGGCGTCGCCCGCGCGCAACGCGGCACGCCTCGTCATTCGTCGCGAGTCGGCGCACCGGGCGTGATCACGGGCCCCCCGGCCGCGGTCACACCAGCTCGTAGAGCCGTTGCAGGGCGCGGGGAAGGCCGGCGGGGTTCGAGCCCCCGGCCTGCGCGAGGTCGGGCTTGCCGCCGCCGCTGCCGCCGATCTCGCGCGCCAGCTCGCGCACGAGGTCGCCCGCGCGGTAGCGGGAGGTCAGGTCCTTCGTCACCGCGACGAGCAGGATCGCCTTGCCTTCCTTCTCGGCCCCGAGGGCGACGATGCCGCTCCCGATCTTGTCGCGGAGCTTGTCGGCCAGATCGCGCATCGCCTGCGGCTCGGGCGCCTCCGCGCGCGTCGCCAGGACCTTGACGCCGTTGATCTCGCGCAGCCCCTCGAGCAGGTCGGCGGAGGACGCCGTCGCGGCGCGCTTCTTCTCGGCCGCGAGGCTCTGCTCCAGCTCCTTGATCCGGCGCGCGGCGCCCTCCACCCGGGGCACCAGCTCCCGCGGCGAGGCCTTGAGCGCCTCCGCGGCCCGCCGCATCGCGACCTCCTCGTCCTGCACGAAGCGCACCGCCGCCTCGCCGGTCAGGGCGACGATGCGCCGCACGCCCGAGGCGATGCTGCCCTCGCTCTGGATCTTGAAGAAGCCGATGTCGCCCGTGCGGGCGACGTGCGTGCCGCCGCACAGCTCGCGGCTGTCGGGCCCCATCTGCACGACGCGGACGCGGTCGCCGTACTTCTCGCCGAAGAGCGCGACCGCCCCGCTGCGCTTCGCCTCGTCGATCGCGAGCTCCTCGGTCTCGGCCGCGGCGTTGCGGCGGACCTGGGCGTTGACGAGCCGCTCGACCTCCGCGAGCGTCTCGGGCGGCGGCGCCTGGTAGTGGCTGTAGTCGAACCGGAGGTCGTCGGGCCGCACCACCGAGCCGGCCTGCCGCACGTGCTCGCCGAGGACCCGCTTGAGCGCCCAGTGGAGCAGGTGCGTCGCCGAGTGGTTGGCCCGGATCCGGTTGCGCCGCTCGACGTCGACGCGCAAGGTGACCGCGTCGCCCTCGTGCAGCGCGCCGGAGGTGACCCGGGCGCGGTGAACGATCAGCGTGCCGACGGGCTTCTGGACGTCGAGGACCTCCAGGGCGCCCTTCGCGCCCTCGATCGTCCCGGTGTCGCCCACCTGGCCGCCGCTCTCGCCGTAGAAGGGCGTCCGGTCGGTCACGACCTCGACTTCCATGCCCTTGCTCGCGCTCGAGACGCGCCCGCCCCCGACGAGGATCGCCCGGACCTTGCCCTCGCTCTGGGTCTCGCGGTACCCCGTGAACGCGCTGTCGCCCAGCTCGCCGCGCAGCGCCGGGTAGACGTCGGCGACGGCCTGCTCGCCCGAGCCTCGGAACTCGCTGCGCGCCTGCTGCTCGGCGAGGGCCTTCTCGTAGCCCGCGCCGTCGACGGTGAAGCCGCGCTCGGCGGCGACGATCTCGGTCAGGTCCTTCGGGAAACCGTAGGTGTCGTAGAGCTT
Source organism: Pseudomonadota bacterium (assembly GCA_027451705.1). Taxonomy (GTDB): domain Bacteria; phylum Myxococcota; class Myxococcia; order Myxococcales; family JAKAPL01; genus JAKAPL01. The sequence goes on from DAIDIT010000106.1 coordinate 3,037, forward strand.
GAAGACGACGGCGCCGGACAGGACCCGGTCGGAAGCCCGCCCGAACTCCTCCTCGATGAGCTTGAGCCCCTTGTCGAGCGTCCGGCGGAACGCCTCCTCCTCGCGCTGGGCGACCTCCAGGATGAAGGTCTCGTTCTCGCGCAGGTCGGGGTAGGCGGAGGACATCGCCGAGACGACCTCGCGGCAGACCTCGTGCAGGAACGGGCGGTCGAGGCCGAGCCGCGTGCCGTAGCGGATCGCGCGGCGCATGATCCGGCGCAGGACGTAGCCGCGCCCCTCGTTGGAAGGCAACACCCCGTCGCCGACCAGGAACGCGGTGGCGCGCGCGTGGTCGGCGATCACCCGCAGCGCGACGTCGTCGTCCGGGTCCTTGCCGTACGCCTTGCGCGACAGCCGCTCGCCCGCCGCGACGAGGCTGCGCAACAGGTCGGTGTCGTAGTTGGACCGCACGCCCTGCACGACGGCCGAGAGCCGCTCGAGGCCCGCGCCGGTGTCGATCGACGGCCGCGGCAGCGGCGTGAGCTTGCCCCCTTCCGACCGCTCGAACTGCATGAACACGAGGTTCCAGATCTCGAGCCAGCGGTCGCAGTCGCAGGCGACGCCCTGGCAGACGGGCGCTCCGCACGGCAGGTCGTCACCCTGGTGGAAGTGGATCTCCGAGCACGGGCCGCAGGGGCCGGTCTCGCCCATCGCCCAGAAGTTCTCCTTCTTGCCGAGCTCGAGGATCCGGTCGTCGGGCAGCCCCGAGACCTTCTTCCAGATGGCCCGCGCCTCCTCGTCGCGCGGGATCCCCTCCTCGCCGGCGAAGATCGTGACGGCCAGCCGGTCGGGCGGAAGTCCGAGCACGCCGGTGACCAGCTCCCAGGCCCAGGCGATCGCGTCCGGCTTGAAGTCGTCGCCGAACGAGAAGTTGCCGAGCATCTCGAAGAAGGTGTGGTGGCGGGCGGTGTGGCCGACGTTGTCGAGGTCGTTGTGCTTGCCGCCCGCGCGGACGCACTTCTGCGCGGTCGTCGCCCGCCGGTAGTCGCGCGTCTCGCGGCCGGTGAAGACGTCCTTGAACTGGACCATGCCCGCGTTGGTGAAGAGCAGGGTCGGGTCCGCCCTCGGGACGAGCGACGACGACGGCACGACCGCGTGGCCGCGCTTCGCGAAGAAATCGAGGAAGGTCGAGCGGACCTGGTCCGCCGTGAGCTTGCGCACCGCGCCTGTGACCTCGGCTGGGGTTGAAGGGTTCTAGCTAGTAACAGCCGCCGCCGCCGCGGGTCAACGCGAGAGAACACTTGAGTTCGGCCGCGGGGCGAGATAAGGAGCCCGCCCATGGCCAAAGCGGTCCTCGACGCGCTGGTCGCCAAGTTTCCGGACGCGGTCCGCGACCCGTACACCTTCCGCGGCGACGAGGCCGCCTTCGTCGAGCGCGCGGCGATCGTCGAGGTGGGTGGCTTCCTCAAGCACGATCCGGCGATGGACATGAAGCTGCTCCTGTCCGTCACCGCCGTCGACTACCTCGGGCAGGCGCCGCGCTTCGAGGTCGTCTACCACCTGACCTCGCTGACCCATCACCACCGCGTCCGCCTCCGCGTGAAGGTCCCAGAGGAGGCGGCCGAGCTGCCGTCGGTCTCCGGCATCTGGCGCACGGCCAACTGGTGGGAGCGGCACGTCTGGGACCTCTATGGCCTCCGCTTTGCCGGCCACCCCGACCTGCGCCGGCTCTACATGCCCGAGGCGTGGCAGGGCCATCCCTTGCGCAAGGACTACCCGCTGCGCGGACGACAGCCCCAGACGCCCGAGCGGGACATCCCCGACCTGATCCGCGGCCCCGGCCCGCAGCCGCGCAGCTTCGACCAGGTCTTCCCGGGCCGCGCGCCGAGGCGCTGAGCGTGAAGATGCCGAACGAGCGCATGGACGTCGAAGCGCTGCGGGAAGACCCGCTCGAAGCGGAGCTGCCGCGGCGGAACATGGTCATCAACCTCGGGCCGTCGCACCCCGCCATGCACGGCACCGTGCGGACCCACATCGAGCTGGACGGCGAGACGATCGTCAAGGCCGACCCCGAGATCGGCTTTCTCCACCGCGGCTTCGAGAAGTCCTGCGAGAACGTCACCTGGACGCAGTGCCTGCCGTACACCGACCGGCTCAACTACGTCTCCGCTATCCTCAACAACGTCGGGTTCACCCTCGCGGTCGAGAAGCTCTGCGGGATCGACGTCCCCGAACGCGCCAAGTACATCCGCGTCATCGGCGGCGAGATCCACCGCATCTGCGACCACCTCACGATGGTGGGCGCGATGGCGCTCGAGCTGGGCGGCTTCACCGCCTTCCTCTACGCGATCGAGGCGCGCGAGCTGCTCTGGGACCGGGTCGCCGAGCAGACCGGCGCGCGGCTCACGACGACGTACACCCGGATCGGCGGGATCGAGCGCGACCTGCCCGACGGCTTCCTGGGACGGCTCGCGGACACGCTGACCCGCGTCGCGGAGCTGCGCGAGGAGATCGACCGGCTGCTCACCCGCAACCGCATCTTCCTCGACCGGACGCGCGGCACCGGCGTCATCAGCGCCGAGGACGCGGTCGACTACGGCTTCACTGGGCCGTGCCTGCGCGCCTGCGGCGTCCCCTACGATGTCCGCAAGGCCCACCCCTACCTCGTCTACGACCGCTTCGACTTCGCGATCCCGGTGGGCGAGCGCGGCGACAACTTCGACCGCTACGCCATGCGCATGGAGGAGATGCGCCAGAGCGAGAAGATCCTCAGACAGGCGATGGAGCAGATCCCGTCGGGACCCGTGATCCTCGACGACTGGCGCTACGTGATGCCGCCCAAGCCCGAAGTCTACGGATCGATCGAGGGGCTGATTGCCCACTTCAAGATCGTGATGGAGGGTGTGCAGGTGCCCAAGGGCGAGGTCTACGCCTACACCGAGGCGGCGAACGGCGAACTGGGCTGGTACGTCGTCTCGGACGGCGGCGGCCGTCCCTACAAGCTGCACGTCCGCTCCCCCGGCCTGCCGATCCTCTCCGGCCTGCCTCACATGATCGTGGGATCGATGCTCGCGGACCTGATTCCGACCTTCGACTCGATCAACATGATCGGCGGCGAGGTCGAGCAGTAGCCGGGCGGGCTGCCGCCGAACCGAAGGAACTGTCCGCACTCCCACGTTGCGGGAAGCGTGCGCAATCTGACCCTCGGGCGCGCATCGGTCGCGCCAGGGAGGGTGGCGCATGCGACGCATCTTCGGAGGTCTCGGGATCTGGGCGGCGGCAGGCCTGCTCATCGGGGGCTGCGCCTCGGTGCAGGGCGCGGTCGGGATGGGGCCCATGGTGAGCGAGGCCGACATGGGGCGGCTCTCGCAGAACGACCTCGGGCCCGTCTCGGACGCCCGCCAGCGGGTCGGGTCGATGGAGCAGGCGCGCAACCGGGCGGTGCTGCGCCTCGACGACGCGAAGGGGCAGCTCGCGATGGCGGTCCCCGCCGTTTCGGCGGCCGACTCCGGCATCGACGCGGCCAAAATCGGCCTCGCCAACGCGCAGGAGACGGGCGACCAAGCCAAGATTCAAAAGGCGGCGCACCAACTCGATCTCGCGACGACGTTCAAGAAGGAGCGGGAGGCGCGGGTCGACTACCTCAAGCGCGAGGTCGACCTCCGCAAGGCGGAGGTGACGGCGGCGGATCGCCGACTCGATCTCGCCAAGGCGCAGCTCGAGCGCAGCAAGCTCGTCGCACTCGAGCAGGCCAAGAACCCGGCGGCGAGCAAGTACAACGCCGGCCTGTTCGAGGCCGAGGTCGACAGCGCGCGGCGGTCGGTCGACGCAGCCGAGCACGACGTCGCGATGGCGCGGCAGTCCGCGGGCTCGACCTTCGAGGGCTGGCAGGCGGTCCGGCGCACCTACGCCGAGCAGCAGGGCCTCGCGCCGGTCGGCGGCGGACAGCCCGCAGGACAGTCCGCAGCGCCCCAGGCCGCCCCGCCGGCCCCGGCGAACAACGCACCGGCGGCCCCGGAGATCAACGCCCCGAAGCAGCCCTCGGGGCAGCCCGCGACCCCTGGCAACCCGTAGTGGCCGGCGAGGACTTCTTCCCCGCGCAGCGGGAGCGGGCGGAGGCGGGAGGCGGTTGAACGCGGGTTCGACCCCCTCCCCGTCCCTCCTCCGCCGGCGGGGAGGGCGCGACGGACTTGCACGGGCCCGGTCGTCGTTTCGCCTTGGACTCTTCCGGCCCTTGCGCTAGATCTCCCGGGCGCCCACCGGAGACCGCGTGCCCGACCAACCTGCACCTCCGAAGCCGCCCCCCCCGCAGGCGCCAGCCCCGCAGCCCGGCGCCGCGCCCGCGCTCGTCAACCTCGTCATCGACGGCCGGCCTGTTCAGGCCAAACCCGGCACGAACCTCATCGAGGCGGCGAACCTCGTGGGGATCGACATCCCCTTCTACTGCTACCACCGGCGGCTGAGCATCGCGGCGAACTGCCGCATGTGCCTGGTCGAGGTCAGCAACGCGCCCAAGCTCGTCCCGGCGTGCCAGACGCCGGTGTCCGAGGGGCTCAAGGTCACGACCAACAGCCCGAAGGTGATGGACAGCCACCGGTCCGTCGAAGAGCTCCTCCTCTACAACCACCCGGTCGATTGCGCGATCTGCGACCAGGCCGGGGAGTGCAAACTCCAGGACTACTACATGCAGTACGACCACCGGCCCTACCGGCCGGCGCAGGCGAAGCTCCTTCGGCACAAGCGCAAGGAGATCGGACCGCTCGTCGTCCTCGACCAGGAGCGCTGCATCCTCTGCACCCGCTGCGTCCGCTTCATGCGGGAGGTGGCGCAGGCCCCGCAGCTCGGCGTCTTCGGGCGCGGCAACCGCGAGTACATCGACATCTTCCCGGGCCAGCCGCTCGACAACAAATACGCCGGCAACACGATCGACATCTGCCCGGTCGGAGCGCTGCTCTCGCGGGACAACCGCTTCAAGGCGCGGGCGTTCTTCCTCTCCGAAACGCCGTCGATCTGCGCCGGCTGCGCGCGCGGCTGCAACACCTTCCTCGACCACTACGACGGCGTCGCCTACCGCTATCGGCCGCGCGAGAACGACGCCGTCAACCAGGCCTGGATGTGCGACGACGGCCGGCTCACCTACCACCGCCTCGTCGACGACCGGCAGACGCGTGCCCTCGCGGGGCGAGTCGGCAGCGGCCAGCCGAGGCCCGTCGACGAGGTCGTCGCGGCAGCCGCCGAGAAGCTCCGGCCGCTCGCCGGCCAGACCGGGCTCGCCGTGCTCGTCTCGCCCCAGCTCTCCGTCGAGGATCTCCTCGCGGTCGCGCTCCTCGCGCGCGAGGGGCTCTCGGCGACGACGATCTACGAAGGCGGCTTCGCCGACGGCGACCAGGACGACCTCCTCCTGCGCGCCGACAAGAACCCGAACCGCCTCGGCCTGCGCTGGGTCGCGGCGGCCTTCGGCCTCGAGCTGCGGCCGTTCGACGCTTTCCTCGAGGCCGTCGACGAGGGACAGGTCAAGGCGCTCTTCGCCGCGGGGACCGAGGTGCCCAAGGAGCCCTCCTTCGTGGCCGGCGTGCTCGGCACGCTCGAGTTGATCGTGACCCAGGCCCAGAGCTTCGGGCCGCTCGTCGGCGTCTCCGACTTCTGTCTGCCGGCGGCGCCGCACTCCGAGTGCGACGGCTCGTTCGTCAACTTCCAGGGCCGGGTGCAACGCTTCCAGCGCGCCTACCCGCCCAGGGAAGAGGCGCAGCCGCACTGGCGGCTCGCCGAAGGGTTCCTGAAGTCGCTCGGCTTCGCGCACCGCTGGCCGACCGCGCGCGACCTGTTCCGCGAGCTGTCGCCGCGCGTGCCGGATCTGGCGTCGTTCGACTGGGACGAACTGGGCCCCGGAGGGCGCCCGGCCCCCGGCCTCGCGGCACGGCCCGCCGCCGCCGATGCGCGGCCGCCCGGCTACCGCGAGCGAGTCGTGACGCCGCCCTGGCAGGTGAAGGCGGCGAGGACCGATCGACCGGCGGCCCAGGATGGCGGGGACGGCGCTCCCCGCGCCGCCGAACCACCACGGGATCCCCCGCCGGGCGTGGGCCGCTGACCGATGGCGCGCCTCTTCCGCATGCTGCTGCTCGGCGTCCTGATCGTCCTCGGCCTCTGCGCCTGGGCGTGGCTCGGCTACCTCGCGGTCAACTGGCTCGGGGGCGTGACGCTGGGCTGGGGTTGGGGCGCGACGCTCGGCCAGGCCGTCGCCGCGATCGTCTTCATCCAGCTCCTCTTCGTGATGATCGTCGCGACGCTCCTCACCCTCGCCGAGCGGAAGTGGAGCGCGGCGATGCAGGACCGGATCGGCCCGAACCGCGCCCGCCTGCCGGGCCTCGGCCGCTTCTCGCTGGGCGGCATCCCGCACGTCCTCGCCGACGCGCTCAAGATGATCTCGAAGGAGGACTTCCTCCCCTCCCAGAGCAACCGGGTCCTCTACCACCTCGCGCCGGTCCTCAACTTCGCCCCGATCTTCTGCCTCTTCGCGATTGTGCCGATGGGGCCGCCGGTGCCGATCCGGCACGGCTTCGCGGTGCTGGTCGCGACGCTTCAGATCGCGAACCCCGACGTCGGGCTCCTCTATGTCTTCGCGATCGCGTCGCTCGCGGTCTACGGCGTCTCGCTCGCCGGCTGGGCCTCGGGAAACAAGCTCGCGCTGCTCGGCGGCGTCCGCGCCAGTTCGCAGATGATCGCCTACGAGGTCGCGCTCGGCCTCGGCCTCGTGGGCATGATGATGACCGCCGGAACCCTGCGGCTCGACCAGATGGTCCAGACCCAGTCACAGGGGCTCTTCGGCCTGTCCTGGCTGCCGGCCTGGGGGATCTTCGTCCAGCCGCTCGGCTTCCTCCTCTTCTTCGCGGCGGCCTTCGCCGAGACCAAGCGGACTCCCTTCGATTTGCCCGAGGGCGAGTCCGAGATCATCGGCTACTTCGTCGAATACTCCGGGATGAAGTTCGGGATGTTCATGATCGCCGAGTTCGTCGAGATCGTAACCCTCGCGGCGATCGTCACCGCGGTCTTCCTCGGCGGCTGGCACCTCTCGCCCGCGATCGACGGCGGCCTCGCGTCCTTCGCCGCGGTGCTGGTCCGCTGGCGCTTCGGATTCGCCGAGCCGACCGGGGTCCTCTTGACGCTCGCGGTCATGCAGACCGCGATCTTCGCCGTGAAGGTCCTCGTGCTCTGCTGGCTCCAGCTCGCCATCCGCTGGACGTTCCCACGCTTCCGCTACGACCAGATCCAGTACCTCGGCTGGCGCATCCTCCTCCCGCTCGGACTCGCGAACGTCTTCGCGACAGGCGTCTGCCTCCTGCTCGACCCCTCGCTCTCGCTGCTCGGCGCGGTCGGGCTCGCCGAGATCGGCGTCGGGATCGCGGCGCTGCTCTGGTCGGGTGCCAAGTCCACCCAGCCCGCCCCGGCGCCGGCCCACGTGGGGAGCCACTAGATGTCCGACGCGCCCAAACCACCCCCCAAGGCTCCGGCGCCGGTCGCCTACAAGGCCCCGGAATTGCGCCCGGAGACACTTCCCGAGCGCGCCTTCGTCCCCGAGCTCTTGCGCGGGCTGGCCGTCTCGACCAGCCATTTCCTGCGCAACCTCCTCTTCAGCCGCGATCCCTCCCCCGACGTCCTCCACCGGCGCGGCCCGAACCTGGTCTCCACCGTGCAGTACCCCGAGGAGGTCGCGCCCTACCCGCCCGGCTACCGCGGGATGCACCGGCTCGTACCGCGCCCGGACGGCAACCCGCGCTGCGTCGCCTGCTACATGTGCGCGACGATCTGCCCCGCGCAGTGCATCTACATCGAGGCCGGCGAGTACCCGCAGGACCCGATCGAGAAGTTCCCGCGCCGTTTCGAAATCGACGAGCTGCGCTGCATCGTCTGCGGCCTCTGCGTCGAGGCCTGTCCCAAGGACGCCATCCGGATGGACACCGGGACTCACTGCAAGCCGACCTACGACCGGCCGACGATCGTCTACGGCATCGACCGGCTGCTCAAGGGGCCGGCCGTCAGCCACCGCACCGACGTCTGGTTCAAGCGCGAGGGCTCGGATCCGCCGGCAGACGGGCACGGCCACCCGATCCCGCCGCTGCCCGGCGAGGGCAAGAGCTGAGCGTCGGTGGGGCGGACCGTCCTCGTCCCGCTGCCCGATCGCGACTTCGACCCCACCGAGGCCGCCGTCCCCTGGCGCCTGCTCACCCGGGCAGGCCACCGCGTCGTCTTCGCAACCGAGGCCGGTGCGCGGCCCGCCTGCGACCCGCGGCTGCTCCAAGGCGTCGTCTTCGGAAAGCTCGGCGCCGAGCGAGAGCCGAAGGCCTTCTATCGCGAGTTGGAGGCGGCGATCGAGTTCCAGCGGCCGGTCACATGGGCGTCGCTCGACCCGGCCGCCTACGATGCGCTGCTCCTCCCCGGAGGCCACGCCCCCGGCATGCGCCAGTACCTCGGCAGAGAGGTCTTGCAGGGGAAGGTCGCCGCCTTCTGGGAGCTCGGCCGGCCCGTCGCCGCGATCTGCCACGGCGTCCTCGTCCTGGCGCGCAGCCGCGACCCGGCAACCGGTCGGAGCGTGCTCGCCCAGAGCCGCACGACCTGCCTTCCCGGGTACATGGAGCGGCTGTCCTACTGCGCGACGTTCTGGAAGCTCGGCCGCTACTACCGCACCTACCCCGCGTACGTCGAAGAGGAGGTGCGCGCCGCGCTCGACGATCCGGCGCGCCAGTTCCTGCGCGGACCGTTGAACCTCGGCCGCCCGGCCACTGCGGACGACGACCGCCTGGCCTTCGTCGTCGAGGACGGCCGCTACGTTTCGGCCCGCTGGCCCGGCGACGCCTACCTCTTCGCCCGAAAGCTCCTCGAGCGGCTGTAGCGTTCACGGCAAGACCGTGACCGTGCCACCGCCGGTCGCGACCGTTCCCTGCGTCACCTTGCCGCCGCGCAGCACCACGCGGCCGCCGCCCCCGTTGCCGCCGGCCGCGCTCCAGCCGCACGCGCCCGCACCGCCGCCCGCGCCGCCGACCACCGCGATCGTGCCGCCATTCGCGACCACCGCGCCCGCGAGGTAGACGGAACCGCCGGACCCACCGCCCCCGCCTGCCCACTCCGCAGGACCTGCCGCACCGCCGTTCGAACGCACGACGCCGGTGCCGCCCACGGTGATTGTGCCGCTCGACGACACGAGCACCGCTCCCCCGCCGCCCCCGCCGCCGTTGTTGCCGCTCGGAGC
>DAIDIT010000107.1 GCA_027451705.1 Pseudomonadota bacterium
ACTCCTTGGGGTTGCGCAGGACGTCGAGGAGCTTCGCCTCGTCGGTGCCGGGCGGGGGCTCGCCGAGGCTCGACCAACGGGCGAGCGGCGGGAGCGACATGAGGACGCTCTCGATGCGCCCGCCCGTCTGGAGGCCGAAGAGCGTCCCCCGGTCGTAGACGAGGTTGAACTCGACGTAGCGGCCGCGCCGCAAGAGCTGCCAGCTCCGCTCGCGCTCGCCGGACGGGGCGTCCTTCCGGCGCTCGAGGATGGGGAGGTAGGAGGGCAGGAAGGCCTCGGCGCAGCGGCGGACGAGGTCGAAGAGGGCGTCGCGGTCGCCCTGCAGGTAGTCGAAGAAGATCCCGCCCACGCCGCGCCGCTCGCCCCGGTGGCGCACGGAGAAGTAGTCGTCGCAGGCCCGCTTGAAGTCGGCGTAGCGCTCGCCGCTCGCGTCCCGCAGCGTCCGGTGGAAGTGGCGCGCGCCCTCCTCGTAGAGGTAGCTCGGCGTGAGGTCGGCCCCGCCGCCGAACCACGCGGTGTCGCCGCGCTGCAGGCAGCGGAAGTTGGCGTGGACGGTCGGCGCGAAGGGGTGGCGCGGGTGGAGCACCAGGGAGAGGCCGGCCGCCCGGAAGCGCGCGCCGTCGCCCGGCATCGCGGCGCCGAGCTTCGGCGGCAGCTCGCCGTGGACGTCCGAGAAGTTGACCCCCGCGCGCTCGAGCACCGGCCCCTCCTCGAGGACGCGGGTCCGCCCGCCGCCGCCGCCGGGGCGCTCCCAGAGGTCCTCGCGGAATCGGCCCCCGTCGATCGCCTCGAGCGCGGCGGTGATCCGGTCCTGCAGGCCGCGCAGGTGCGCGGCGAAGCCGTCGAGGCGCGCGCTCACGTGGCCTCCGGGACCGACTGCGCTGCGGAGCCGAAGAAGGCCGCGTCGATCGCGCGGGTCAAGAGGCTCGCGTGCAGGTAGAGGCCGGCGAGCCAGAGCGGCACGGGAAGGGGGCCCATCAGCCCCGCGACCGTGTAGTGGAACGCGCCTTCGCGGCAGAGCAGCGCCTCGACGAGGACGCCCGAGGCGGCGACCGCCGCGCCGTAGCCGAGGGCCCGTGGACCGAGCCGCACCGCGATCGGAAGCCAGCTCCCCACGAGCACGGCGAGCGCGATCCAGGGCGTGCCGCGCAGCGCGACGCTCGCCAGGTAGGCGAGGACGAAGTCGCCGAAGTAGATCGCGACCCGGCGCGGGCTCTCCCAGCGCGGCTCGGAGCCGCGGAAGCCCAGCCGCCAGAGGAGCGCGAAGCCGACCGCCGCGCCGCCGAAGAGCGGCGGCACCCACGCGGCCTCGCCCCAGAAGGCGGGCGCGGGGTAGGCGAGGACGCCTCCCGCGACGTGCAGGTGGTCGAGCGCGGTGCCGAGCACCCCGCCGGCGGCGAACAGCACGAGGTAGGCGGCGAGATCCATCTACGGGGGCGACCAGGGGGGCGGGACGAGGCGGCGCTTGCCGTCGGCGCTCATCGGAACGCCCTGGGAGTCGCGGTCGAGCCGGTCCCAGAGCTTGCAGGTGACCTGGGCGTGCTTCTGGTCGAGCGCCTCGCAGTAGTTCGTGTAGGTGCAGCAGCGGACCTGCGATCCCAGGCCGAGGCGGGCCTTGAGGAACCAGTCCGGGTCGGCGAGCGACTGCCGCGCGGACGCGACGATGTCGGCGTCGCCGCGTTGCAGTACGCCCTCGGCGAGCGCGAAGTTCCCGATGCCGCCCGCCGCCACGACCGGGGTCGTGAACCCCTCGCGCCGCAGGGCGCGGCGGATCTCCGCGGCGAGGTGGACGTTGCGGCCGAAGGGGCCGCGCGCGTCCGAGATCACGGTCGGCATGCACTCGTAGCCGCTGCGCCCCGTGTAGGGGTACGCCGCCCAGCCGACCTCGGGCTGCTTCGCGTCGTCGAACTTGCCGCCCTTCGAGAGCGAGAGGAAGTCGAACCCCGCGCGCGCGAAGGCCAGGCCGTACGCGACCGCGTCCTCGATCCGGCTGCCGCCTTCGACGACCTCGTCGCCCAGGAAGCGGACGCCGACCGCGCGGTCCGCTCCGACGAGCGCGCGGACCGCCCCGTAGACCTCGAGCGGCAGTCGGAGACGTCCGGCCTCGCTTCCGCCGTAGCCGTCGGCGCGGTCGTTCGCCCGCGAGAGAAACGACGCCATCGTGTAGGCGTGGGCGTAGTGGAGCTCGACGCCGTCGAAGCCCGCTCGGACGGCGCGGGCGGCGGCGTCCGCGAAGAGGCCGGGCAGGACGCGGGGAAGGTCGCGGACGTGCGGGAGGTGGACGTCCGTGACCCGCTCGCGATGGCCCATGCGCAGCGCCTCGAGCTCGCGTGCGGAGAGGACCTCCGGCAGCCGCGCGTCCTCGACGGCGGAGAGCGCTTCGCGCACGTCGGCCTCCGGCGCGTCGAGCCAGCGGGCGTCGCCGAGGAGGCGGGCGAGCGCCTCGCGGTGCCGCGGCACGAGCGCCAGGTGGCGGCCGAAGAACTTCTCGCGCGCCGGCCGCCGCCGGACCGCGAGGAAGTCGATGAGCTGGACGAACAGCAGCGTCTCCCCGCCGGAGGCGCGCCGCACGGCCTCGACCAGGCGCCGCAGCCCGGGGACGAATCGGTCGTCGCCGATGCGCAGCAGCGGGCCGCTCGGGACGTCCCGGATGCCGGTCGCCTCGACGACGAGCGCGCCCGGCCGGCCCGACGCGAAGCGGGCGTACCAGTCGACCACGTCGTCGGTGACGAACCCCTCCTCGGTGGCGCGCCACGGCACCATGGCGGGCACCCACGTTCGCTGCCGGGCGGTCAGCGGCCCGATCCGGACGGGCGAGAAGAGCCGCGCGGCGGCGGCCTGCTCGGCCGTCGGCCACTCCGGCGGAGGCAGCCGGTGGCGAATCCGCTCCGGGGGCGTCCACATGCCGAAAGCGTAGCACGGCCCCTATGACGGGGTCTCGGCGGGGCGGCCCTCGCGGCCGGCCGTCCGCTCCTCGGCCTTCCCGGGCAGCGGCAGCCTGAGGGTGAAGGTCGAGCCAGCGCCGGCGTGGCTGACGAACCCGAGGCTGCCGCCGTGGGCCTGCGCGACGCGCCGGGCGACGAAGAGGCCCAAGCCCACGCCCGGGATCGACTGCGTCGTGTCGCCGCGCCGGAACGGCTCGAAGACGTGGGCCTGCTGGTCGGGGGCGATCCCGGGCCCCTCGTCCGCGACGCTGGCGAGCGCCTCTTCGCCGCTCCGGCGCATCGCGACCACGACGGGCTTCCCGGCGGGCGAATACTTGAGCGCGTTGCTCACGAGGTTGCCGAGGAGCTGCGCGATCCGCGTTGCGTCGCAGGGGACCACGAGCGGCTCTGCGGGCAGCGACAGCCGGATCTCCCGCCCCGGCGAGCCGGCCCGGTACAGCTCGACCACGTCGGTCGCGATCTCCCGCAGGTCCGCCCGCTCGACCTTCAGATCGAGGCGGCCTGTCTCGAGCCGGGCGCCGTCGATCAGGTCGGAGGTCATGCGCGTCAGCCGATCGAGCTGGCGGCCAATCAGGGCTACCAGTCGCCGGAGCTGCGGTTCGGGGGGCAGGGGGCGTTCGGGCGCCGCGACGGCGATCGCGGTCTTGATCGCGCCGAGGGGGTTGCGCAGGTCGTGGGCGATGCCCGCGAGCAGCGCCAGCTCGCTGCCCCTCCGCCGCTGGAGCTCGTCCGCGAGCGCGTTGAACTGGCGGGCGATGGATCGCATCTCTGCAGGCCCCCGTTCGGCCGCCCGGGCAGACAAGTCGCCGCCGGCGAACCGCTGCATGGTGTCGCCGATGCGGACGACGGGCGCGAACGCCAGCCCGTGCAGCCAGACGAGCGAGACCACGACCGCGAGCAGGAGGAGCGCGCCCACCGCCCATGCGATGATGTCGGCGACGTGGGTCCAGCGCACCACCCGGGCGAGCGAGACGTGCGCCTGTTCGACTCCCAACTTGGAGAGGTGATCGAAGGCCGCGACGGCCTCGACCAATTCACGGGGAGGTGGCGGTTGCTTCTGCGCAGGTGTGGCGCCCTGCGGGGTGGCGAGCCAGCGCTCCAGCTTGCCCCGTGCCTCCTCGATCAGAGCCCGCCCTTCCTGGGTCGTGAGGTAGGCTTGGAGGTCGTCCAACCGCTGCCGGAGTTTCTTCGCCGGGAGTGCGCCCGTCACCGGGGGCGTGCGCGCGAGCAGGGCGATCTCCAGCTCCTCGGCCAACCGGACTTTCTCGATTTCCGCCGCCATTCGGCCGGCCGCCGTGTGCAACGCCGCCGTCAGGATCAAGAGCGCGGCCGCTGCCGCAAGCGCCAGGGCACCGAGCACACCCATCAGAGCGGTGAGAATCGAGCGAAGGCTCAACGTCGGTTCCCCAAGCCGCCTTCTCCTCCCCGGGGGGAAGAAGGCCGTCCTCCTGGGATTCTAACCCTTGGTCGCCCGGACGCCAGCGAAAGCGATGTCGTCTACTGCGGCAAGCCGCAGGACAGCCAGGCCTGGATCGTGGCGAGATCCTGCGACCCGAGGCCGCCGCTCGGCGGCATCGACCCGTCCGCGAGGACTTCCTGGATGTCCCCGGCGCGGGACTGGACGCCGGCGTAGCTGCCGAACGCCGAGTGGCAGGTCAGGCAACTCGCCTCGAAGAAGCCCTGGGCGAAATTGCACCACGTCGCGGAGGTGCAGGTCGAGGTCGCCGCCGGGCAGGTCGAGACCGGCGGGGCGGAGGGTCCGCTGGTCGCCGTCTCGGGCATGCCGCAAGCGATCCAGGCGAGGATCCGCTGGCGGTCCTGGCTGCTGACGCCGCCGGTCGGCGGCATCGAGCCCGACTGCAAACGAGACTGGATGTTGACCGCGTCCGCGACGACCGAACTGTAGGTCGCGAACTGGCCGTGGCAGGCGGTGCAGTTCGTCGTGAAGAAGCCCGAGGCGAAGCTCGCCCAGTTGTCGGCGCAGCTCCCGCCGTCCGGCATCGGCAGCGGTGCTCCGGCGTCCGCGGCGGTCGCGCCGGCCCCCGACCCCCCGCCGCCCGGCGGGGAGAAGCCGCCCTGCTGCGAGCCGGTGGCAGGCCCCGGTGACAGGACGATCGACACGCAGAGGTGGGTCTGGACGTTGCAGGTCTGGCCGTCGGGACAGAGCTGGAGGTTGCAGTCCGGCAGGCAGGTGCCGCGATTGCAGAAGTCGCCGTAGGCGCAATCGGCCGTCGAGCTGCAGGTCTGGAAGGGGCTGCTGTCGCAGCGGCCCAGGACGCAGGCGTCGCCGGTCGGGCAGTCGTGCGACGAGGTGCAGGGCTTCCCCGCGCCGCAGGCCGCGAGCGCGGCCGCAGTGGACACGAGGAGCAATCGAGACAGGGTAGAGCGAACCATGGCCGTCACCTCACGCGGTGGAAGTACGAGTTGAGTCGGCGAGACGGACAAGTGGGTTGGGTGGACGACACCCCGGATCCCATTCAAGCCGGTCCGAAGGGCGCGAAATCGATGGGCGATTTGCCGGCGAGGTCCGGATGGGTCGACGGCGCCGCCGGGGGAAGGGCCGCGACGGCTGCGAAGGCGGCTGACGCCGGCCCCGTCCGGTGGTAGAGGGACGGAGGGAAAGATTGCGCCCGTAGCTCAGCTGGATAGAGCGTCGGGCTTCGAACCCGAAGGCCGCAGGTTCAACTCCTGCCGGGCGCGCCCATCCTAAGCTCAGAGCAGGGGCGCGTGCGCGAGTGGCCCGGTACGCCGCTCCGGGGATTCGGACGGACGGCGGCGATCAGTGAACGACGGGGTGGTCGGCGGGGCCTTTCGCGAGGTCCACGCGCTCGACCTCGAGCGCGCCGCCCCGCACGGCGCACGTGGCGAGGTCCGCCGGGATCGGGAACGCGACGCCGAGCGAGGCGGCGTTGCCGTAGCAGAGGGCGTCCGTCGAGACGAGCCGGAGGACCCGCGTGCCGTCTCCCGCGCTGTAGGAGAGCGCCACCCCCTCCGGTTGCGGCGTGCAGACCGGCTTGCCGTCGCAGCTCTCGCTTCGGAAGAGGGGCGTGACGAGGTGGATCGCGAACGCCACGATCTGCGTACCGTCCGGACCGCGCTTCTCCGCCCGCTCGACGAGCGGCCCCTCCGCGGGATGCCCGTAGCCGGGATGGACCTTGCCGTCCGCGAGGCCGATGCCCCACTGGTAGGCGAGGCTGTAAGGCCCGGGATAACGGTACGGGTCGTCCTGGTGGAGGCCGATCCAGATCTCGACGTGGTCCGCATCGAGCCAGTTTGCCGCCGGGGCGGCGGGCTTCGGGTCGCGAACGTCGACGTAGAGCGTGCTGCCGGCGGCCAGGGCGCGGACCTCGGGGATGGCACGGGCGGCACCGGGACCTCCCCAGAGCGCGACGCCGCGGCCGGTGGCTCCTCCGAAGGCGGCGGCGCAGCTTCCGAGGGCGTCGCGCCGCCAGTCGAAGGCGAGGCGTGGATTCTCCGGCAGCGCCGGCAGGACGACCGCCGGCCGGGGCGTCTCGGCTGCGCCGGGCTTCGGGCAGCCCGAGAGCTTCGCGAGGTCGCCGCTCTCGACGATGGCCCCCTCGCCCGCGAATCGCGCCCAGTCCCATCCGAGCTCGAAGTGCGGGTAGGGGAGGTCGGCGCCGCCGGCGCCGTGCTCCAGGGTGTGGTGCTCCTCCCGCATCGCGAGCGGCCGCAGGCCGACCGTCTCGGTCGACGGGTGGAAGCGGCTTCCCAGGTCGTCGAGCACGAAGTCGCCGCCGTGGACGCGGCAGCAGATGGTCCCTTGCGTGCAGCGATCGTCGGCGCCGATGTCCAGGCACGGGCCCCGGTAGACGAGTCGCCGCGCCGGGCGACGGACGGGCCGCCGCCGGGCCCACCAGTAGCTGCACCGGCCGCCGGCATCGAGGGCGCAGCGGGCCTCGTCAGGCGCGCGGCCGCCGGCGCCCGCGACCTCCTCGATGAGCTGCGTCCCTTCGTGATCGTAGAGGACGCGGCAGCGGGCATCCTTCGGACAGGGCAGCAACGGCGCGGCGAGAACGGCGGCGGCGATCGTGGTGACGAGGTCCCACATGCGAGCTGGAGAATAGTGCAGCGCGAGAGTGGGGAACAGGCGGGAGTTTGCCTTTCATTTCGCGCGGCCTCCGGCTATCCTGCCCGCGTGACCCCGCCGAGGGTATCGGTTCACCATTTCTTCCAGATCCTGATCCGCTCGGTCGCCGACGCACGCGCCGCGGTGGGCGCGGATCACGCGCTCGTCCCGCTCGAGCCGTGGGCCTCCGCCGACGGAGAGACCGCGACCGTGACGGTGACGCTGACCGGCCGCGGACACCTCGTCTCCACCCACGCGGGCAAGCAGGTGCCCGTCCTGCAGGCGGAGGTCTTTCCGCTGCCCGCCGGTGGTGCCCTCCTCGTGGGACGGACGTCCCGGGCGAACCTGGTCATCGATCAGCCGACGATCTCGCGGCTGCATGCCGAGTTACAGTGGCGCGAGGGAAGCTTCTGCGTTCTCGACAAGGGCTCCTACAACGGGACGATGGTCAACCACCGCGTGCTGGAGCAGGGCGAGAGCGTTACGCTCGACGACGGCGACGTCGTGATCTTCGGAGAGGCGCAGCTCGTCTTCGGGTCGCTGCCGCACCTCGCCTCGTTGGTCACGAAGAAGTAGAGCCCTCCGGCGCGGCGTCCTCGAACGCGGCTTCGGGCGGCGGGGCGATCTCGAGCGGTCCGGCGGCGAGCGGCCCGTTGCGCTCCCTCGCCGCGATGGCCGAGCGGTAGGCGGCGAGGACGGCGGCGGGCTCGCCCCGCGAGGCGACGCGCCCCTGGTCGAGCCAGACGGCCATGTCGCACCACTTCTCGACGGTCCCGGCGTCGTGCGTGACGAGGACCAGGGTCTTCCCGCGCCGCTGGAAGTCCTCCATTCGATCCTGGGATCGGCGCTGGAAGTGCTCGTCGCCCACGGAGAGGATCTCGTCGATGACGAGAACGTCGGGATCGATCGTCGTCGCGACCGCGAAGGCGAGCCGCATGTACATGCCGGAGCTGTAGGTCCGCACCGGCTCGTCGATGAAGTCCCGCAGTTCGGCGAAGTCGATGATCGAATCGACGAGCTGGTCGATCTCCCGCCGGCTGCGGCCGAGGATGATCCCGTTGATGTAGATGTTCTCGCGGCCGGAGAACTCGGGGTGGAAGCCGGCCCCCAGCTCGATGAGGGCCGCGAGGCGGCCCGAGATCCGGACCTGACCGGAGGTCGGCCGGTAGATGCCCGCGACGAGCTTGAGCAGCGTGCTCTTGCCGGAGCCGTTCTGGCCGACGACGCCGAGGGTTGCGCCCGCGGGCACGGAGAGGTCGACGTCCCGGAGGACCTGAAGCCGCCGGGCCGGCGGCCGGCGGCGCCCCTTCACCCAGTCGACGAGCTGGGACTTGAAGGTCGTGTGTCCGCCGGGCCCGACGTTCGTCCGGCGGAAGCTCTTGCTCACCCCGCTGAGCTCGATCGCCAGTTCCGTCACACGAACTCCGCAAATTCGTCGCGGCGGCTTTCGAAGACGGACAGCGCGCCGACGAGCAGGGCCACCGAGATGCCGGCGGCGGCGGCCAGCAGCCTGAAGTCCGGCAGCGTGCGGTAATAGAAGATCGCCTGGTACGCCGACGTGAACGCTCCCATCGGGTCCAGCGCCAGGACGGCGGTGCGGTAGCGCTCGGGGATGGCCGTCGCCGGGTAGACGACCGGGACGAGGAAGAACCAGAGCGCGAGCAGGTTGCCGAGGACGTGCTGGAGGTCGCGGTAGAAGACGTTGAGCGCGCTGGTCGCGAGGACGAGCGCGACCGTGAAGAGCCCCTGGAGCAGCAGGATCAACGGCAAGAGCAGCGCGACGGGGCGCGGTGCGATTCCGGAGAGCAGGCCGAGGCCGATCATCAGCGGCAGGGCCAGGAGGTAGTTGCACAGCTCGGAGAGGATCGTGACCGCCGGCAGGACCTGGGGCGGGAACTTGACCCGAGTGAGCAGGTCGCGCTTGCCGCTGAGGCTCACCGTGCCGCCGCCGAGCGAGTTGGTGAACCAGAGCCAGGGCAGGAGTCCCACGAACATGAAGTAGGTGTAGTGGGGCACCTGCTGGTTCATGAAGACGCTGAAGACGAGGGCGTAGACGCCCATGAGGAGCAACGGGTTGAGGAGCGTCCAGAAAAAGCCGAGGAGCGATCCGCGGTAGCGCCCCTTCAGCTCCCGGGCGGTCAGGGCCCAGAGCAGCGCGCGGTACTGGAAGAGCTCGCGCAGGTTCGACATCGGCGCGGCAAACTACCCCAAGCCCGCGCACTCCTCAACGCCCGTGGTCCGGCCTCCCGCGCCGCCGGTCGCGCAGGAAGCGGCGAGCGCGAGCGCGAAGAAGAGGCTGTACGAGACCTGCCCGTCGTAGAGGGCGTCGTGGAAGAGGGCGACCAGGGCGAAGGCCAGCGTCGCGAGCGCCGCGCCGAGGCGCAACCCGCGACGCGGGCCGCTGCCGCGGGCGAGGGCGAGCCCGGCCAGCACGACCCAGAGCCCGGCGAAGAGGCCGAAGGGGCCGGTCTCGGAGAGCAGCGACAGCGGCATGTCGTGGGCCCAGGTGCGCATCGGGAACGCGCGGTCGAAGCGGTCGTAGTACGGGCCGAGGACGGTGGGATAGCCGCCGAAGCCGACGCCGCGAACCTGGTGGTCCATCGCGATCTCGACGGCGCGCGCCCAGAGAAAGAGGCGGTCGCGGTTGTCCGAGGGGACGAGTCCGGCCCGCCCCCACGCGCGTGCGCCGGGCGAGAGCCCGAGGGCGATCACCGCGGCGGCCGCGGCGGCCGCGAGGCCGCGCAGGACGCCTCCACGGCCCTTGGCGCGCGCGGCGAGGAGCATCGCGGCGAGGGCGAGCGCGACGGCGGCCAGCCAGGCCGCCCGCGCGAACGTCGACCAGAGGCCGGCCGCCTCGAGCGCGACGACGCCCCAGAGCCACGGGGACCAGAACGACCGGCCGTCGCCGTCCGCCGCCTCGACCCGCAACCCGAGGAGCAGCGCGAGTGGCGTCAGGGTCGCATGGGCGAACCGGAGCCGGGACGCGAAGGTGCCCAGCCCCGCGAAATGACCCGGTGCGCGCGGCGCCGGAACCTGCACGGGGAGGCGCAATCCGAGGGCGGCGACGAGGTCGAAGCCCGACCAGTGCTGCCAGAAGGCCAGGGCGGAGGTGGCGGCGGAGGCGACGGCCCAGGCCGCGACCAGGCGCCCCAGCGCGCGCGCGTCCGGTCGGGCGAGGGCGAGGCCGCGGGAGACGACGAAATAGGACGCCATCGCGCGCAGCGCGGTCACGCCCCAGGGCGAGACCGGATGCGTCCCGACGAGGTCCGCGGCGAGCGCCGCCGCGAGCAACGCGAGCACCGGCCCGTCGAGCGAGGCGCGCAGGCCAGGGCGGGCTCCGTGCGTCCAAGCCACGGCGACCGTGAGCGCCAGAACGGCGAGCGCGATCTGCGTGCCGGCGATCGAGATCGGGAGGAGGGCGGCGAGCGCGCCGGCTTCGACGAGCAGGAGCCGGCGGAGCGCGGGCGAGGCGTCCTTCAACTCCGGCGGTGGCAGCGGCCGCGCGAGGAACGTCCAGGCCGCGGCACCCGCGCCGGCGAAAGCCGCGGTCTCGACGGCCAGCGGCCATGCGAAGGAGGCCGGGTGCGCATGGAAGGGGTCCTGCGCGAGCGCCAGGGCGGGCAGAACGGCGGATGCGACGACGGCGGCCAGGGCTGCCGCGGCGGCCGAGGGCGGCACCGCCGGTCGCGCGATTGCGACGCCCGCGCCCACGAGCGCCAGCGCGATCCCGATGGCCGGGGCCCGCGCCGCGGCGAGGCCTGCGGCCAGCGCCACGAGCCAGACCGCGGCCAGGCGCGCGCCCTGGGAGACGGTGTCCACGGGGCCGCCATCCTGGCACGACTGCGCGCCCGGCGACAGTCCGTGTGCGCGACGTGCTTGCGGCGTCCCGGCAACTTCGCTAGGAAACGGCCCGCGTCCACCCACGGGAGGCGGAGGGGCGCGCGAAAGAACCGGCGCCGGCGGCCTACCGGCGAGAGGAGATGCCCATGGCCCTGCGCGTGCTCGTGTCCGACGATCTCTCCCAGGAGGGGCTCTCCGTCCTCCGCAAGGCGGAAGGCCTCGCGGTCGACGTGAAGGTCGGGCTCCCGCCGGCCGACCTCGTCGCGATCATCGGGGATTACGACGCGCTCGCCGTCCGGTCGGCGACGAAGGTCACGGCCCAGGTCTTCGAGGCGGCGAAGCGCCTCAAGGTCGTCGGCCGGGCGGGCGTCGGCGTGGACAACATCGACCTCGCCGCGGCCAGCCGGCGCGGCGTGGTGGTCATGAACGCCCCGGGCGGATCGGCGGTGACGGTCGCCGAGCACACGCTCGCCATGATGTTCGCGCTCGCCCGGCAGATCCCCGCAGCCACGGCCTCGGTCAAGTCCGGCAAGTGGGAGAAGAAGAAGTTCGCCTCCGGCCACGAGCTGTCGGGCAAGACGCTCGGCGTCGTCGGCACCGGCAACATCGGGTCGGTCGTCGTCGACCGGGCGCACGGCCTCAAGATGAAGGTGCTCGCCTACGACCCCTACGTCTCGGCCGAGGGCGCCGCGCGGATGGGGATCGAGCTGGTCTCGCTCGAGGACCTCTTGCGGCGCGCGGACTTCGTGACGCTCCACGTGCCGCTGACCGACGCGACCCGCAACCTGATCGGCGAGAAGCAGCTCGGGCTGATGAAGCCGGGCGCCTTCCTGGTCAACTGCGCGCGCGGCGGCCTGATCGACGAGGCCGCGCTCGCCAAGGCGCTCGCGGCAGGAAAGCTCGGCGGGGCCGCGTTCGACGTCTTCGCGACCGAGCCGCCGGCGGCCGACCACCCGCTGTTCGCGCAGCCGAACTTCGTCTGCACGCCGCACCTCGGCGCGTCGACCGAGGAGGCCCAGGCGGCGGTCGCGCTCGCGGTCTGCGAGCAGCTCGCCGACTACCTGTTGCACGGCAACGTCCGGAACGCCGTCAACGTGCCGTCGGTCTCCCGCGAGCTGATCGAGCTGCTCGGGCCGTTCCTCACCCTCGGGGAGCGGCTCGGAGCGCTCGTCGGCCAGCTCGCCGCCGAGCACATGACCGAGTTCCGGGTGACGGTCGCGGGCGCGATCAGCCAGCAGCCGCGCCGCCCCATCGCGCTCGCGGCGCTGCGCGGGCTCCTCTCGCACGCGGCCGAGGCCGGGCAGGTCAACGACGTGAACGCGCCGGCGATCGCCGCCGAGCGCGGGATCCAGCTCGTCGAGGAGCGGAGCGATCAGGCGCGCGACTTCGCCTCGCTCGTGACGGTGACGGCCCGCGGGCCGAAGGGGGAGACGACGGCGACGGGCACGGTCTTCGGCCGCGAGCCGCGGCTGCTCCGGCTCGACGAGTTCGAGGTCGAGTCCGCGGCCGAGGGCGTGCTCCTCGTGCTGCGCAACGAGGACGTGCCGGGG
The DNA here is from genome assembly GCA_027451705.1 of Pseudomonadota bacterium. GTDB lineage: Bacteria > Myxococcota > Myxococcia > Myxococcales > JAKAPL01 > JAKAPL01. Next base: position 12,423 of record DAIDIT010000107.1, read on the forward strand.
GTCATCGGCCAGATCGGGGAGACGATCGGAACGGCGGGCCTCAACATCGCGCGGATGGCGCTGTCCCGGCGGACCGCCCGCAAGGAGGCGCTCGCGATCCTGAACCTGGACTCGCCGGCGCCCGCGGAGGTTCTCGAGAAGCTCCGCGCGCTCCCGCCGATCCGCGACGTCCACCAGGTCCAGCTCTGACCCTCAAAGGTGGCCGGAGAGGCTGTAGGCCACCGTGTGCGTCTCGACGACCGAGCACGTCTTCGAGACCTCGTAGTAGACGACGGAGCCGTCGGTGTAGACCGCCGACGTGTCCTGGACCGTGGCCGTCCCGCTCGTGTCCGTCTGAGCCGTCCACTGGTTCTCGTCGGTGATGACCGTGAGCTGGTAGCAGTCGGGTTGAACGGAACCACTGACGACGAGGGTCGCGAGTACGTCCTCGACGCAGGGACTGAAGAGGCCCGAGGGGCCGTTCGCGAGCCTCGAGAACCAGTCGGGCGCCGACCCGCTGCTGTTGTCGAAGCCGTTCACGCTCGGGTTCGCGTGGACGCGCCTGTCGCTCGGAATGATGCCGCTCCAGACGAAGTGCGAGTCGCTGTCGGTGCAGTCCGGAGAGGCCGTTTCCGCGAACGCGCTGGTCTGCACGTGGTTGCCCTGGGGGCTGTCCGCGACCTCGCAGCCGTCCGCGGGGTTGCCGTTCACGTCGTAGTTCTCGCCCTGGCAGGTGAGGGCGCAACTCGCGGCCGCGCACGCGACGTCGCACGTGGTCTGCCCGAGGCCCGGGCAGACCTTCCCGCACGCGCCGCAGTCGCTCGCGTCCGTCTGGACGTCCACGCAGGCGCCGCCGCAGAACTCGAGCGAGCCGGCGCAGCCGGAGCTGCCGCCCGAGGTCGAACCGCCGCTGGAACCAGAGCCGCCGGTGCTGCCGCCGCCCGATGCACCGCCCGTCGACGAACCGCCACCGGAACTGGTGCCGCCGGTGCTGCCGCCGCCCGATGCACCGCCCGTCGTCGATCCTCCGCCACCCGAAGCGCTTGCGCCGCCGGTCGTGCCCCCGGTGCCCGTCGACCCGCCGGTGGTCGAGCCGCCGCTGCTGGCGCCGTCCGGCACGCGGCCGCCAGTCGAGCCGCCCGTGGACGAGGAGCCTGGGACGCTCAGGCCGCCCGTCCCGCCCGCGGGCGCCAAACCGCCGCTCGAGCCCGACCCGGGACCGGTCCCCGGACCCGTCGGAGCGCCGCCGCCGCACGCGGCGACCCACAGTCCGAGAAGGGCGGCACCGCCCCAGCCATCCCGCCGCATGTCCCGACGCTACCGTGCCCTGCCCGCACCGGCAAGGACGACCGGTGCGCCCTTCGCCGCCGAACGCGGGCCGCTTGACATGCCCGTAGGCCGAGCGTACGTTCCGCCGCGCAATTTTGAGAATCACTCTCATATACTTTGTGGAGCCGCCCGTGCCCTTCGCGACTCACCTTCGCCTCGCCGCCGTCTCGCTGGCCCTCCTGTCCTGCTCGGTCGCCGTCTCGGCCCGGGCGGACTTCAAGGCCTTCGCGCACATCTACCCCTACTTCACGCAGCCCGCCGGCGGTATGGAGGTCGAGGTCTGGAACGGCCTCGAGACCGGGAACCTCGGCCGCCTCGCGCAGTCGACGCTCCTGCAGGAACAGGTCGAGGTCGAGTACGGGATCACCGACCACTGGGATGTCAGCCTTTACTCGGTCCTCGAGCAGGCGCCGTCCGAGCTCGCCGGAGTCCCCGCGGCGCTGACCTTCGACGCCTTCCAGGTCGAGACCCGCTACCGCTTCGCGGAGAAGGGGCAGTGGCCGGTCGACACGGAGCTCTACGCGGAGGTCGAGCGCCCCATCGACCTGCGGCAGCCGTTCGAGGGCGAGTTCAAGCTCATCCTCGAGAAGGACGTCCACAAGCTCTTCTTCCAGCTCAACCTCATCGACGCCGAGCAGCTCGCGAGCGGCCCCGCCTTCGGCTACGACCTCGCGGCCCACTTCGGCGTCGGCTACGAGATCCGGCCCTGGATCCGCGTCGGCGTCGAGGCGCTCGAAAACTACCAGGTGGACCCGACGTCCGGCAGTTCGGCGCCGCAGGAGACCGTCCACGTCGGCCCCTCCCTGGCGCTCGCCGGCCCGCGCTTCTGGGTCGTGATCACGCCCGCCTTTCGCGTCGCGGGCCAGGACACGATCGACGAGGTCGGCAACGACCTGCGGCTGCGCGTCATCTTCGGCCTGGAGTTCTGATTCGTTGAGGGGGCGACAGCGCCGTGGTAGCTTGGCAGGCGTCCGCCTGGACGCCCCCCGATGGTCCTCTCGGTCCTCCTCCTCGCCGCGCTCGCCACCTCGCCGGGCGACGTCCGAGAGGCCCAGCAGCTCGCCCACCGCTCGATCGTCGAGTACAACGCCGGCGACTTCGACCGCGCGCTCGCGGATGCGACCGAGGCCTACGAGCTCGATCCCCGGCCGGCGCTCCTCTTCAATCTCGGCCAGTGCCACCGCGCCCTCCACCACTGGGAGCGCGCCATCTTCTTCTTCCGCGGCTACCTGCGCGAGGAGCCGGACGCGCGGAACCGGCGCTCGGTCGAGGCCCTCCTCGTCGAGATGCAGCGAAACTGGCGCGAGGAGAAGGCGGCGGCGCAGCGCCCCGCCGCGCCCGCGCCCGCCGCGGTCCTGCCGCTGCCGGCCGTCGCCGCGGAGCCGGCCCGCCCGCCACCCCCG
>DAIDIT010000108.1 GCA_027451705.1 Pseudomonadota bacterium
TCGGCGACACCTTCGGCGCGCTCGTCGAGACCGCCGGGCTCGTCGCGGCGCCGAAGATCCGCGGGAAGGCCTTCTGGGGGCTCGCGCTCTGGGGCCTCTCGCACCTCCCCGATTCGGTGCTCGGCCGCTACAACCGGCGGCTGCGCAAGGGGCACGAGATCCTCGTCGCGCGCGGTTTGCCCGACATGCTCCTGCCGCGGCTCGACCGCGACTGGATCGGCTACTTCAGCGGCGACTTCGTGTTCGACGTGGGGCGACTCGAAGGCCTCGGCTTCACCTGGGAGCACCCCGATTTCCGCGGGTCGATCGGCGGGGTCGTCGACTGGTACCGCCGCGCCGGCTGGCTGCCGCAGCCGCCCGCGGACGCCGCGGGCGAGGGGGCGCGGCCGTGACGCGCGCCGCCGTCGCCGGCGTGGCCGCGATCCCGGTCCGCCGCAAGCTCGAGCGCTCGGTGCGCGACACCGCCGCCGGCGTGGCCTTCGCCGCCGTCGCCGACGCCGGCCTGGACCTCGGGGAGATCGACGGCCTCTTCGCCTCCCCGCCGGCCCTCGGGGGCATCCCCAGCTTCATGTGGAGCTGCACCCTCGCCCACCACCTCGGCCTCTCGACCCGCACGCAGACGTTGGTCGAGTGCGGCGGACTGACCGCGGCGGTCGCCTTCAAGCTGGCCGTCCAGGAGGTGCGCTCCGGCCGGCTGCGCGCCGCGCTCGTGCTCGCGACGGACGTCCGCGCCGACGAGCGTGCCGACGACTTCGAGTTCTTCATCCGGAACATGACCGAGCAGCTCGTCGGCCTCTACGGCCCCCACGACGCGCTCTACGGCCTCGCGGCGCCGATCCCCTACTACGCGATGAGCGCCCAGCGCTACCTGCACGAGCACGGACTCTCGCGCGCGGACCTCGCGCCCGTCGCCGTCGCGCTGCGCGACTTCGCGAGGGACAACCCGCGGGCGGAACTTCGCAAGCCGATCACCGAGGCCGACGTCCTCGCCGCCGCCCCGATCTGTCCGCCGCTCGGGCTGCTCGACTGCTCGGCCTTCGCGAGCGGCGCCGCCGCGGCGGTGATCGTCTCCGACGACCTCGCCTCTCGGCGGCCGCGGGTCGTCGTCCGGGGCATGGGCGAGGCGCACGAGCCCGCCCACTTCGCCCCCCTTCGCGCGCCGCTCTCGCGCTTCGAATCCCCGCGGCGCGCCGCCGCGGAAGCCTACCAGGAGGCGGGCATCGCCGCCCACGACGTCGACGTCGCCGAGGTCTACGGGGTCTTCACCGCGACCGAACTGATGCTCTACGAGAGCCTCGGCTTCTTCGACGAAGGCCGCGCCCCGGCCGCCGTGCGCGACGGCCTGACGCGCGGCGAGGGCGCGACCGTCTTCGACCCCTCCGGCGGCCGCCTCTCGCTCGGCCACCCGGCCGGCGCGACCCCGCTCTACAGCCTCGTCGAGATCGTCGAGCAGCTCCGCGGCGCCTGCGGGCCCCGGCAGGTGAAGGACGCGAAGCTCGGCCTCTTCCACGCCGAGCACGGCATGCTCAACGGCAGCTTCGTCGGCGTCCTGGAGGCCGCGTGAAGGAGATCGTCGACGCCGCGACGGCGGGAGCGCTCGGCCTCTTCGGCGGGGCCGCGACCGCCGAGTTCCAGCGGCGGCTCGCGGCGAAGTCGCTTTGCAGCACGCGCTGTACGCGCTGCCGGGCGATCGCCTTCCCGCCCCGCGAGTTCTGCCCGGACTGCCACGGCCGCGAGGTCGAATGGGTCGAGCTGCCACGGCGGGCGACCCTCTACGCCTTCACCCAGCAGCAGCGCGGACTTCGCTTCCTCGCCCCCGAGGTCGTCGGCCTCGTCGAGGTCGAGGGCGTCGGCCACTTCCTCTCGCGGATCGACGCGCCGTTCGAATCGCTGTCGATCGGCCAGACGCTCGAGGTGGGCTTTGCGGAAGCCGCGCCCGGCGTCTGGGTCCACAGCTACAGGCCGGTCTGATCGGAGGCGGCGGGGATGGTCCGGACCCTCAGCGAGTTGCTGGACGCGCGCGCGGCGCAGTCGCCCGACCTGCTCTCCTACGAGCAGGTCGCCTCCGGCCGGCGCGAGCGGGCGAGCTGGGCCGAGTTCAAGCGGCGCTGCGACGCGCTCACCCTCGCGCTCGAGGAGTTGGGGCTGCGGCCCGGCGACCGCGTCGCGGTGATGGGGCAGACGACCGCCGAGTGGGCGATCGCGGACCTCGGCATCCTCGGCGCCGGCGGGGTCTCGGTCGGCGTCTACTCGACGCTGACGCCGGCCCAGATCGCCTACCTGCTCTCCGATTCGCAGGCGCGCTTCGCCTTCGCGGGCAGCGCGGCCGAGCTGTCGACCCTGAACGCCGCGATCGAAGCGGCGTCCGTCGAGCCCGTGACCATCGGCTGGGGGGACGCCGACTTCTTTCCGACGAGGGTGGACTTGAACGGCGCGCCGGGCCCCCACTCGTTCCTGGGGCTGCTCGCCCGCGGCGAAGAGCTGCTCGCCCAGCGGCCCGGCCGGATCGCCGAGCTGCGGGCCGCGCGCGGGCCCGACGACCTCGCGATCCTCATCTACACCTCGGGCACGACCGGCGTCCCCAAGGGCGCGATGATCTCGCACCGAAACTGCCTCTCGCTGCTCGAGCAGCTCCGGGTGTTTTTACCCGCCGACGTCTCCGGTGCCGACGTCACCGTCTCGTTCCTCCCCATGGCGCACGTCGGAGAGCACGTCCTCGGCTTCTACGGCCGCATCAACGCGGGCTACGCCGCCCGTTACGTCGGCAGCCTGCAGAGCCAGGCCGTGCTCGGGGCCGTCGCCGAGACCCGGCCGACGCTCTTCGGCTCCGTGCCGCGCATCTTCGAGAAGGCCTACGCCAAGATCCGCGCCACCGTCGCCGCGGCCAATCCCCGGCGGCGGGCGATCTTCGGCTGGGCCGAGCGGACCGGCCGGGCCATGTCGCGCCACCGCCTCGCGCGCACCGCGCCGCCGCTCTCCCTGCGCCTCTCCCACCGGCTCGCCGACCGGCTCGTCCTGCGCCGCATCCGCGACGCCTTCGGCGGGAGGGTCAAGTACTTCGTCTCCGGCGCCGCGCCCATCGACCCCGAGATCCTCGAGTTCTTCGACGGCTGCGGCATGCGCGTGCTCGAGGCCTACGGGCTCACCGAGTGCTGCGGCATCGCCGCCGTCAATCCGCCCGAGGCGCCGCGCTTCGGCACCGTCGGCAAGCCCGTGCCCGGCACCGAGGTCCGCATCGCCGAGGACAGCGAGATCCTCCTGCGCGGCCCGTCCATCTTCCAAGGCTACCTGAACCAGCCCGAGGCCACCGCCGAGGTGCTCGACGCCGACGGCTTCCTCCACACCGGCGACATCGGCCACCTCGACGCCGAAGGCTATTTGAAGATCACCGACCGCAAGAAGAACCTCATCGTCACCGCCGGCGGCAAAAAGGTCGCACCCGCGCCCATCGAGGCGCTGCTCACCGGCGAGCCGATCCTCGGGCCGACGCTCATCGTCGGCGAGGCGCGGCCGTACATGACCGCGCTCCTCACCCTCGACGTCGAGGAGGCGCGCGCCGCGACCGGCCTCCCCTCCGCGACCGCCGCCGAGCTCGCGCACCACCCCGAGGTCCGCGCCCGCGCCGCCGCCGCCGTCGGCCACGCCAACGCCCAGCTCGCGCGCTACGAGCAGATCCGCCGCTTCCGGATCCTCGGCCACGAGCTCCAGCTCGGCAGCGACGAGCTGACCCCCACCATGAAGCTGCGCCGCAAGGCCGTCTGCGAGAAGTTCCGCGCCGAGATAGACTCGCTCTACGCGACGCCCGCCCCGCCCGAGGTCATCGAAGCCGTCCCCGCCGGCTCCGAAGCCGCGGCGTAGGGCACACTCCATCTCCGCTTGGCGACGCCGCGCGCAACCACCAGGATTCCCACGGCCGCGAGCCTTTGACTCTCCGTTCCAGATAAGGGAGAAGGGCCCAACCAAAGGGAGCGTGCGCGATGTTGAAAGCCTGTCGCCTTGTTCTAGCGGCCTGCGCGCTGGTCACGGTCGCGGCTTGCTCTGGAAAGCCCGGCTCCGCCGACAGCGGTCCTTGCGGTGCACTTGTGTGCCCGACCGGTTGCGTTTTCGCCGCCGACTGCAAGTCGTGCGTGCCCCCAACCCCCGGCGCCGGACTCGGCAACGACTGCAACGGTAACGTCGACTGCTGCACCGGCATTTGCATCGGCGGCGTCTGCACGGCAGCCGACGGTGGATCCGGAAGCTCGAGCGGAAGCGGCGGTGCCTGCGCACCGGCCTGCGGCCCGGGCTTGCGTTGCGTCGCCGGAGGCTGCGTGCCTGCAGCGTGCTCCAGCGCGAACGACTGTCCGTCAGGCTGGAGCTGCATTGGAGGTTTTTGCGCGAACACCGGCGGCAGCAGCAGCAGCAGCGGTGGGACCAGCAGCGGCGGCAGCACGAGTGGCGGCGTTTCCGACGCCGGGAACCTCGCTGCGCCGGGACAGGCCTGCTCGAGCGGCGTACAATGCGCGGCCCCAGGCATCTGCCTCGGCGGCATCTGCTGCGGAGCCTCTTGCATCACCTCGGGCGCATGCGGCGCGACCGCCTGCGCTCCGGGGAGCGGCGCATGCGACTACCCCGGTGCATCGGCCGGCTGCGGCGCGCCGGCGAATTGCCTTGCCGGGGTCTTCACTCCCGCAGCAAGCTGCAACGGCGCGGGGGCTTGCGTACCCGGAACGCCGGGCCCCTGCCCGGCTGACCGATCCCCTCATTCGCAAGCGATCGACATGACTCAGGAAATTGGCATGTCTTGAACTGCGCCTCGGGCGGCGCGGTATGAAGA
>DAIDIT010000109.1 GCA_027451705.1 Pseudomonadota bacterium
TCGCGGTCGAGCGCGCCGCGCAGCGCGGCGAGGTTCGCGTCCCGGTAGCGGCCGGGCGTGCCGAGGTCGCTCCAGAAGCCGTCGTCGCGGTGGGCCTGGACCCGGCGGCTCTCCGCGAGGAGCGGTCCGTAGCCGGACTCGTGCAACCCGCTCGGGCCGTCGGGCAGGCAGTCGAGGATCGCGGGTTCGAGCACGTGGACTCCGGTGAACAGCCAGGGCGTCGTGCCGGCCGGCGCCGGCCCGTCGCCCGCGATGCGGGCGACGCGGCCCTCCCCGCCGACGTGCACGGGCCGGTACGGGGCGTCCGGGGGCATGGGCCGGACCACCATCGTGGCCACGGCGCCGGACCGCCGGTGCGCCGCGACGGCCGCGGCGAGATCGACGTCGAACAGGATGTCGCCGTTGAGGACGACGAACGTCCCGCCGCCGAGCCAGCCGCGGAGGCGGCGCAGCCCTCCGCCCGTGCCGAGGATCTCGGGCTCCGGCGACCATTCGACGCCGACGCCGAGCCGCCGGCCGCCCGCGAGCGCGGCCTTCCGGAGGTCGTCGGCCCGGTGGTGCCCGTTGACCGCGACCTCGCGGATTCCCGCGCCGGCGAGCAGCGCGAGGCCGTACCAGAGCAGGGGGCGGTCGAGGACGGGGCAGGCGGGCTTCGGGAGCAGATCCGTCAGCGGCCGGAGGCGGGTGCCGAGGCCGGCCGCGAGGATCATCGCCCGCACGGCCGCCTAGGCCATCTCGGGGTGGTGGGAGCGCAGCGCCTCGAGCAGCGGCCGCTCCTCGGGCAGTCTTTGCAGGGCGCGGGCGACGTAGCGGAACGAGAGCGGGACGTGCGGCAGGAACGACGGGTTGCCCTTGACCCGATCGATGAACTCGAATCGGCCGCCGTCCTTGAGCTTGCGCTGGACGGTGACGAGGTCGAAGGCGCGGCGGAAGCTCTCGAACGACTCGGCGGAGCCGACGCGGTCCAGGTAGCGGCGCAGCAGCGAGTCGACCAGCGGCTCGGGCAGCTCGACGTAGCTGTCGCGCAGGAGCGCGACGAGGTCGTACTGCCGCGGGCCGAGCAGGGCGTCCTGGAAATCGAGGACGACGAGGCCGCGCGGGGTGACCATGAGGTTGCGGCTCTGGTAGTCGCGGTGCGTGAAGCCTCGGGGCAGGGCGGCGATGGCGCGGCAGATCCGGTCGCCCGCGTCGCCGAGGAGCTTCGCCTCGGCCCCGGCCGGCCGGTGGCCGGTGCGGGCGACCAGGCCGTACTCGAGGTAGTGGTCCCACTCCCAGCGCAGGAGGCGCTCGTCGAAGGCCCGCCCGAAGGCGATCGAGCCTTCCGCGTGGGCCTCGGCCCGCAGCCGTAGATCGGCGAGGAGGTCGACGGCCTCTCCGTAGAGCCGGTCGCGCGTGGCGTCGCCGCCGTGACCCAGCGCGGCCTCGAGGGTGACGTCTCCGAGGTCCTCGAGGATCAGGACCCCGGCGTCGAGGTCGACGCGGTGGATGGCCGGAACCGGCACCCGCTGCGAGGCGAGGTAACGGTGCACGTCGAGGAACGGAAGCTCCGCGGCGGGGGCGCCGTGGCTCGCCTCCTCGCTGCGGCCGGGGTCGGCCGGCAGCACCATCGCGACGTACGACGGTCCTCCGGGCCGCGCGACCCGGTAGTAGGAGCGGCTGGAGGCGTCCCCTTTGAGCCGCGTCGACGAGAACGCGGCGGGAGGAAGGCCGGCGACCTCGCCGGCGAGGCGGGCCAGGGTGGCGGTGAGCTCTTCGGGCGCGATCGCCCCCGGCACGGGGGCCCGTGGCGGTGCGGCGACGCGGGGGCCGCCGTCGCTCGGGTCCGGGGTCGCCGGTCGATTGGGTCTCATCGGCCGGAAGCCTACACCAAAACCGTCCACCCGCGAGCGGGCGTGCGGCGCCCGGAGCGGCTGGCTATGCTTCCGCGTATGTCGGCGCACCCCACGGAGCCGCTCGGCGCGCAGCCGGTGATCGGAGGGGTGGCGTTCGGAGTCTGGGCGCCCCTGCCGGGAATCGTCGAGCTGAAGCTCCTCTCGGGCGCGCGCGCGGGGCTCCACCCCATGCGGCGCCGGTCCGACGGCACTTGGGTCACCTTCGTCGAGGGCGTCGCGCCGGGCGATCGCTACCAGTTCCGGCTCGACGGCGTCGAGCGGCCCGACCCCCGCTCGCGCCACCAGCCGGATGGCGTGCACGGCCCGTCTGCCGTCGTCGACCCGGGCGCGTTCGTCTGGCGCGCCACCGCCTTCGCCGCCCCGCCCCTGGGCGAGCTTCCGACGTACGAGCTGCACGTGGGGACGTTCACCGCCGAGGGGACCTTCGAGGCCGCCGCGGCGGAGTTGCCGGGGCTGCGCCGGCTCGGATTCGGGGCCGTCGAGCTGATGCCCGTCGCCGAGTTCCCCGGCGGTCGGGGCTGGGGCTACGACGGCGTCGACCTCTTCGCGCCGCAGTCGACCTACGGCGGCCCCGAGGGGCTGCACCGCTTCGTCGACGCGGCACACGAGGCCGGCCTGGCGGTCTTCCAGGACGTCGTCCTGAACCACCTCGGCCCCGAGGGGAACTACCTCGCCGAGTACGGCCCCTACTTTTCCCCGCACGAGAAGACGCCGTGGGGGCCGGCGCTCGATTTCGACGGGCCGGCCTCCGGCCCGGTCCGCGAACACTTCGTCCATGCCGCGCTTTCGTGGATCGACGTCTACCGGATGGACGGACTGCGCCTCGACGCCGTGCACGCCATCGTCGATCACAGCCCGACGTTCATCGCCGCCGAGGTCGCGGACCGCGTCGCCGAGCGGAGCCGCCGCGCCGGCCGAAGGCTCTACGTCGTCGCGGAGAGCGACGCGAACGACGTCCGGATCGTCCAGGCGCGCGAGGAGGGCGGGTACGGGCTCGACGCGGTCTGGAGCGACGACTTTCACCACGCCGTCCACGCGCTGCTCACCGGGGAGCGGGAAGGCTACTACCAGGACTTCGGGACGATGGCGCACCTGGCCGGCGCCCTGCAGCACGGCTTCACCTACGAGGGGCAGTGGTCGCCCTTCCGTGGCCGGAGCCACGGGACGCTCGCCCGCGGCCAGCCGACCGATCGGTTCGTCGTCTGCTCGCAGAACCACGACCAGATCGGGAACCGGGCCCGCGGCGAGCGGCTCTCGGCGCTCGTGCCCGATTCGGCCGACCGCCTCGCGCTGGTGCTCACGCTCGTCGCCCCCGCCGTTCCGCTCGTCTTCATGGGCCAGGAGTACGGCGAGCGCCGGCCGTTCCCCTACTTCACGAGCCACGGCGACCCGGCGCTCGCCAAGGCGACGACGGAGGGTCGCCGGCGGGAGTTCGCGGCCTTCGCCTGGGCGGGACCGGTCCCCGATCCCCAGGCGGCCGAGACGTTCGAATCGGCGAAACTCGACCGGAGCGTCTGCGCCCTGCCGCGGCACCGCGGGATGCTCCGGTTGACGCACGACCTGCTCGGGCTGCGCCGCACGCTGCCGGCCCTCCGCGACACCGACCGGTCGCATGTCGCGGTGGAGGTGGACGAGCGCCACCGGTTCCTCCGGCTGCTGAGGGGACGTTCGGGCGAACGACTCCTCGGACTCTTCTCCTTCGCCCCGGCGCCCACGACCTGGGAGGGCTTCGTGCCCGAGGGCTCCTGGGAGCCCTGCTTCGACGCGGCGGACTCGCGCTACGGCGGGCCCGGTGCCTCGCCCGGGCGGCTGCGCGGGGGCTTCTGCTCCGTGTCCATGCCGGCCTTTACGGCGCGGCTGTATACCGAAGCGCCGTAGGCCCTGGCCCCGGCCTTGGTGTGCGGTCCGTCTTGGCCGTAAACTACGGCCATGGGCGGCAAGGCACGCCGGCAGCCCCCGGAGCTGTTCTTCGCGGACTCGCGGGACCTGCTCGCACACTACGTTGCCGCCGGGCCCGGCCAGCTCTTCGCGGAGTTGCCGGGGCCGCCGGAGCCGGGGACCCTGCCGGTCGGGCACATCGTGCCGATCGTCCTCGCCTTCCGGGACCGGACCCTGCGAATCCCGTCGCACGGGCGGGTCCTGGCGGTGCGCGACGACGGCGACGGGCACTGGAAGGTCCAGCTCGAGATCGTCTCCGGAGCCGCGCGGTCGCGCCCCGGCGCCGGCAGCGAAGCCCGGGGGCCGGTGCGGGTGTGCGTCGCGCTCGACGACGGTCGGAAGATCGACGCGTTCGCGCGCCGGATCGAGCGCGACGGCCTCCAGCTCGACGTCGCACTCCCGGACGACTGCGGCGAACTGGTGAGGCTCTCCGTCCGCCCGCCGGGCCGCCTGCTCCCCATCCGTCTCGTCGGCGAGGTCCGGCGCACCGCGGCCGGAGGCGGCAGCCGGATCGGCGTTCTCTTCCGGCAGCCGCGCGAGGAAGTCGTCTGGGAGCAGCTCGCGGACCAGGCCGTCGCGCACCCGTCGCGGCTCGAACTCGTGCCGGGCTGACGCCCGGTCAGTCGCAGAGCCCGGCGCAGACGGGCGTGGGGCCGCTCCCGCCGCATTGCCGGGTCAGGCACTGTTCGGCCGCCGTGCACGGCTGGCCCGCCGGCAGCGCCTGGCAGCTTCCCTGGACGCAGGCGCCGACGAGGCACGGGGCGCCGCCCGCGCAGGAGTCCCCGAGGCCGGGGGCCGGCAGGCAGCCGCCGTCCGGGCCGCACCATTCGGCCTCCGGACACGCCCGGTAGCCGGAGACCACGGGCGTGCACGCGCCGTTCGCATTCAGCGGCTCGCACGTCGGCAGGCCCGCGTCGGCCCCGCCGTCCTCGGCGCCCCCGTCCGTGGCGCCGCCGTCCGGAACGCCGCCGCTGCACGCGAGGCCGAAGGTGCAGACCCCGGCCGGGCAGGGCGCATGCAGGGCCGGGCGCGCCGTACAGACGGACAGGTTCGAATCGCAATAGAGGCCGTCGAGGCAGTCGGAGTCGCCGCCGCAGAGCGTCCCGGCCGTTCCGGGCGTCTGGCAGTTGCCGTTGAGGCAGGCGAGGCCCGGCTGGCACACCGCGCCCCCTCCTCCGATCGAGTAGCACGCCTGTTCGAGGCCGACCTCGGGCTCGCAGGCTTCGCCGTCGCACGTGCCCGAAGCGCACGGGGCGTTCGAGGCCGCGGGTCCGCACGCCCCACCGATTCCGGGGTCGGCGGCGCAGGTCCCGCAAGTGGTGCCGGGGACGGCGCGGTTGCAGAAGTCGCCGAACTGGCAGGCGGAGTCGTCGCCGCAGTTGTCGCCGGTCAGCCCGGTGCCCCAGGCGAGCGGCTCGCACCCGGTGAGGGAGCTGCTCGAGGCATTGCACGGCTGCTGCTGCCGGAACGCGACTTCGCAGGCGACCGCGGCCACGCTGTAGGCGAACTGTCCGGCGTCGAAGGCCGCCTGCTCGAGGTCGATCCAGCCGGCGCAGAGCGAGGCGGCGTAGCGGGCCTCGTCGGAGGGGTCGAGGCGGTGGCAGCGGACCTCGACGGCCGCGGCCGCCGCGGCGATCTGGGCGCAGGCGTCCGTGGGCGCGAGCGCCGGCGAGGGCAGGCCGCTGCCGCCGTCGGGGCCGGCGTCCGCCGGCGTCCGTCCGCCCTGGCAGGCCGCGGCGAGGAGCGACGCAGTCGCCGCGGCGATCGCGATGCGCCTGCGGCCCACCCGAGGTTCGGCGGCGCCGTCGGATCGCGGACCGGCAGCCGGGATCGCCCGTCGATCGGAGCTCACGCCGCCCTCATAGCACGCCGTTCGTCCGATACCACCCTTCCCGCGCCGGGGCGTTGACGCGTAAACTCGGCGGCCGTGCAGCCGGGCGACCTCGTCGATGGCAGGTTCGAGATCCTCGAGGCCGTCGGGTCCGGCGGCATGGGGAACGTCTTCCGCGCGCGCGATCGCCGGGACGGGGAGACGGTCGCAGTCAAGTCGCTGCGGGAGGCGGAGGGGGCGCAGGCCGCCCGCTTCGACCGCGAGGCCCGCATCCTCGCCGACCTCCGCCACCCGGGGATTGTCCGCTACGTCGCGCACGGATCGGTCGGCGCGCACGGCCCCTACCTCGCGATGGAGTGGCTCGAGGGCGAGGACCTCGGACAGCGGCTCGCGCGCGCCGGGCTCTCCATCGCCGACACGATCGTCGCGGTGACTCGCGCCGCGGAGGCGCTCGCGGTCGCGCACGCCCGCGGCGTCGTGCACCGCGACATCAAGCCGCCGAACCTCTTCCTCGTCGGCGGCGAGGTGGGACGGCTCAAGCTCCTCGACTTCGGCGTCGCACGGACCCGGCACGCGACCCATAACGCGACGCGGGCGGGGGCGATCCTCGGCACCCCGGCGTACATGTCGCCCGAGCAGGCCCGCGGCGCCCCCGACATCGACAGCCGCGCCGACGTCTTCTCGCTCGGCTGCGTCCTGTTCGAGGCCCTCGCGGGCCGGCCCGCCTTCCAGGGCGACCACGTGATGGCGGTCCTCGCCAAGATCCTGCTCGACGAGGCCCCGAGGCTCGAGGCGCTGCGCCCCGGCCTGCCGCCCGCGCTGCCGGCGCTCGTCGCCCGGATGCTCGCCAAGGATCCCGCCGGGCGGCCCGCCGACGCGGCCGCGCTCCTCGCGGAGCTGTCGGCGCTCCACGGGCTCTCCGGTGCGGCCCCGGCCGCCGCCGCGCCTTCGCCCATCGCCATCACGAGCGGAGAGCAGCGCCTCCTCTGCGTCATCCTGGCCCGGGACGCGGGCCCCGCCGCGGAGGGGCTGCATACCGCGCCCACGGTCGTCTCGCAGCCCGCGACCGACACCGCGTCGTGGACCCATTCGACCGTCCACTCCGGCCTCGAGGCGCTGCCGCTCGGCCGGATCGTCGCGGCCGCGGCGACGTTCGGCGGCCACGCCGATCAGCTCCTCGACGGCTCCGTCGTGGTGACGCTCGCCGGCGCCCGGGTCGCCACCGACCAGGCGAACCGCGCCGCGCGCTGCGCCCTGGCCCTCGCCGAGATCGTGCCCGCGGCGCGGCTCGCCCTCGCGACCGGCCGCGGCGTGGTCTCCGAGCGTTGGCCGATGGGCGAGGTCATCGACCGCGCCGTCGCGCTACTGCACGGGCCCGCTCCGGAGGCGGGCGGCGGCGCCGCGATCCGGATCGACCAGATCACCGCGCGCCTGCTGGGGCCGCGCTTCGACGTCGGAGGTCCCACCGCGGGGCCGGTGCTGCGCGGGGAGCTGCCGGACGCCGAAGCGGCACGGACGCTGCTCGGCAAGCCGACACCCCTCGTCGGCCGCGACCGCGAGGTGGCCGCGATCGAGGGGCTGCTCTCCGAGTGCGTCGGAGAGCCCGTCGCCCGGGCCGTCGTCGTGACGGGCCCGCCCGGCGCCGGCAAGACGAGGCTGCGCGACGAGCTCGTGCGGCGGCTGCGATCCCGGAGCCCCGAGGCCGAGGTCTGGACCGGCGCGGGCGACCCGACGAGCGCCGGCGCCGCGTACGGGCTGCTCGCCCAGGTGCTCCGGCACGCGGCCGGCTTCCGGCCGGGCGACCCGCTCGAGGAGCGCCAGCGGCGGCTCCACGATCGGCTGGCCCGCAGGCTCTCGGGCGCCGACCTCGACCGCGCCTGCGTGTTCCTGGGCGAGCTGTGCGGCGCGCCGGTGCCCGAGGCTTCGAGCGTCGAGCTGCGCGCCGCGCGCAACGATCCGATGCTGATGGGCGACCAGATCCGGCGGGCGCTCGACGGGTTCCTCGACGCCGAGCTGGCGGCCGCGCCGCTCGTGCTCGTCCTCGAGGACCTCCACTGGGGCGACCTGCCGACGGTCCGGCTCGTGGACGGCGCCCTCCGGCGGAACGCGGAGCGGCCATTCTTCGTCCTCGCCCTCGGCCGGCCGGAGCTGGCCGAGCAGTTCCCCGGGCTCTGGGCGGAGCGGGGCGTGCAGCCGATGCCGCTCGGCGCGCTGACGCGCAAGGCGGCCCTGCGGCTGGTCCACGCGGTCCTCGGGGACGGGCTCGATCCAGCGGTCGCGGAGCGGCTGGTCGATCTGTCGGAGGGCAACGCCCTCTACCTCGAGGAGCTGATCCGCGCCGCCGCGGACGGCAAGGCGGGCTCGCTGCCCGAGTCCGTCGTCGCCATGATCGAGGCGCGGCTCGAGGGGCTCGAGGACGAGGCGCGGCGGCTCCTTCGGGCCGCCAGCGTCTTCGGCCGAGTCTTCTGGCGCGGCGGCGTCCGCGCGCTCCTCGGCGAGCCGGACCGGACCGCCGACTGGCTGGGGCGACTCGTCGAGCAGGAAGTGGTCACGCTCCGGCTGCCGAGCCGGTTCGAGGGCGAGGCCGAGTACGCCTTCCGCCACGCCCTGGTCGCCGACGCCGCCTACGCGACCCTCACCGAGCGCGACCGCAAGGTCGGCCACGGGCTCGCGGGGGCGTGGCTCGAGGCCCACGGCGAACGCGAGCCGCTGGTCCTCGCGCAGCACTTCGAGCTGGGCGGCGACCCGGCCCGGGCGTCGCGGTTCCACGGCCGCGCGGCGCAGGGGGCGCTCGAGGGCAACGACCTCGCGGCGGCGCTCGCGTACGCCGACCGGGCCGCCGCCTGCGGCGCGGCGGGGCCGGTGCTCGGCTCCTTGCGGCTGATCCAGGCGGAGGCGCACGCGTGGCGGGGCGAGAACGCGGACGCGCTCCGGCGAGCCACCGAGGCGATGGAGCTCTTGCCCCGCGGCACCCGCCCTTGGTTCGCGGCGGCCGGCGCGGCCGGAGACGCCGCCCACCGGACGAACGACCTCGCGCGGCTGCACGCCCTCGTCGAATCCCTGTCCGAGGCCGCCGACTCGGACGGTGCGCAGGGGCCCTTCGTCATCGCGGCCTCGCGGCTCGTCTGGGGGCTCTTCACGCGCGGCGAGAACGAGGCCGGCCAGGCGCTGCTCGAGGCCATCGACCGGGCCGAGGCCGACGGCGCCGGGGAGGAGCCGGCCGAGGCCGCGGCGATCGAGCTCGCCAAGGCGACCGCGACCATGCTCGCGGGCGACACGGCCGAATGGCTGGTGCACGAGCAGGGGGCGCTCGCCTGCTACCTTCGCGCCGGCGACATGCGCCACGCCTGCGAGGAGCACGGCCACGTCGGCTACGCCCAGATGATGCTCGGCTGCTACGAGGAGGCTGCGGAGGAGCTTCGGATCGGCCTCGCCGAAGCCGACCGGCTCGGCCTGCGGACGACGAAGGCGATGATCCAGCAGAACCTCGGACTGACGCTCGGCCACCTCGGCCAGGTCGAGGAGGGGTGCCGCAGCGTGCGGGCCTCGGCCGAGAGCTTCGCGGCGCTCGGCG
>DAIDIT010000110.1 GCA_027451705.1 Pseudomonadota bacterium
CGTCCACCGCCGCGCGCGCGGGCGAAGCCAGCAGCAGGGCGGCGGCGAGCGCCGTCCAGTGGAGGGCCGGGCTGGTACGCATGGACTGCCGCGAGTATACCAGAGCGAGCGATGAGTTCCGATCGATCGGCGAAGATCGAATCCGTGGACGGCGCGCAGCCCGAGGCCGCGCGCGAGTTGCTGCGGCTGCTCGACGTCATGCGCCGGCTCCGCGAAGGCTGCCCGTGGGATCGGGAGCAGGACCTTCGCTCCCTGCGCCCCTACCTCGTCGAGGAGACCTACGAGGTCCTCGACGCGATGGACGCGGACGACCTGGGCGCGCTGCGCGAGGAGCTCGGGGACCTGCTCTTCCAGATCGTCTTCCAGTCCTGCATCGCCGAGGAGCGGGGCGCGTTCGGGATGGCGGAGGTGATCGCGGGCATCGCGGGCAAGCTCGAGTCGCGGCATCCGCACGTCTTCGGCGAACTCGGGCGCATCGACGCCGAGACCGCGCTGCGGAACTGGGCGGCCATCAAGAAGGAGGAGAGGCGCCGCGCCGGCGTCGCCCGACCCTCGGCGCTCGACGGGGTGCCGAGGGATGCGCCCGCGCTCTTGCGCGCCGAGCGGCTCTCCGAGAAGGCCGCGCGCACCGGCTTCGACTGGCGCGAGCGCGGTGGCGTGCGGGCGAAGATCGACGAGGAGCTCCGCGAGCTCGACGACGCGATCGCGGGCGGCGACCGCGTCCGCATCGAGGAGGAGCTGGGCGACGTCCTCTTCAGCCTTTGCAACCTCGCGCGCTGGATGGGGACGCCGGCGGAGGGCGCGCTCCGCGGCGCCATCGATCGCTTCGACCGACGCTTTCGCCACGTGGAGGCCAGCCTGGAGGCCGAGGGCAAGAGCCCGCGCGACGTGGACGACGCCGAGCTGGACCGCCGCTGGCAGCGCGCCAAGCGTGAGGGCTGAACGGTTCGTTCAGACGCCTTGTCCACACGGGCTGTGCAGAAGCTCTTGGCAAGGTTGTGGGCAGCGCGCGGAGGCACAGAAACGGCACGGAAGGCGACGGGATTGCACCAGGGATGTGCAAGAGGCTCGTCCATGATCCCACTGGGGATTTCGACGTTCTGACGCCCCGTTGTTCACAACGCGGGGCAGAACGGCGGAGAAGACACGCACGCGACGCTGCGAGACCCGCGCCTGAACGGATCGTTCGATTCACCCGCGCGGCCCGATGTCTCGTCGCGGCGGGCGGGACGGCGATCTTGACGCTGTCCGCCCACCTGGGCTACTAAGCCCCCTTCCGATTTCTACCCTGGAGCAGTCCATGGCCAACATCGCCTCCGTCGAGAAGCGCAACCGTCAATCCCAGAAGCGCCGGGCGCGCAATGCTGCGATCCGGACGACGGTCAAGCACGCGCTGAAGGACGCCCGGGCGACGGTCGCGGGCAAGGACCCCGCCGCGCGCAAGGAGGCGCTGCGCCAGGCGATGAAGACCCTTTCGAAGGCCGCGGCGAAGGGCGTCCTTCACCCGCGCAACGTCTCGCGCCGCATCGCCCGCCTCGCCAAGGCGATGGCCGCGGCGGACACGGCCGCGAAGTAGTCAGCCGCGCGGGTCCAGCCGATCCCGCAGCGCGTCCCCGAGGAAGTTGAAGCCCAGCACGGTCAGGGCGATGGCCGCGCCCGGGATCAGCGCGACGTGCGGCGCGTCGACGAGGTGCGCCATCCCCTGGTCGACGAGGGCGCCCCACGAGGGCGTGCCCGGGGGAACGCCGAGCCCCAGGAACGAGAGCGAGGCCTCCGCGAGGATTGCGGCGGGAAGCCCGAACGTCGCCTGGACGAGGATGGGGCCGAGCAGGTTTGGCAGCAGGTGCCGTACGACGATCCGTGAAGGCCCGGCGCCGAGCGCGCGGGCGGCGAGGACGAAGCCCTGCTCGCGAAGGGCGAGCACCTGCGCCCGCGCGAGCCTCGCGTAGCCGACCCACGCCGTGGAACAGAGGGCGAGGACCAGACCGGGAATCGACGGCCCGAGCACGGCGGTCAGGAAGATGGCGAGGAGCAGTCCCGGGAAGGCGAGCAGCACGTCTATGACCCGCATCGCCAGCGCGTCCCAGAGGCCGCCGGCGTAGCCGGACGCGGCGCCGGCGATCGTCCCGAACGTCCCCGACACGAGAACGGCCGCGAGGCCGATGCCGAGCGACACCCGGGCTCCGTAGGCAACCTGGGAGAGAACGTCGACGCCGTTGTCGCCCGTTCCCCACGGGTGGCCGGCGGTCGGTCCGAGCCAGGCGATCGCAAGGTCGAGGCGGCCGGGGGGACAGGTCACGACGAGCGGGGCGAAGAGCGCCAGGGCCGCGCAGGCCGAGACGAGCAGCAGGCCGATCGCGGCGCCCGAACCGAGCGGTCGGGACAGAGGGGTGTCCTCGGCCATCGCCGGCGCGGCGGGCTTCATGCGGAGCCCCCCGGCCGCCGGACGCGAGGGTCGGCGGCGGCGTAGGCCAGGTCGGTGAGCAGGTTCACGGCGAGGTAGGTCAGCGTGAAAACCAGGACCGCGGCCCGGACTGCGTTGTAATCGCGCTTTTCGATGGAGGTGATGAGCCAGGTCCCGAGGCCCGGCCAGTTGAAGACCTTCTCGACCACGACCGCGCCGGTGAGCACGCCGCCGGCTTGCAGCCCCAGGACGGTGAGGATCGGCAGGAGCGCGTTGCGCAGCGCGTGGCGCAGGACGACGCGCGTCTCCGAGAGCCCGCGCGCGCGCGCGGCCAGGACGTGGTCCTCCCGCAGGACGTCGAGCATCGCGGCGCGCGTGATCCGGGAGAGGAGCGCCGACAGCCCGAGCCCGAGCGTGAGCGCCGGCAGGACGATCGACGCGCGCGCGTCGTCACCCGCGATCGGCAGCCAGCCGAGGTGGATTCCGAAGAGCAGGATGAGGACGTGGCCGGCGAGGAACGACGGCACGGAGATGCCGAGTACCGCGAGCCCCATCGCCATCCGGTCGACCGCGCCACCCGCCGCCAGCGCCGAGAGGACGCCGAGGGGCAGGCTCACCGCGACCGCGACGGCGAGGGAGGCAGCCGCGAGCCACAGGGTCCTCGGGGCGACCTCGGCGAGGCGCGGAAGGATCCGCTCCTGGAAGGGCGGCAGCGAGCTGTGGAGCTGGCCGTCCGCGAAGTCGCGGAGGAAGAACCAGACCTGCTCGGGCAGCGGCCGGTCGAGCCACATCTGGTGGCGCAACGCCGCGACGTCGACGGCCTGGGCGCGGTCGCCGAGCATCACCTCGACGGGGTCGCCCGGGACCAGGTTCAGGAAGACCGAAATGAGCAGGGTGGCGCCGAGCGCCGAAAGGGCCGCGCCGCCGAGCTTGCGAAGGACACGGTTCACCCCCAACAGGGGGTCCCGTGACGGTGCGGCGACGCGGGGAGCG
Organism: Pseudomonadota bacterium; assembly: GCA_027451705.1. Lineage (GTDB taxonomy): Bacteria > Myxococcota > Myxococcia > Myxococcales > JAKAPL01 > JAKAPL01. Next base: position 3,398 of record DAIDIT010000110.1, read on the forward strand.
CCGTCCCTGGTCTCCCCCTTCGCCGGTCGATCGGACCTCACGGCGAGACGCGGCGGGCGGAGGCGAGCCCGTCGAAATAGCCGAACGGCGAGATGCGGAGCCCTTCGATATCGTCGCGGACGACGGCCACGCTGTCCTCGTACCACAGGACGATGTAGGGCAGATCGCGGTCGGCGATGGCCTGGACGCGGGCGTAGTCGGCGGCCCGCTCCGCGCGGGACGGAGCCACCCGCGCGGCCTCGAGGAGCGCGTCGAGCGCGGGGTTGCGGTAGCCCCCCCGGTTGAACCCGACGAAGCCGTCGGCCGCATCGGGGATCGAAGCCGAGTCGAAGACCCAGTAGAGCAGGTCGGGCTCGACGATCGGCACCCACTTCATCGAGGCGATGTCGAAGCTCCCGCGGCGCACGTCGGAGAAGAATGTGCCGAACTCGAGCGGCTCGAGCCGGACGGCGATCCCCGTCTCCTCGATCTCGTGGGCGATGGCCGAGGCGATGCTGCGGCGAAATCGATCGGTCGAGCACTTCAGCGACACGGTGAAGCGCGGGGCCCCCTGGGGCGCGCGCAGGCCCGCGGCGTCGAGCAGTTCCCGGGCGCGGGCGAGGTCGCGGTGGCGGAGAGGCTGGGCCGCGTGGGCCCAGTTGGACGGCGGGAGCAGCGAGTCCGCGACCTCCCCGTAGCCGAGCAGCTTGTAGCGGACGAGCGCCTCGCGGTCGATCGAGTCCGCGATGGCCTCCCGCACCCGGACGTCGCGCAGCTTCGGATCGCCGAACTGGAAGACGAGGTAGGTCGTGCCCGCGCCCGGCCGGCGCAGGAGCTTCACGTGCGGCGCCGTCGCGAGCTGCCGGAGCATCGGCGGGCTCACCGCGTTGAAGGCCACGTCCGCCTCGCCGCTTTCGAGCTCGAGCAGCCGCGTCGTCTCGTCGCGGACCGTCGCGACGAGCAGGTGGCGGATGGGCGGCGGGCCCGCGTAGTAGAAGGGGTTCGCTTCGAGCAGCAGATGCTCGTCGTCCGGCCAGGCGGCGAAGCGGAACGGGCCGGCCCCGACCGGGTGGCGCCCGAAGTCCGGCCGATCCGGGGCCGCCAGCGTCCGCGCGGGCACGATGCCGAGGTTCATGTCGGCGAGGAAGGGAGCGAAGGGGTGGCGAAGCCGGACGCGGACGCGGCGGTCGTCGAGCGCATCGACCGCGTCGATCTCCGCGTACCTTGGGGCGACCGGCGAGCCCAGCCTCGGGTCGCGCACGCTCGCGAACGTGGCGACCACGTCTGCGGCGGCGAGCGGGCTGCCGTCGCCGAAGCGCAGGCCGGGCCGCAGGGTGAAGACATAGGTGGCCGGATCGAGCCGCTCGAAGCGTTCGGCGAGGTCCGGTACCGGTTGCCCGTCGTCGGCGATCCGGACGAGCCCCGGTTCGAGGAGCTGCCCCGAGACGTTCTCCGCGACGGCCGAGAGCGCGAGGCGGCGGTCGAGCGTCTCGGGGGCGCTCTCGACCACGAGCACCACGGTCCCGGGCGGCAGCGGCGCGCGGGGGCAACCGAGGAGCGGCAGGGCGACCAGCCAGCCGAGCGTCGTACGCCTCACCGCCGGAGCATAGGCGACGGCCTCGCCGGCCCACAAGCACCGCGTCCGTCAGAAGAAGTTGCCGATCGTGAACTCGAAGTCGACGGGCTGGTCCTGCGGCCGCGGCGTGAGCGGGAAGCCCCACTCGAAGCGCAACGGCCCGATCGGCGAGAACCAGCGGACGCCGAAGCCGACCGAGTGCAGCATGCCCAGCGGGAGGTTCGGGTACTGCTTGTCCTGGAAGAAGGCCTCGTCCTCCGAGTACGCGTCGCCGAGGTCGTAGAAGACGACGCCGCGGATGCCGATCTTGTCGAAGATGGGGAACTCGATCTCGTTGTTGATGACGACCTCCTTCGCGCCGCCGATCTCGAAGTCCTGCGTGGTCGAGTCCGGGGTGCGGTTTCCGACGGCACGCGTCGGGGAGACCGTGAAGATGTAGTAGCCGCGCAGCGAGTTGATGCCGCCGACGAAGTAGCGCTGCGAGAACGGGATCTGGCCGCCGCCCAGGCCCTGGATCATTCCGAAGCTCCAGTTGGTCTTGAAGACCGCCCCGAGCGGAAGCTGATAGTACCAGCGGAAGAAGCCGCTATAGCGGGCGAACTCGAAGAAGTCGGGCCCGAGCTTGGGGGCGAGCTCGGCGGAGAGGCTGAGCATGTAGCCGGCGGACGGGAACATGCGGTCGTTGCGCTTGTCGACGGTGAACGAGGCCCGTTCGCTCGCGACGACCCCGGTCTGGAAGAGATCCGACAGCTCGATCTGCTGGAGCCCTTCGTAGAAGGGTGTCGTCGCGTCGTCCTCGAGGAGGGTCGTCAGGAACAGGCGAGCGTCCTCGAAGATCTCGTAGCCGAACGTCACGTCGCCGCCGGTCGACTGGCGCAGGAAGCTGAAATAGCCAATCTCGGTCCGGTAGGCGTCGAAGGCGAAGGTCCAGTGGGTGTCGAGGAAGTAGGGGTCGACGAACTGGAGCTGCACGTACTGCTGGATCGCGGACGCCTGGATCATGGCGCTCGCCGTCTGGCCCCAGCCGAGGAAGTTGTTCTGCGAGACCTGCGCGGTCAGGATGAAGCTCTCGAGCGAGCTGAAGCCGGCCCCCACCTGGAAGGTCCCGGTCGGCCGCTCCTTGACCTGCACGGTGAGGTCGATCAGGTTCGGGGCGCTCCCCTTCTTGGTGGTGATCTCGACCGACTCGAAGAAGCCGAGCGCCTGCACGCGCTGCTTGCTCACCCGGAGCCCCGTCCCGGTGAACAGCTCGCCCTCGTAGAGGCGGAGCTCGCGCCGGATGACCTTGTCGCGCGTCTTCGTGTTGCCCGCGATCTCGATCTTCTCGACGAACACCTTCTGGCCCTGCTGGATGTCGAAGGTCAGATCCAGCGTCCGGTTCTCCTGATGGACGGCCGTGAGCGGGGTGATGTTGGCGTAGGCGTAACCCTGATCCTGGTAGACGTCGTCGATGGCGGCGCGGTCCTTGAGCAGCTTGCTCCGGTTGAAGAGATCCCCGGGGTGGATGGACAGCTTCTTGACGAGGTCGGCCTTCGTGCCGAGGAGGTCGCCCGTGAAGTCGACCTTCCCGAGACGGTACTGCTCGCCCTCGTCGACCCGAATCGAGATGTAGATGTAGCGCTTGTCCGCGGACAGCTCGACCGTCGGATGGCCGACGCGGACGTTGATGTAGCCGCGATCGTAGTAGACGCCCTGGATGCGCTGGAGGTCCTGCTCCATTGCGTCCTCGCGGTAGTTCCCGCTCTGGGTCAGGAAGGAGAACCATCCTCCTTCCCGCGTCTCCATCTGCGAGAGGAGATCCATCGACGGCACGCCGCGATTGCCGATGAAGGTGATCCGCCGGACCGTGACCTTGGCGTGCTCCCGGATCTCGTAGACGACGTCGACCTCGTTGTTCGGTCGAGGGACGATCCGGTGCGAGATCTCGGCCAGGTAGTAGCTCTTCTCGATGTACTTGTCGTGAATCTTGTGCTCGTTGCGGACGACCGCGGCGAGGTTCAGGATCGAGTACGGCTTGATGTCCACGAGGTCCTTGAGGTCTTCGGCGGTCAGCTCCTCGTTCCCCTCGAAGAGGACCGCACGGACCGCGGGCTTCTCCGTCACCTGGATCGTGACGTCGGCGCCCGCGGGCCCGTCGGGAACCGCACGCACCTCGACGTCCGAGAAGAAGCCGAGCCCGAAGACCGCCTTGATCGTCGATGCGACGGCCTCCGGGTCGAGGGTCGAACCGGACTTCATCGGCAGGACCGCGCGGACCGCGTCTTTTTCCACGCGCCGCGTGCCCTCGATGACGACCGTGACGACGCGCCGGCCCCAGACCACGGGTGCGGGAACGGCAGGCGGAGGGGCCGCCTCGACCCACGGCTCGCGCAACGGCGGCAGCGCGAGGTCCGGCACCGCGAGCGCGGCCGACGCCCGAAGGAGGATCAGGCACAGGAGGGGCTTCTCGACCGAGCGCATGGAGGGGAGGGACGCCGCACGCTACCCGAACTGGCGGGCCGTCACAATCGAAGACTCGCGGAGACCGGTACCCGCCCCGTCGCATCGGGACCTGCCTCGAGAACCCCCTGGAAATCCGAAGACCTGCCGCGTCGCTTCGAGCGATCGCTCCTCGACGACGGATTGACCCGGCTGCGCGGGCCGGGCTATGCTGTCCAGCGTCAATCCGCCCGACGGGCACGACGCCATGGCCACGGAACCGCGAGCAAATCGACCGGGGAGAACGTCCTCGGAGGATGACGAAGCGGCCGAGCACACCTCGGAAACCGATTTGCCGGCCATCCCCGGGACGGTGGTGAGCCCCCTGCCCGACCTCGGCCCGTCGGCGAAGCCCCGGCCGAAGGCGAAGTCGGCCGCGCCCGCGCCGGTCAAGGCGCGCCGGCCGGAACCGGTCGAGGAGGAGCTTCCCGAGAACGACCCGAAGGCCACGCGCATCCTCAGCGTCGAGGCCGTCGAGGCGCCGGCGCGCTTCGAGCTCCTCGTCACGGGCGGTCCTGCGCAGGGGACGCGGTTCCCGCTGCGGCCGGGCACGCTCACCGTCGGTCGGTCCGCACAGTGCGACTGCTCCATCCTCGACGAGGCCATCTCCCGCCGCCACTTCGAGCTCCACGTCGACGCCCGCAGCGTCTCGCTGCGCGACCTCGGCTCGGGCAACGGAACGCTCGTCAACGGCGAGGCGACCGAGGAACTCGGCCTCGCCCACGGCGACGTGATCCAGATCGGCGACAGCACGCTGGAACTGAGGGAGCGTGGCAAGGCTCCCGTGTCCGCGCAGCGAAGGGCCGCGCCGGGCGCGCCCGCGCGTCAGGGGTCGGCGGCGGCCGCGGCCGCGAAGCCTGCGCTCAACCGCCGCAACATGCTCATCGGCGGGCTGGCCGTCTTCTCGGCGCTCGTCGTGCTTCTCGCACTCGCGAAGAACCGCCAGCATCAGCAGCAGCTCCAGCTCGCGACCGCCGCCTTCGAACGCGGACGGCAGGAACTCGACCAGGGCGACGCGGACGATGCCCTACAGGACTTCCAGCTCGCCCTCCGGGGCTACCCCGATCCAGCGGTCGTCCAGGAAAAGATGGGCGTCGCCCGGGTGATCAGCGACGGTACCAAGGCCCTCACCCATGCACGCGACCTGCTCGACCAGAAGGACTTCGCGGGCGCGCGCAAGGTCCTCGAGGACATCCCCCACAACGACGTACTGGACGCCCAGGTCAAGAAGGTGCGGGCGGACGTCGACAAGCAAGAGGCCGAGATGCAGCAGGCGCTCAAGGCGAAGCAGGAGGAGGGTCAGCCCGTCGACCCGACCACCTGGGCCGAGGCCAACGACTACTGGCAGAGGGCGAAGAAGGAAGAGCGCGAGAACCTCGACGCGGCGCAGTCGGACATGGAACACGCGTACGACATGCTGGCGAGCCGCAACGCCGGCGGCGCCGACTTCGAATCGCTCAGGTCCGACTACGTCGACCTCCTGAAGCTCGTCTACGTTCACTACCGCCACTCGAACAGGGCCCGCTCGGAGATGGCGGCCGCGAAGGCCAATGGCATCGTCCCGAACTCCGTGCCCCCGAACGGGCAGGTCGAGGTGAAGGAGGCCGCCGAGGCGGCGCCGCCACGGCATGCCGTGCGAACCCACGTCTCCCACCACCGTTCTCCGTCGAGCGCGCTGCCCCGCCGCCGGCAGGTGTCGGCCGCGCCCGCGGCGGCACCGTCGTCGGGAGGCGCCCGGTACAACGAATCGAAGGCCGAGGACCTCGACGACGAGGGCGACGCCATGCTCGGCCAGAACCCCGACGGCGCCCGCGCGAAGTACCAGGAGGCGCTGCGGTACGCGCCGCCCGGCAGCGATGCCGCCCAGCGGGCCCACGCGGGCTTGGGCAACTGAGCCCGGAGTCGTTTCCGGCCTTCAACCGCTCGATACGGCGCGCGTGGCGAGGCGGGCGAGCCTGACCACCACGGCGCGGGCAATCGGCCCGAGGTCGACGACCGGCGGCGGATCGAGGAAACCCGTGCCTGGGCGGTAGATCGTCCGGACCATGCCGACCAGCGCCGAGCGCGGCCGCGGCGGGTCCGGAATCGCGAGATCGCCCGCGAGGACGAAGCGCTCGCGCCCGGGGAAGCCGATGACGCGGCGCAGCCGGTGGGCGACGATCCGCGCGCCGTCCCGGGCGACGGCGACCTGGCCGATCCACGGCAACAGCGGCGCCCCCGGCGGCAGCGGCCGGAACAAGAGCAGGTCCCCCTCCCGGATGCCGGGCCACATGCACGCCCCGCGCGTCCGGGTCAGCCCGAAGCCGGAGGCCGAAAGCAGCGCCTCGTCCGTGCGGGCCGCCGTCTGTTCCTCGAGCAGCGTCGAGGCCGGGTGGCCGCTCCAGTAGCCCACCTCGCCCGCCGGTCTGCTCCTACGCCCCGCCATGGCGCGTCAGCACGGCTTCTCGACTTCGCCCAGCAGGGCCGTCAAGTCGCGCGTGAGCCCGTGGGTCCAGAGGAGGTTGCGGCCGACGATCTCCCGGCGGACCTCGGGGCGCGTGAGCGCGGCCTCGATCTTCTCGACCCGTTCCGCCGAGCCCATGAGCTGGCTGCACAGCTTGCAGAGGTTGGTCGAGCCTCCGCGCAGGTCGACCAGGTCGGCCAGCCCGCCCGGTCCGAGCGCCGCCTCGGCGACGAGGAGCAGGCGTCGCTGTCGATCCGCCAGGATCGACGAAAGCGGCCGCTCGCGGGCATTGCCGAGCCAGTGCGTCGCGCGCAGCGATCCGCTCGTGCAGCAGGCGAAGACGTCTCCGTCCGGCGCCAGCATGGGCGACAGGAGGGACGGGCAGGAGGAGAGCGCCTCGTGGCTCGTTCCGGCGAGCCGGACCAACTCGGCGCGCCCGACCTCGTAGAGATCCTGCTCCGACACCCCGATCGCGCCGGCCGCGAGGAACTCGTCGCGCCAGCCCTCGTCGTAGCGCGGCCCGCGCACGAGCTTGATCCAGGCGGACACGCCCGCGGCACGCGAGCGGCGCAACGACTCGACCACGCCGTCTTTCGGCCAGAAGGGCGCGTGGTACTCGTCGTGACTCATCGTGAGCCAGCGCAGGCCCGCCTCCCGGAGCGCTCGCAAGCGCTCCGGGCCGTCGGCTTCGGCCATCCAGCGCCCGTGGGTCACGAGCGTCGTGGGGAGGTTCGCCGAAGCGCAGGCGCGGATACCTTCGAGCAGCCGGTCGAAGGCCAGCGTTGGCTCGCCGCCGCTGAAGCAGACGAAGCGGACCTGGCCCGAGACGGCCGGCAGCCACGCCGCGAGTTCCTCCGCGGTGAGCTCGCCCGCCTCCGCCTCGTCGGTCGCCGAGATGCAGCAGTGGCGGCAGCTCATGTCGCAGCGCCAGGAGAGCGCGACGACGAGCTGCCCGAGCGGCGGCGCCTCGAGGATCACCGTGACCGCCTCAATCCAGAATCCGGCGCAGGGCGGGCGCGAGGTCCGCGCCGAGCGGGAAGGTCAGGCCGAACGCGGGGGCCGAAGCCACGAGCGCGAGGCCGAAGTCGAGGACCTCAGCGGCGGCGCGCGGACGGTCCGTCAGATAGCACTGCGGCAGCAGCTCTCGCAGCGCCGCCGGGCCCGTCATGGGCACGGCCGCGAGCGGTCCCTTTCGCAGAAAGCAGAGGGCGGCGACGGGGAAACTGCCCGCCGCGCCCATACGGAACCTCCCGCTCCAGCAAGCCGTGCCCTGCACGCGGAAGTGTCCGGGCCGCTCGGGATCCGGGAACACCGCCGCCGCCTCGTCGCCGACGAGGTTTGCCTCGCCCTCGAGGAGGTCGATGACCGTCGTCTTCCCGCCCTCGGGCGGCGCGAGGAAGAGCATCGCGCGCCCGCCGATCGCCGCGCACGCCGTGTGCAGCAGGGCTCCGCCGGGCGCCAGCGCATGGGAGATCGCCCCACGAAGGACCGCCCAGACGGAGAGAGGGACGGGCGGACACGCGGCGCGATAGCGATTCGCCGCTTCGCGACGAAGCTGCCGCTCACCCGCCCGCGCCACGGTGAGCCGGAGGTCCGCGCCCGCGGCCCGGTGGGGACGGAACGCGGGATAGCTCGCCAGCGCCCCCGCCATCGACGCGATCTCCTCGTCTTCCGAAGCAACCTCGATCCTCTTGCCGCCGACCTCGATCGCGCAGGCAGGGATCACTTCTTCGGAGGGGGCGGGCGCTGGAATCCGCCGTAGCCGAGGGCCGACGTCGCGGCGTTCAGCATCGGCAGAAAGACCTTCTCGGAAATCAACCGGGGGGGCTCGTAGGGAAGCTTGGAGGCCATGGCTCGTCCTTCGGTCTCAGTAGTAGATGGTGACCGTGCCCGCAATGGCGGCGCCGACCGCCACGTCGGGCAGACCCTTGCCCTTTTCGGCACCGGACTGCCAGGCCGTGCCGTTGAGGCTACCCGCGGCGAGGCTGTACCCGAAGAACGAACCCAGCGGTCCCTGGACGACCGACGAGGGCGTCGCCGGGAGGAAAGGTGACTGGCCGCTGTTCAGGAAGATCAGCATCTGGGAGGTGTTGGAACCGTTCGTGCCGACGAGCAGGTCCGGCAGGCCGTCGCCGTTGATGTCGGCGCCCGCGAGCGACCAGCCAAAGACGCCGTTGCCGGTGAGCGTCGTCACCGGGGTCGACACCATCTTCCCGCCGGAGGTGGCGAAGAGGTAGACCTCGTTCGAGAGGGCCGCGGAGACGACCACGTCCGGGGTCGCACCCCCGGTGAACGACAGTCCCCCGACGGCCGCCATGCCGAAGCAGTCTTCGAAGGCCGCGCTGCCGCAGGCCCCGCCCTCGGATTGCACGAAGGTGTCGTTGCCAACGACCGCCGCCGTGTGCCCGGTTCCCGCGAGGGCCGTGATCGCCTGACCGCTGAAGCCGTAGACCGTGCTCTGCGCCGAATCGGGCAGGATGAAGTCTCCGTAGCCCGCGCCCGTGAGGTCGCCCACGCCCACCGCGGCCCAGCGGAAGCCGAACTGGCTGCCCGCGGGGCCGGAGAGAGCGAGGTCCGCCACCGAGTCCAGGAGGGGCGCCGGCGCGCCGAGCGCCTTCCACAGGGCTTGCGTGCGGCCGAAGAACAGGTAGCCGGTGCCGTTCCCCTCGGTCGGCGCTCCGATGAAGAGCGTCGCCTGGGGCTTGCTGGTCGTCGGGTTCGTCGCCTTGTTCACGTCACCGATCGCCTTGACGCTCCGGCCGAACTTCCCGCCCGCCCCGACCGTCCCCTGGATCTCGACCGACGGCGTCGCCGGCAGGCCGGTCGCGCTGCCGAAGTAGATGTCGACCCGGCCCTGGCTGCTGTTCCAGGTCGGCGACCCGACCGCGAGGTCGTCGAAGCCGTCGCCGTCGAAGTCCGCGACCGTGAGGTCGTAGCTCATGAGGTCGGCGTTCGTGCCGTTCGACAGCGGCACGAGGGAGCCCGCGTTCACCGTCGACATGTCCTGGACGCCGTAGATGACGTACGCGGCACCCGCTCCACCGCTGAAGTTCGGCCCGCCGATGGCCAGGTCGACCTTGCCGTCGCCATTGAAATCGCCGCTCGCCATCGTGTAGCCCAGGTTGGAGTTCGAGGGGCCGGTGATGACGACGTTGTTCCAGACGTTCGCGACCGTGTTCACCGTGAGGGGCGAGCGGTTGCCCACCGCGTCGACCGCCCGCAGCGCGACGAACGACGTCGCGATCGGCGGCAGGCCGGCGAGCGCGTAGGTCTGCGCCTGCCCCGGAGCCTGGATCGAGAGCGACGCGATGCCGTTGTCCACGTTCATCCCGCCGCCGAAGAACTGGCTGTCGTTGGCGGGGTCCACCGTCGACGACCAGCGCAGGTCGTACGAGGTGACGGACCCGCTCGAAGCCGTGGTCCCGTCGTCGGCGGGAGCGGTCCACGACAAGGTCACGGTCCCGGTCCGCGCGTCCTGCGCCGTCGCGATCTGCGCGGTCGGGGAAGGCGCCGCGGGCGGCACCACGTCGGTCGCCACGTTCCAGACCGCAGCGGTCGAAGGGTTGCCGGCGTTGTCCTCGACGGTCAGCGTGACCGTGCCGGTCGCGTGCGCCGGCAGGTGGACGTCCGGGAACGAGATCGCCGCCGGTTCGGGGCCGGACAGCGGCTGCGTCGTCGTCGTGCTCACGCCCGGGAAGGCGAGCTGCAGGCTCGCGCTTCCGAGGTTTCCGCTCCCGTTCGCCGGCCCGAGCCCCGCCGCGCTCCCGGCGATCGCCACGTGGGCCGCGGAGGTGTCGTCCGCCGCGTTCGCGGCGACGAGAGCGCCGCCGACCGTCTGCCCGACGTTCGGGTTGCCGCTAAAGGCCACGAGCTCGAGGGACGTCGCCGACGGGGTGGTCGACGACAGCGTCGGCGCGGTCAGCTTGGTCTGGTACGGCACCACCGCCGTGCTGGTCACGCAGCTGCACTGCCCGCCGCCGACCGAGGTGCAGCCCGCGGGGATCGGCGAGCCGCACGCCGCCGGCGCCGAGGTGATCGACGCCGAGAACTGCCCCTGCGCGCCGTCCGCGAGCACGAGGGTGAAGACCGCCTTGCCCGTCGTGGGATCGCTCGTCTTCTGGACCGTCGCGGGGTTGCCGCCCTGCGGGGTGTTGGTCAGGCTGATGGCGGTCCCGGCGCAGTCGGTGGTCGCGGTTATCTGCGCCTGCAGCGAGCCCCCGGAGGCGGGCCCGAAGGCCCCCGTCCCGTTGAAGTAGACCGGGTTCTGCGAGGGGCTCGAGATGACGAGGCTACAGCCGAGGGCGTTGATCGTCGCCGTGATCGTCGCGCTCGTCGCGGAGTTGCCCGCGAGGTCGACCACCGAGGCGAAGATCGACGGGGTGCCCTTGGGCAGCCCGAGCAGCGTCGCGGCCGTCGTGCCCGAGGCGTCGACCGGCACGGTCGTCCACAGGAGCGAGTTGACGAAGATCTGGATCGGCTGCCCGGCCTGCGCCTCGGTCGTCGTGATCGTCACCGGCAGGGCGCGGCCGTCCGGCGTACCGGCCGCGATCGCGATCGTCGGCGCGACGGTCGCGACGGTGATCGCGAGGCCGCCGTCCGGCCCGCAGGCGACGGGCCCGTTCCCGGCCGGATCGGTGATCGTCGCGCCGAGGACGTCCGCGCCCTGCGGCGCGGAGGCCGGTGCAACGACCAGGCTCCCCGCGGCCGGGACGGTCGTCGCGGAGGCGCCGTCGACGAGGACCGTGGCGCTCCCCGGCAGGCTTGCACCCGCGACGTCGAGCGCCGTCGCGCCGGAGGCGGTCAGGGTCACCGGCAGGGTCACGTCGCCGCCCTGCCCGCCGTCGTTGTCCGCGACGTTCCAGTACGAGGTCGCCGGGCCGGTCAAGGTGCACGACGGCTCGCTCGTCTTGACGATCAGCCCGACGTTCGCGGCCGGCGCTTTGGGGTCGCTCGCGTTGTCCCAGACGTCGCTCACCGTCGCCTGGAGCGCGTAGGGGCCGTCGGCGAGCGCGACCGGGATGTCGGCCTCGGGGCCGGCGTCGCCCTGACCGACGGGCGCGGTCGCGATCGTCTGGTGGGTCTGCGCGTTCGCGAGGGTCACGAGGGTCCCGCCGCCGTCCGGCAGCACGAAGCTGTCCGACGGGTCGAGCCGCACCTGCGCGACCGACGTGGCCGGGCCGCCGTCGGGGGGGAGGTTCGCGGCGTTGAGCCAGGTCCCGCCGTCAGAGTCGACGAAGGCGGGCGCGAAGGCGATGCCGGTGACGGCCGGGCGGGTCGCGTGCACGGAGACCGCGACGCCCGTCGAGCAGGCGGAGCCGCCGCTGTCGGTCACGCCGGCCACCAGCGTCTGGTCGCCGTCGCCGAGGACGACGTTCGGAAGGATGGTCTGCGCGCCCGCGGCCGCGCCGCTGCCAACCTCGAAGGCGCTGCCCCCCGCGCCCGCGCAGGTGAGCGGGCACGCCGTGGGCGGGCCGCCCGGAGGCGCCACGGTGCTGCACAGCACGATCTCGGCGCCGGAGGCCGCGGTCGTCGACACGTGCGCCTCGTAGTGCAGCCCGGGCTGGCCGGGGTTCAGGTTGCTGCTCGCGGTGAGGAGCTGGCCCGCGGTCGGGTCGTTGATCGAGACGGTCGGCGTCGCGCTCACGGAGACGGTCACGACCTTGCTCGTGACGACGTTGCCGGTGGCGGTGGTCGCGTAGAAGATCAGCGGGACCGCCACGCCGTTGACGAGCGTGACCTCGGTGCTGAAGGTGCCGTCCGATTTCAGGGTCGAGCTGCCCGAGACCGGGTCGACCGGATAGGGGTTCTTCCCGTCCGCCGTCCCCCCGATCGAGAATGTCGCGCCCATCCCGACCGAGAGCTGGTTGAAGCCCTCGGTGACTCCGCTGACGACGACCTGGAGCCCGGGCGTCGAGCTGTCCGCGTCGTTCGCCTCGGTGAAGGTCGTCCCATCCGTGGGCACCAGGATCGTCGCGGTGGGCTCCGCCGAGTCGACGATGTAGCCGACCGACTGCGTGCTCGTCCCGCCGCCCGAGGCCACCGCCACGGTGATCTGGAGGCGCAGTGCCGGCTGGCTGAGCGCGCGGATGTCCGTGTCGGGCAGGTTCACCTGGTCGAAGACGGCCTGCCCGCCCGAGACGGACCCGGTCGCGAGCTGCTGCGGTCCCGCGAAGAGAGTCGCGGAAGAGCCGTCCGGACAGCTCGTCGTGGCCACGATCTTCGCCTGCATCCCGGGCTTGCCGAGGTCCTCGTCCTGGAACGTCGGCTGCCCCGCGACCGTCGCCCCGGTCTCGTTGAAGATCGCCCCGTCGCCCGGCGCGATCCCGGTCACCGAGCAGGCGGCCGGCGGCAGGATCACCGTCGCGTGGGCCGTCGCCTGCGCGTTGCCGTTGCCGCCCGAGTCCACGACGCTCGCCTGGAGCGTGTGCGGCGTGCCCGCCGCCGAGCCGGTCAGGACGACCCCCGCCACGCTCGCGGTCCCGTCGGCGCCGATCGTCGAGGGGCCGGCCGCGGTGCCGTCGACCGTCAGGGTCACCGCCGAGCCGACCGAGACGTTCTTGGCCGCGACCTTCACGGTCAGGAGGATCGCGCCCGCGGGCGCGCCCGGCAGGCTGTCGGTCGCGTGCAGCGTCTGGCCGTCGGTGGGGAACTGGAAGGTGAGGGTCGGGGTGGGCTTGGTGGGCTTCTGCGGGCAGCCCGCGACGAGCGAGAGCCCCGCGCCGAGAGCGGCCGCGCGCCAAATTCCCCAAAGTCTACGTCCGACGACCATCGTCTACCTCTCCAGTCGGGCGGGAATCGACCCCGCCGGCATGTACGGTTACGAGCGGGCCTCCGCCGATAGCTCGACGAGGCCGCGCTGCGCCAGGAGCCCCACGAACGCGAGCACGTCGCGCTCCGCCCGTTCCCGCTCGACCTCGTACGTTGCGACCACCCGCTCGACGATGGCCGCGACGCTGTGCCGCCCGTCGACGAGCTGCCAGATGGCCGTCGCGACGGGGTTTTCGAAGGTGTGGAGCGTGCTGTCCTCGGGCGTCACCGCCACGGCGAGCCCGTCCACCACGCGCGAGGCAACCCCCTCCCGCGGGGTGGGATACTGGCGCAACTCTCCCGCCATCTTCTAGCGGCTCCCGCGCGCCCAGCGTGACATGCGAGGCAAGTCTTCAATCGTCGATGCCATGCGGCGCATTCTCGTTGTCCGAGGTCCCGACTGTCAACCTCCACTGTGCCCCCGCTGCATCCCCGCGTTCAACGGTTCCAGGGAGCAACTCGCCGACGGTCCATGACCGTCGAGAAGGGTGCAGATGCGAGGCGCGACCGAGCGAGGACCGGAACCGTACGATGTCTGTACGGTGAGAACCGCAGCGACCGAGCAACGAAGCAGATGCGCCCTTATCGGCGGTCAGGCGTCCTTCTTCAGCGCCGCTTGCAGCTCCGGGAGCGCCTTGAAGAGGTCCGCGACCAGGCCGTAGTCCGCCACCTGGAAGATCGGCGCCTCCGGGTCCTTGTTGATCGCGACGATGACCTTGCTGTTCTTCATCCCGGCGAGGTGCTGGATGGCCCCCGAGATGCCCGCGGCGATGTACAGCTCGGGCGCCACGGTCTTCCCGGTCTGCCCGACCTGCCAGTCGTTGGGGACCCAGCCCGCGTCGCAGGCCGCCCGGCTCGCGCCGACCGCCGCGCCGATCGAGTCCGCGAGCGACTCCACGGGCTTGAAGTCGCCCTTGGTGCCGCGGCCGCCGGAGACGATGATCTTCGCCTCCGTCAGCTCGGGCCGCGCGCTCTTGACCTGCTCGAGCGAGACGAAGCGGGTCTTGACGGCGGCCGCGTCGATCTTCACCGGCAGCGGCGCGATGGCCGCGGCGGCGGCTTTGGCGGGCACGCCGAACTCGGTCCCGCGAACCGTGAGCACCTTGATCTCGGTCGCGATCGTCACCTCGGCGATGACCGCGCCCGCCCACATCGGCCGGCGGAACGCGATCGCCGCCCCGTCCCCGACGAAGCCGAGGACGTCGGTCGCCATGCCCGCCGAGAGGCGCGCCGCGACCCGCGGCATCAGGTCCTTGCCCGTCGAGGAGGCGGTCGCGACGACGTAGCCCGCGCCCAGCGCCCGGGCCGCCTGCTCGACGGCCTGCGCGTACGGCTCCGCGAGGTAGTGCTCGAGGGCCGGGTCCTCGGCCGTGTGGACCGCGTCGGCCCCGTACGGGGCGATCTCCGCGGCGGCCGCGGCCACGGACTTCCCGAGGACGAGCACGTGGCACTTGCCCCCGACCTTCCCCGCGAGCTCGCGCCCGGCCTTCACGGCGGGGAGCGAGGCCTTCCGCAGGGCCCCCTCGAGCTGCTCGGCGACGACGAGAACGTTCGACATGACTGGGCTCCTTGCCTAGATGACTTTCGCTTCGTTGCGCAGCTTGTCGACGAGGGTCGCGACGTCCGGCACCTTGATACCCCCCTTGCGGGCCGGCGGCGCGGCGAACTTGCGGGCCATCACCTTGGGCGTCGGGTCGACGCCGAGGGCGGCGGGCGTCAGCTCCTTCACCTCTTTCTTCTTCGCCTTCATGATGTTCGGCAGCGAGGCGTAGCGCGGCAGGTTCAGCCGCAGGTCGACCGTGACGACCGCCGGCAGCGTCACTTCCAGCGTCTCGAGGCCGCCGTCGACCTCGCGGATGACGCGAACCGCCCGGGCCCCGTCCAGGACCTGGAGCCCCGGGACCTTGGTCTTCTCGGCCTCGGACTCCAGGCTGTCCTTCTTGGAGGCGAACGTCGCCTGCCCGACGTGCAGGTACTCGGCGAGGAGCTGCCCGGCCTGGTTCTGGTCGTCGTCGATGGCCTGCTTGCCCATGAGGATCAGGTCGGGCTTCTCGGTCTCGACGACCTTCGCGAGCAGCCGGGCCACCGCGTCGCTGTCGAGCGGGCCGTCGTGCTTGACGAGGATGCCGCGGTCCGCGCCCATCGCGAGGGCCTGCCGCAGCTCGGCGGTGCTCCGGTCGGTGCCGAGGGTGACCGCGATCACCTCGCCCTGGTGCTTGTCGCGCAGCCGGAGCGCCTCCTCGACCGCGATCTCGTCGAAAGGATTGGGCTTGTAGTTCATGCCGTCGGTCACGATGCCGCTGCCGTCCGGCTTGACCTTGATGGCCTGGTAGGGGTCTTCGACCCGTTTCACCGTCACGAGGATCTTCACGAGGGTCTCCGGGGGTTGGTGACGCGGTGCGGCGCGCATTCTAGGGAGGGCCGGGGGCCCGATCAAGCGCTTTCGGCGCTTCTCCGGGCCGGGGAGGCGCCTTGCTGGCCTCGGGAGCTGCCTCCCGACCCTGGGGAGCTATCTCCCTACCGTGGGGAGCGACCTCCCTACCGTAGGGAGACACCTTCCCACGGTAGGGAGCGACCTCCCTACCGTGGGGAGCTGCCTCCCTACCGTAGGGAGCGACCTTCCTACGGTAGGGAGGGACCTCCCGACCCTCGGAAGCGGGTTTCCCGGCCCGGCCTACTTCGCCTTCGGGACCTTCTCCCAGTCGGACAGGAACCTCTTGAGCCCGGCGTCGGTGAGCGGGTGCTTCGCGAGCTGCTCGATGACCGCGTACGGGATGGTCGCGTCGTCCGCCCCCATGCGCGCGGCCGTCAGGACGTGCAACGGGTGGCGCACGCTCGCGACCAGCACCTGGGTGTCGAAGTCGTAGCGGCCGTAGATCTCGAGGATCTGCCCGACCATCGCCATGCCGTCCTCGGCGATGTCGTCGAGGCGGCCGACGAACGGCGAGACGTAGGTCGCCCCGGCCTTGGCGGCGAGCAGCGCCTGCGTCGGCGAGAAGACCAGCGTGACGTTGGTCCGCACGCCCTCGGAGGTGAACTGCCGGACGGCCTTCAGCCCCTCGGTGGTCATCGGGATCTTGACCACGATGTTGTCGTGCAGCTTCGCGAGGCCGCGGCCCTCCTTCAGCATCCCCTCGGTGTCGGTCGCGACGACCTCCGCCGAGATCGGTCCCTCGACGATCGCCAGGATGTCCTTCAAGACGTCCTGGAACGGCCGCCCGGTCTTCGCGACGAGCGAGGGGTTCGTCGTGACCCCGTCGACCATGCCCATCGCGTGGGCCTTCTTGATCTCTTCGATGTCCGCCGTGTCGATGAAGAACTTCATGGGGTCCTCGGCCAGGGTGGCTCAGTTCACGTCGCAGCAGCAGTACTCGAAGTAGCCCGCGGCGACGTCGGCGGCCCCGACCTCGTTGCGCGGGTTGCCGCCCGCGCCGCCGCAGCCATAGTTGTAATAGCCGGCGACGCCGTCGCTGTTCGCCGTCGCCTGCCCGAGGTTCGGCTGGATCGCGACCTCGCCGGCGCAGGTGCCGGTGCGGCCGCCGCCGGTGAGGAAGGCGCAGATCGCGCTGCACGGGGTGTTGCCGTTGCCGGGAGGACCGTGTGGCCGCAGCAGCCGCCGCTGCGGTCGATGGCCGCGCACGCGCCCGCCGCCGCCGCGTGCACCGCCATCCAGTCGATGGCCGACACCGTCGGCCCGGTCAGGTTGCCCGTGACGTCGAGGTTGCCCTGGATCGTCGCGTTGCCGTTGAAGCTGCCCGCGAAGGTGCCGGCGGGGCCGGTCGGGCCCATCGGACCGGTCGGGCCCGCGACGCCGGTCGCGCCGGTGGCGCCCGTCGGGCCGGCCGGACCCGCGCCGCCGCCCGTCCCGCTGCCGCCCGTGCCCGTGGCGCCGGTCGCGCCCGTCGGCCCGGTGG
>DAIDIT010000111.1 GCA_027451705.1 Pseudomonadota bacterium
CCGCGGCTCTCCGCCGCGCACGCGGCCGACCCGGCGCAGCGCCTCCTGCCGGCCGACATCGCGCGCGAGCTGACCGCGATGATGGCCGAGACCGTCCGGGCCGGCACGGCGCGGCGGGCGTTCCGGACGCGCGCCGCGCGCCGCCTCGAGGCCGCCGGGAAGACCGGCAGCATCTCCACGCACGGGCCGTTCCGCGACTACTCGTGGTTCGTGGGCTTCGCCCCCGCGCTCGACCCGCGCCTCGCCGTGGCGGCGGTGGTCGTCAACGGCCTGCGCTGGCGCGTCCACGCCTCCCAGCTCGCGAGCGCGATCTTCCAGGAGGGGCTGCGGCCATCGAGCGCAGCCCCGCTCTCGGCGAGCCGGTGATCCCGCCGTCACAGCTCCCCTCGGTCGAGGCCCTCGTCTCGGCCGCCGTCGTCGTCGCGCTGGCCGTCTTCGCCGACCGCGTGCTCGTGATCGCCGTCGACCGCGCCGTCTCCCGCAAGGCCGCGCGCGGGATGGACGCGACGTACGAGTCCTTCGTCACCCGCGTCCGGGTCCTGCGGCGGCTCGGCCGCGTGGCGATCGCCGTCGTCGCCGCGGCGGCGGTCCTCTCGCACTTCCCGTTCCTGCGCGCGCTCTCGACCGGGCTCTGGGCGTCCGCCGGGGTCGCCGGCCTCGTGGTCGGCATGGCCGCCAAGGGGACGCTCGGCAACGCGATCGCCGGCGTCACCCTCGCGTTCAGCCAGCCGTTCCGGGTCGGAGACGTCGTGACGTGCCGCAACGAGACCGGGACCGTCGAGGACGTGACCCTCGTGTTCACGTTCATCCGGACCTCGGACAACCGCCGGCTCGTCATCCCGAACGACGTGCTCTCGACCGAGATCCTCTACAACCATTCGATCGGCGATCCGCGCATCGTCTCGACCGTCCAGTTCCATCTCGGCTACCAGGCCGATCTCACCGCGGCCCTGTCGACCCTCTCGGCGGCCGCCGCGTCCTGTCCCTACGCGCTGAAGGAGCCTGCGCCCGGTGCGGCCGTCGGCGCGACCGGCCCTGCCGCCGTCCGGATCGACGTCTCCGTCTGGGCCGAGAACCAGTCCAAGGCCTGGGCGCTCCAGGCCGACCTCCGGCAGCGCGGCCTCGCGGCCCTGGCGAGGCTCGACGCGCTCCCCAAGCAGCTCCCGATGCCGAGCTGAGCCGTCTCGCCGGCGCCGCGGCGCGCCTCCCGGGCGGCGATTCCCCTCGATCGAGCGTGCGCCGGCGGAAATGGTACAGTGGCATCGTCCGAAGCCAGGGCACACATGTCGAGCAGGAGGCGCCTTCGGAGGGGGCACCCAACCCCCGCGGCGGAGCCGGCGGCGGCGGTGGACTGGCAGGCGAATTTCCAGGCGCTGATCGAGAACTTCCCGGACGCGGTGGCGGTCCACCGAGACGGTCGTTTCCTCTACCTCAACCCCCGGGCGCTCGAGCTGCTCGGCTACGCGCGGGCCGAGGAGCTGATCGGCAAGTCGGTCCTCGACATCGTTCACCCCGACGACCGGACGTTCGTCGTCGAACGGATGCGGCTCGGCAAGCTGGCGCCGCCGCAGGAGGAGCGGTTCTTGCGCCGCGACGGAACGGTCGTCACGGGCGAGGTCACCGCGCTCCCGATCCGCGGAGCGGGCGGCCCCACCGTCGTGGTCGTCGTCCGCGATCTCTCGGTCCGCAAGGAACTGACCGCCAAGATGATGCAGCTCGATCGGATCATCGCGGTTGGGACTCTCGCAGCCGGGGTGGGGCACGAGATCAACAACCCGCTCGCCTACGTCGTTGGCAACCTCGAGTATCTCGCCGAAGCGCTGCGCCCACTGGCCGCCTCGGGCGCCCTCGGAGTTCGCGGCGACGAGCTGGTGGAGGTCCTCACCGACGCGCGGCAGGGCGCCGAGCGCATCCGAAGGATCGTCCGTGACCTCCGCACGTTCGCCCGCGCCGACGACGAGGCCCGCGCGCCCGTCGAGCTGAAGGAGGTCCTCGACTCCGCGATCAACATGGCATGGAACGAGATCCGCCATCGCGCCCGGCTCGTGAAGGACTACGGACCGGCGCCGCTCGTCGAGGGAATCGCGGGCAAGCTCGGGCAGGTCTTCCTGAACCTCCTCGTCAACGCGGCGCAGGCAATCCCCGAGGGCGCCGCCGACCGCCACGAGATCCGGGTCGTGACCTCCACCGACGCCGCCGGCCGGGCCTGCGTCGACGTCCGGGACACGGGCAACGGCATCCCGACCGACGTGCTGCCGCGGATCTTCGACCCGTTCTTCACGACCAAGCCGATCGGACAGGGGACCGGGCTCGGCCTCTCGATCTGCCGGCAGATCGTCGGCCAGTTCGGCGGCGAAATCGCGGTCGAGAGCGCACCCGGCGCGGGGACGACGTTCCGCGTCGTGCTGCCTCCGCTCGCGAAGTCGGCACGGCTCGCCCCGGCACCCGCCACGTCCGAGGGCAAGCCGCGGGCCCGCCGGGCCCGGGTCCTGATCGTCGACGACGAGCCGCTCGTCGGAGTCGCACTCTCCCGGGTGCTCGGCAACGACCACGACGTCGTCGCGGTCACGCGCGCCGCGGAGGCGCTCGCGCGGATCGACCGCGGCGAGCGCTACGACGCGATCCTCTGCGACCTGATGATGCCCGAGGTCACCGGGATGGAGCTGCACCGCGAGCTGACGGCGCGCCACCCGGACGCCTCGCGCCGGGTCGTCTTCGTCACCGGCGGGGCCTTCACCCCCGAGGCGCGCGCGTTCCTCGACCGGGTGCCCAACCCCCGCGTCGACAAGCCCGTCGACCGCGCCAACCTCGAGGCCGCGATCCGGCTCGTCGCCGGCGGCTGACTACTCCTCTTCCTGGCGCAGCGCCGCGAGGACCGAAAGGTCCTCGAGGGTCGTGGTGTCGCCCTGCGGGCCCTTGCCCGCGGCGACGTCGCGCAAGAGCCGGCGCATGATCTTGCCGCTGCGGGTCTTCGGAAGCGCGTCGGCGAACCGCACCTCCTCGGGCCGGGCGAACGCGCCGATCGCGGTCGCGACGTGCGCGCGCAGCTTCTCCTTCAGGTCGCCGGCCGGCGCCGTTCCGGTCTTGAGGGTCACGAACGCCACGATGGCGGTGCCCTTGAGGTCGTCGGGGCGGCCGACGACGGCCGCCTCGGCCACGGCGGGGTGTCCCACGAGGGCGCTCTCGACCTCCGCCGTGCCGAGCCGGTGGCCGGCGACGTTGATCACGTCGTCGATGCGCCCCATCACCCAGAGGTAGCCGTCGCCGTCGATGCGGGCGCCGTCGCCGGTGAAGTACTTGCCGCGGATCTGCGAGAAGTAGTTCTGTACGTAGCGCTTGGGGTCCCCGTGGATGGTCCGCAGCATGGCGGGCCACGGCTTGCCGATCACCAGCATGCCGCCGCTGCCCGGCGGAACGGGCTTCCCGTCGTGGTCGACGACCTCGATCGCCATGCCCGGCAGCGGCAGGGTCGCGGAGCCGGGCTTGGTCGGCGTCGCCCCGGGGATCGGCGCGACCGCGATGGCGCCGGTCTCGGTCTGCCACCAGGTGTCGACGATCGGGCAGCGCCCCTCGCCGATGACGCGGTGGTACCAGAGCCACGCCTCGGGGTTGATCGGCTCGCCGACGCTGCCGAGCAGCCGCAGCGACGAGAGGTCGTGCTTGCCCGGGTGCTGGTCGCCCGCCTTGATGAACGAGCGGATCGCGGTCGGGGCGGTGTAGAGCGTGGTCACCCGCCGCCGCTCCACGATGTCCCAGATCCGATCGGCCTCGGGCCAGTTCGGCGCGCCCTCGTACAGCAGGACGGTCGCCCGCTCGGCGAGCGGCCCGTAGACGACGTAGCTGTGGCCCGTGACCCAGCCCACGTCCGCGGTGCACCAGTAGACGTCGTCGTCGCGCAGGTCGAAGACCCAGCGCATGGTGAGCGCGGCCTGGAGGAGGTAGCCGGCGGTCGCGTGCACGACACCCTTCGGCTTTCCGGTCGTGCCCGAGGTGTAGAGGATGAAGAGCGCGTGCTCGGCGTCGAGCGCCACGGGCTCGCACACCGGCGCCTCGCGCTTCAGCGCCTCGTCCCAGTAGATGTCGCGGCCGGGCTTCATCGAGACCGGCTCGCCCGTGCGGCGGACGACGACCACCCGCTCGAGGTGGGGAAGGCCGGCGAGGGCCGCGTCGGCGTTCTGCTTGAGGGGGACGACCGCGCCGCGCCGCCAGCCGCCGTCGGCGGTGACGAGGACCTTGGCGCCCGCGTCGGCGAGCCGGTCGCGCAACGCCTCGGCCGAGAAGCCTCCGAAGATCACGCTGTGGGTCGCGCCGAGCCGCGCGCAGGCGAGCATCGCGATCGCCGCCTCGGGGACGAGCGGCAGGTAGATCCCGACGCGGTCGCCGGTCTTGACGCCCAGGGCGCGGAGCGCGTTGGCGCAGCGGCAGACCTCGGCGAGCAGTTCGGCATAGGTGAAGGTGCGCTCCTCGCGGGGCCGGCCGTCCGCGAACGGCTCGCCCTCCCAGATCAGCGCGACCTTCCCGCCGTGGCCGTCGGCGATGTGGCGGTCGAGGCAGTTCTGCGAGGCGTTGAGCTGCCCGCCGACGAACCACTGGGCGTGCGGCGCCTGCCACTCGAGGACCCGATCGAACGGCTTGGTCCACTGGAGGCACTTCGCCTGCTCCGCCCAGAATGCCTCGGGCTCGTGCATCGATTTCGCGTAGAGGGCGCGGTACTCCTCGAGGCTCTTGATGCGGGCCCGCTCGGCGAACGCCGGCGGGGGCGGGAAGACCGGGCTCTCGGCGGAGGCGGTGTCGATCACCGCGTTCTGACGCGGCTCGGGCAGGCCGCCGGGGGCGGAGGCCGGCTCGGCAGACATGCGGGGCAGGTCATCGACTGTCCGTGCCATGGGCTGTGCCTTCCATCCCCTCACCATCCGTCGTGGGCCGACCCGGTAACCTAGCCACTCGCCGCCGCAGGGGCAACCACCCGGGGTACGTTCGGCGGTTTCCTAGGAGGCCCGTGCCGCGAGGGCGAGGGTCCGTCCCCGCTCGAGCGCGGCGCGGAGGCGGACGAGATCGGGGCCCTCGACCCGCGCGCCGAGCGCCGCGTCGAGCGATTCCGCGCGGACCACCGGCCGGAACGCCGTCAGCGCACCGAGCGCGGCGAGTCCCGTCTCGCGCGGGTCGCCGGAGGCCGAGACGAGCGGAAGGCGGCGGCCGAGGCCGCGCGGCAGCCCCGCGTCGGCGACGAGCACGCCCCCCTCCCGCAGCTCCGAGGCGTAGCGCAACAGCGCCTCCTGCGTCAGCGCGGCGAGCGCGTCGACGCGGACGAGCCTCGGGGATTCGATCTCGGCATCGGAGACGATGACGTCGGAGCGGCCGGCCCTCCCCGAGGCGGCGACGCCGAACGCCTGCGACTGGAGCGCGTGCCGGCCCTCGTAGAGGACCGCCGCCTCCGCCAGCACCACCCCCGCGAACAGGAGCCCGTGGCGCGCCACGTCC